>JAICIE010000253.1 GCA_025924515.1 Jatrophihabitans sp. | reverse complement strand
CTCGTTAGAGCTCCAGCCATCCGTCCTGTCATGGCCGATGAGCGGCCTGCGGTGGCGGGGTATTGCTGCTTGGCAGGCGGTGGGTGAGGCGGAAGGATGGTCCAGGTCGGCCGGGATGGGGCTGACACAACCTTTCTGCCTTCCAGCGCATCTGGTGTGATGTGACCGAGCGCGAGCGTCGCGGGTTCTCGGAGTTTGTCGAGGCCCGGTCGACGGCGTTGCAGCGCGCGGCGTACCTCATGATCGGCGACGTCTCGTTGGCTCAGGATCTGGTCCAGGAGTCGCTGACCAAGACGTACGTGGCGTGGCCGCGGTTGCGCGACCCCGCGAACGCCGAGGCCTACACCCGGCGGGTGATCACGACGACCGCGCTGACCTGGTTCCGTCGCCGATCGTGGTCTTCGGAGCGCCCATCTAGGAGTGTGCCCGAGCGGCCTGTCGCGGCACATGACGACGCCGTAGCCACCGGCGCAGCGCTCTGGGCTGCGCTGGACGCACTGCCGCCGCGGCAGCGGGTCGCCCTGGTGCTGCGCTTCTACGACGACCTCACCGAGACCCAAACAGCAGAAGCGATGGGTACCACCGTGGGCACGGTGAAGAGCCAGGTCGCGGCCGCCCTCGGCACCCTCCGCGCCCGACTGGGCGACGACCTCCAGGAGCTCTTGTGACCGACGACCTCTCGACTCTTCTTCGTGAACGCGCCAGTTCGGTCTCGTTCGACCCTGTCGACCTGAACGCCGTTGAGCATGCCGGTGCCCGAGCGCTGCGTCGGCGGAAGAGAAAGCGGCTCGTCGGCGTCGTCGCCGCGACGCTGTTCGTGGGCACGGCCACGACGGTCGGACTCTCCCAGGGCCTCGACCGTGCCCCGCAACCGGTCGACTCGTCTCCCCCGGCCGCACTCAGCTGGGCCGACGGCTCGGTGATCCACGACGGTAGGGCGCGGGTCGACGTCGGCCGAACCGTGATGCGTTACGTGAGAACCACGGCCGGGCTGGTCTTCACCGATCCTCGCGGCCGGGTCTGGTCCTGGAAGAACGGCACGGCCACAAGGGTCGGTCACACCCCCGGTCCGCTCTTCGCCGTCCCCGGTCTCCCGCTGGCCGGATGGGTCGATGAGACCAAGCCTGACGCGCGGGTCTCGTTCGTGGTCCTGAACCAGGCGACCGGCCAGACACGATCGAGTCCTGCGCGCTCTTCGTCCGTCGGACTGATGGCTCCAGGTGAGTTCGACCGAGCCCGTCTCGTTGGCCTCGACCACAACAGCGCCTGGTGGCTCGACGGCAGGTACTACTACCGCGCCACGTTGAACTGGTCCTCACATCGAAGCGGGGCCGCGGACGCGATCCCGTCACGACAGGTGCAACTGGCCCCGGGCGAACAACTGCTGGCTGCCAGCACCGCGGTCCTCGTCGAGCAAAACCAGGATTCCGGCGAGATCACCGCCGTTCGTGACGGACACACCGTCGACTTGGGCAGGCCGCCAGGCGGCACTGCGCTGCT
>JAICIE010000252.1 GCA_025924515.1 Jatrophihabitans sp. | reverse complement strand
GCGCAAGCATAAGAACCAATGAAACGGCAACCGCTATACCGCGCAGAGGAACGGCCCGAGGACGCGCCAGACGATTCTGCTGACTTGAGACCACATCGCTGACGGTAGTCCTAGTCCGCACAGAAGGCAATAGCACGCTCCCAGGTTGTTCGCCCCAAAGGCAACGTGCGGCCCTCGAGATGGCCATGATCGGGCTCGGACGGCGGCGTAGACCTATCCGTTGCTCACGACGCCTAGGCCGAGGAGCTCGATGCGACGGGTGAGCGTGTCAGCGGGTCGTTCACCGACGACGTAGCTGGCACAGATTCGCCCATGGCGCGGGTCCGTTACGCAGATGCGGCCCGCCTGGGCAGCAGGGGCGAGGTCTGTCGTCCGCCAGCGGATTCCGATGACCTTGTTTCTGGCTGAAGGCGCGGGCGCGCGTGGAGTCGAAATCAAACCTGGCGACGGTACGTGGAGTGGGCGCGAGTTCAGGAATGAGCTTATGTGACCCGACCTAGAAGAGCACGGTCGCGGCGCCGGAGATTGCAACGGCGGCGAGAAGCGACAGCCCAACGGGTCTTCGAGATGACGAGCGGCGGATGCGTCTCGACGAACCGGGTGCGCTGTGGCCGGTGTAGGCGTCCCATTCCTGCTTGGTGAATCTCGCGTAGTCGCGTTCACGCCATCCCATGTATCAGGTTGTATTTGACTGCTGGCATCACGTCAACGCGCCGGGCCCCTGCGGGCGGGCAGCAGATTCCGCTCGGGTAAGGACGGGGATCGACGTTTTCAAGAGGTCGGGTTCGAAGTGCAGGCGGCAAGAGCAAAACGCACGTACTGCGACGGCGCGAGCTGCCCGGCGAGCCACAGGTCATCCGAGTGGACGACCGCGATCACGGGGTAGCCACCCGTCGTCGGATGGTCCTGAAGGAGCAGGATCGGCTGCCCGGAGGAGGGCACTTGCAGCGCTCCCGTGACGAGCCCTTCCGACAGGAGCTCGCCGGTCCGCGCGCGTTCGAGCGGCTGCCCTTCGAGGCGGACGCCGACGCGGTTCGAAGACGCGCTGACTCGCCACGGCTGCGAGCAGAGCGCCTCGCGTGCAGCGGGTACGAACCAGTCATCGCGCGGGCCGAGGCTCACGCGAAGCACCGGCTCGGCCGGTAGCTCCGGAGACCGAGCGGGTTGCGGGCTCGCAGGCCGCTCGGGCTCCGGGCCGACGGTGAGGACGTCGCCGGCGCGCAGCGGCGCCGGCCCGAGCCCGGTCATGAGGTCGGTGGAGCGGCTCCCGAGCGTCGGCTCGACGTCGATCCCGCCGCGGACGCAGACGTAGGCGCGCACACCGGCCAGGCACCGTCCCACCTCCAGCACGTCGCCGCGCTCGAACGAGACGCAGACGCCATGGGGTGCAGGGGTCTTCGCTCCGGTCAGGGCGACCGTCGCCGGGCCGTCGAAACGCAGCGTCGGGCCGTCGAGCGTTGTCTCGAGAGCCGCCGCGCCGCGCGCGTTCCCGGCGAGGCGGTTGCCGAGCTCGAGCGCGTTCGCGTCCACCGCTCCTGACGGTGGCACGCCGAGGTGCGCGAACCCGGGACGGCCGCGGTCCTGCACGGTCGTC
>JAICIE010000251.1 GCA_025924515.1 Jatrophihabitans sp. | reverse complement strand
GCTGTGCGGCTCGGTGGAGTCGACGGCGTCGTCGACGGCGGGCTGGAGGCCACGTTCGTACAGCACCACGTCGGCGTCCGCCAGCGACCCGGTCTGCCACACGGTCAGCTCCAGGTCGTGCGGCTCCTTGCCGGGCCGGGTCAGGTTCACCACGTGCGCGTGCCCCCCGGCGACCCGCTGGGCGACGAACTGGAGGGGGTAGAACGACGCGACCACCTCGACCCCGCGGTCGTGGTCGGGACGGCAGCCGGTCAGCACCGTCGCGCCGACCAGCAGGGCGAGGACCGGCAGCAGGCGACGCCGCCACCGCCCTGCGACCCGACGCCCTCGCACTGTCATGACAATCATTCTCATCGCAAATGACAACCATTGTCAAGCGCCGAGTTGTCGTGTCTGGCGACGCGAACGGGCCGAGTTGGCGCGTTTGGCGACACAAACGGCCCGAGTTGGCGCGTTTGGCGACCAGCCGATCGCCAGACGCGCCAACTCGGCGCGCTGTGACCGCCAGATGCGCCAGCTCGGCGGGTCTTCGCCGCCAGACGCGCCAGGTCGACACGTAGGGTCGGGGCGTGTTCGTGGTGACCCGGTTCCGTGTCGGGCCGGCGGAGACCGACCGCTTCCGGTCCGAGGCGTACGAGGCGCTCGCGGCTCTCGCGGCCAGACCCGGGTACGTCGAAGGGCGGCTCGGCCGCAACGTCGACGACCCGGAGCTGTGGTCGATCACCACGACGTGGGCGAACGTCGGCAGCTACCGCCGTGCGCTCTCGGCGTACGACGTGAAGGTGACCGCCGTACCCCTGCTGTCGCGGGCGCTCGACGAGCCGACCGCCTACGAGACCGTGCCACCGGGCGGCGTCCCGAACGAGCCGAGGGCGCGCGAGCCCGGCTGAGCGGGCGTCGTTAGGCTGGGGGCTTCGCCGTCAGCCAGCCGGCGCAGCCGGGAAGCGAGAGCCACATGGCCAAGAAGTCCGCCAACGTCCTGGACACCGTCGTCTCCCTCTGCAAGAGGCGGGGCTTCGTCTATCCCTCGGGCGAGATCTACGGCGGCACCCGGTCGGCCTGGGACTACGGCCCGCTGGGCGTCGAGCTCAAGGAGAACCTCAAGCGCCAGTGGTGGCGCGCGGTCGTCACCAGCCGCGACGACGTCGTCGGCCTGGACTCCTCGGTGATCCTGCCGCGGCGCACCTGGGAGGCGTCCGGGCACGTCTCGACGTTCACCGACCCCCTGGTGGAGTGCCAGTCCTGCCACAAGCGGTTCCGTGCCGACCACCTGCAGGAGGCGGTCGCGGCGAAGAAGAAGGACGTCGATCCCGACAGCGTCGACCTCGCGGAGGTCGCCTGCCCGAACTGCGGCACGCGCGGTGCCTGGACAGCGCCGCGGCAGTTCAACATGATGCTCAAGACCTACCTCGGCGTGATCGAGGACGAGTCCGGGCTGCACTACCTGCGGCCGGAGACCGCACAGGGCATCTTCCTCAACTTCCTCAACGTGATGACGTCATCGCGCAAGAAGCCGCCGTTCGGGATCGCCCAGCAGGGCAAGAGCTTCCGCAACGAGATCACCCCGGGCAACTTCATCTTCCGCACTCGCGAGTTCGAGCAGATGGAGATGGAGTTCTTCGTCGAGCCGGGGACGGACGAGAGCTGGCACCAGTACTGGATCGACGAGCGCGTGCGCTGGTACACCGACCTGGG
>JAICIE010000250.1 GCA_025924515.1 Jatrophihabitans sp. | reverse complement strand
TCGCCCGCGAAGCCCAACGGCCCGGCCTCGTCCGGATCGGCAGTGCCGGCCGGTGGCATGGCGCCGCACGCCGTCACGGCGTCCGCGACGCCCGAATCGGTCTACGTGCCGCTCAAGGATTGCCGCATCGTCAACACGTCCGTCGCGGGCGGGAAGATCCCGAACGGCGGCACACGCAGCTTCTACGTGGTCGGCACCGCCGGCTTCCCCGCCCAGGGTGGCCAGAGCGGCGGCTGCGGGATTCCCGCCAGCGCGACCGCCATCAGCGCGCGGGTGAGTTCGGTGTCGGCGGCGCGCAACGGTTCCTTCGCGGTGTACCCGACCGGCACCCCTGACGGGTACGGGACGCTGTACTACGCGAAGGGCGTCAACGTGACCACCGGCGCCACGCTCCAGCTCGGCCCGGGTACCGGCAAGGTCCTGACCGCACGGAACACCCTCGGCCCGGCGCACCTGGTGATCAACGTCAACGGCTACTACGCGCCACAGATGGCTGCCTATGTGCAGGGCGACGGCACGTTGACGTACACCACCGGCCGGGTGCTGTCGACGACGCACAACAGCACCGGGAACTACCAGGTGAACTTCGACCGCGACGTCTCCAAGTGCCACTTCCAGGTGACGCCGTACGCGTTCAACTGGCCGGTCGCGGTCGGCCCGACCTTCAGCCACCCGAACGCGGCAACGGTCTACATCCACGAGCAGGTCGGCAGCGTGACGCCGCACGACACCTCGTTCTTCATCCAGGCGATCTGCTGATCGGGCAGCCGCGACGCACGAAGCGGGGCCGGGCGAACTACGCCCGGCCCCGCTTGTCGTGCTGTCGCTACTCCGCGGTGATGTTCACCGGCGGGGCGTCCGGCACGAGGGCCGGCTTGGGCTCGCCGCGGAAGGTGAACTTCTCCGGCCCGTCCTTCTTCATCGGATCCTCGGGCGTGGTGTCCACCACCACGATCTGACCCGGCTCGAGCTCGCCGAACAGGATCTTCTCGCTCAGCGAGTCCTCGATCTCGCGCTGAATGGTGCGGCGCAGCGGCCGGGCACCCAGCACCGGGTCGTAGCCCTTCTTGGCGAGCAGGTTCTTCGCCGCGTCGGTGAGTTCCAGGCCCATGTCCTTGTTGCGCATCTGGACATCCAGCCGTGCCGCCATCAGATCGACGATGGAGACGATCTCCTCCTGCGAGAGCTGGTGGAACACGATGATGTCGTCGATACGGTGGAGGAACTCCGGCCGGAAGTGCTGCTTGAGCTCGTCGTTGACCTTCAGCTTCATCCGCTCGTAGTTGCTCGCTTCGTCGTTGGACGAGGCGAACCCGAGCCCGACCGCCTTGGACACGTCGCGCGTGCCGAGGTTGGTGGTCAGGATCAGCACCGTGTTCTTGAAGTCCACGATGCGGCCCTGGCCGTCGGTGAGCCGACCGTCTTCGAGCACCTGCAGCAGCGTGTTGAACACGTCCGGGTGTGCCTTCTCGACCTCGTCGAACAGCACAACGCTGAACGGCTTGCGGCGCACCTTCTCGGTGAGCTGGCCGCCCTCGTCGTAGCCAACGTAGCCGGGAGGGGCACCGACGAGCCGCGACACGGTGTACCGGTCGTGGAACTCGGACATGTCCAGCTGGATCAGGGCGTCGTCGTCGCCGAACAGGAACTCGGCCAGCGTCTTCGACAGCTCGGTCTTACCCACGCCGGACGGGCC
>JAICIE010000249.1 GCA_025924515.1 Jatrophihabitans sp. | reverse complement strand
GGGCGATCCGCAGAAGGGGAGCGGCTTGGCGCCGGGTAGCGCGCGTCCGGAGATGCCGAGCACCTCGAGAATTCTGCGCACTCGTTCGTCGACGGTCATCAGCAGCGATCGAACGCCGTTGCGGCGCACGGCCACGGCCAGTGCGTGGTACATCGCGGCAGTCACGACGGTCCGGTCGCTGCCGAGGCCCGGCCGAACCACGAGACTCGCGACGTCCCAGGTGCGGGCGGGATCGATCCCGACGGCGTCGGCCGCCCGCGTCGAGTCGACGAACCAGGGAGCTCGGGCTGCTTCGTTTAAGGTCTTGAGTCCGGCGTGGCCGGGCACGATCCAGCGCATCATCCCGGCCACCTCGCCGTCCTGGTCCACAACGGCGACGAAGACGGAATTGAAGTGGTAATCCGAGAACTCGAGGACGTGGTCGGGATAGGAGACGCCGTATCGGGCGCCGAAGATTTCCGCCTCGAGAGCGAAGGCGGCGTCTTGCAATGCTCCGGACACGCCGGGCACGAGGGCGAACTTCCCCACGCGTTCGTCCCTTTCGCGGCTAGGAAACGGTCACGGTGATGCGGTCGCGACGCGTGTCCTGGGCCCCTCCGACCCCGGAGCCTGCTGCGCTGCCACACAAGCGGGATCGGCCGCTGCGGGAAAAGTTGAGGCGGAAGGCTCCTGCGGCCGGGCAGCCGGAGATGGACCCCAGCGGCTGCCGGCGCCCGAGCCGCGAACTCAGGCTGCGCGCGGGCGGAGCGCGACGACCGTGAGGTCGTGGGGACGGCGCGACGCCCTCGCCCGCGAGGTCAACCGCGCAGGCAGTTCTTTGAGACCGTCGCACTGGTGCATGGCGAGTTGGGCTGCCACCAATGTCGACTCGAGCCCGCCGTAGAGGCCGAGTACGCCCTCACTGACGACCAGGAGCACCTCGTCCGTCGACAGCTGGACGCTCGTGGCCTCCCAGCGCTGACCGGTGATGAGGCCGAGCGGCAACCCGCTGCCGAGCGAGCGCGGCGTACGCCCTCGGCTGACGACGAAGCCGTGGGCGTTTCCTGCGCTGACGTACTCGATGGCCCCGCCGGGTGCGCAGCGCGCGTAGAACAGCGTGCACAGCGCGCCGGCCGCTTCCAGGTCCGACCTGAGCAGGCCCGCGGCGTTGTCGATCGCGCCGCGGAATCCGTGCGCCGCGGTCGTGCTCCGGATGACCGCTCGCACGGTGGCCGCCAGGAGCCCGGCGCCCACGCCGCTGCCCATGACGTCGGCCATGGTCAGCAGCAACCGGGAGTCCGCGTCGGTGTACCAGTCGAGGAAACTGCCGCCCACCTGGCTCGCCGCGAGGCAGATGGACGCGTGTTCCCATGCCGGCACGCTCGGTTCGGCGCCGACGAGAAAGCTTCGCTGAATCTCGGCCCCGCGGCGCAGCTCCGCGCGGAAGCTCATCAGTTGCTCGACGACGTGACCCAGGCGGTGCAGGGTCGCGAGCTCTTGAATGCGCAGGGTGCGCGGTTGCGTGTCGCCGATGACCAGGACGCCGACGGGATTCGCCGTCATTCCGCGAAGCGCGGTGCCCCCGAGGAATCGAAGGTCACTCAGGTCGGAATTGCTTAAATCCGGGGACACCGGCACCGCGGTCGATCGGGTGACCGGGCCCTCGGCCTCCAGGACCTCATCGCAGAAGTCGCGGAGGAAGGTGCTGGTCTCGTTCACGAGCGCGTCGATGTCCAGCGCTCGAAGGGTGTCTTCGGCGTAGATCGCC
>JAICIE010000248.1 GCA_025924515.1 Jatrophihabitans sp. | reverse complement strand
GAGGTGGGATTTGAACTGGCACAGGCGGCTGTTTCTGGTTGTCCGCGGTTGACCCTTCGGGCGCGTTCGTGCAGGTCAGAGCCCTAATGCGGCTCTGCGTACTTGCGGTGGGGCTGGGCGTGACACGCCGGGCGTGTGGTTGCCGGGGGTGAGGGGTCGAGGTCCTCAGGATCAGGAGCGACCAAGCAACCTGCTCCGCGAGGACCTCGACGATGCCCGACCATACGGTCTGTTGTGCCCGTACGTCCGCTGACGGTTACTGCGTCAACTGCGATCTGCTGGTCGGTCTGCCCGGGGTCCGTGTCGTCGCGGTCGCCGGCGGCCGGCAGCGGTTGACCGTGACGGTGGAGTCCCCGCGGGGTCCGATGGGGTGCCCGGCGTGCGGGGTGGTCGCGGTCAGTCATGGACGCCGGACGCACGTCCTGATCGATACGCCGTGCTTCGGCCGGCCGGTGCGGCTGCACTGGCGCAAGCGGACCTGGTCGTGCCCGGAGCCGGCGTGCGCTGTCGGGACCTTCACCGAACGCGCTGAGGATGTCGCGGCGCCGCGGGCGTTGCTGTCCACGCGGGCGCGGTGGTGGGCGGTGCGTCAGCTGCGACGGGAACACGCTTCGGTGGCTGGGCTGGCTCGTCAACTCGGCACGACGTGGCGGACGGTGTGGCGATCGGTCAAGCCACTGTTGGAGATGATGGCCGACGACGAGTCTCGCTTCGGCGGGGTCAGCGTGCTCGGTGTCGATGAGCACGTGTGGCATCACGTGTCCACCAAGCCGGCCACTGACGGAGGCCGCGGACCGAAAGAGCTCACCGGAATGGTCGATCTCTCCCGTGACCGCAAGGGAAAGACCCGCGCTCGGTTGCTCGACCTGGTCCCTGGCCGCTCCGGCGCGGTCTACGCGCAGTGGCTCCGGTCGCGCAACGACGCCTTCCGCGCCGGCGTCCAGGTCGCGACCCTGGACCCGTTCCACGGCTACAAGAACGCCCTCGATGACGAGCTCGAGGACGCCATCGCCGTGCTCGACGCCTTTCACATCGTTAAGCTCGGCACCCACGCCGTCGATGAGGTCCGCCGCCGCGTCCAGCAGGAGATCCACGGCCATCGCGGCCGGTCCGGCGATCCGCTCTACGGCATCCGCAACGTGCTGCGCTGCGGAGAGGAGAAGCTCACCGACAAGCAGAAGACTCGGCTCGCCAAAGCGTTCACCGCAGATGAGCGACACGTCGAGGTAGAGGTCGCCTGGCGATGCGCGCAGCAGCTCCGCACCGCCTACAACACCGAGCGGCTCAGCGACGGCAGGAAGATCGCCGAACAGGTCCTCGCCTCGTTCCCGACCTGCCCGATCCCCGAGATCAAACGGCTCGGCAAGACATTGAAACAATGGCGCGAAGCGTTCCTGGCCTACTTCGAAACCCGGCGCGCGAGCAACGGCGGCACCGAAGCGATCAACGGACTGATCGAGCTTCATCGACGCATCGCCCGAGGCTTCCGCAACCGCGACAACTACCGGCTACGCATGCTGCTCATCGGCGGCGGGCTCAGCCACCCGAACCTGTCGTGACCCCACTACAGGTGCGAAGAGCCTGATTACCCGCCGTAGGCATAGTTCGCTTCGGCCATCGGCTTGTCGGTCCCAACGGGGAGAGGCGCAAATGGGCTTCTTGATCTTCATCCTTTGTGTGCTCGCCGCCTGGGTTCTGATTCGGGTAGTCCGGTACATCCTCAAGGAACGCTACTTCGCCAGCGAGGAGTTCCTGGCGCATAAAGGCGAGATCAGCGCTTTCGTTGCCGAGCACAACGAGGTAGCCGAGTACGCGACTGAG
>JAICIE010000247.1 GCA_025924515.1 Jatrophihabitans sp. | reverse complement strand
TACTGCGGTCTCTCGGGATAAGAAACGGCGGCAGACCCACCGTCGGCCCCCGTTTGTTTACTAGATCACAGCGCGCAGAGGCTAACCCACCAATCATCACCGGGACCGCCAGCGGTGCCGCGTTATGTTGCAGCTGGCCGAGGTAGTACACCATGAACGTCACCAGATCGCCGTTCTTGAGCCGCGACAGCACGGCATCCAGGTCGGCGGGCGACTTCAGGTCACGCCGCGGGCCGGGGTTGATCACCTGGAGCAGCACCGTCTGGTCCGAGAAGAGCTTGCCGTACGACGGACCCGTCGGCTTCACGTCGCTTACCAGCAGTCCCGACCGATACTGGCTTGCTAGCCGAGCACGCGCGGCGAGATCCGGCGACACCGGCTCGACCGAGATGCCGATCTTGTCGAACGACCGCGATGCCGGGTTTGCCTCCGGCCCCGCGCTCGATGCGTCGGCCACCTGCTGCTCCGCATCCGGTGCCGGCGCGAGCTTGACATCGAAGGTCTTCTTCGAGCCGAACCGCATCGCCTCGAACGACATCGTCTCGCCGGGCTTGTGCTCGCGCACGATCCGCTGCAGGGTGCTCATGCGATCGGTCGGCTTGCCGTCCGCAGCGATGATCACGTCACCCGGCTGGATGCCCGCCCGCTTCGCCGGGCAGTCCTCCATGGGTTCGAAACTGTAGCCGGAAACCAGGACGCCGGTCACCTCGTTCAGCCCTGCCGCCTTGGCGTCGGCGGCCGTCGCATCCTTGATGGCGACGCCGATCACCGCGCGCTGCACCTTGCCGTACTTGATGAGGTCATTCATCACCTCCTTCGCCAGCGTCACCGGGATGGCGAAGCCGTAGCCAGCGTAGTAGCCCGTCTGGCTGGCGATCGCGCTGTTGATGCCGATCACCTCACCGCGGATGTTCACCAGTGGACCGCCCGAGTTGCCCGGGTTGATGGCTGCATCCGTCTGGATGTAGTCGGTGATTGCATAGTGGTCAGGCAGCAGCCCCGGCAGCGGACGGCCCTTGGCGCTGATGATCCCGGCCGTGACCGTGAAATCGAGTCCCAGCGGGTTCCCGATCGCCACCACCCATTGACCGACCCGAGCGACGTTGTCGTCGCCGAGCGTGGCCACCGGGAGGTTGCTGCCATCGATCTTGATCACTGCCACGTCGGTGGTGGGGTCGCGGCCGATCACCTTCGCTTCGAAGCTGCGCTTGTCGAGCAGCGTGACCGTTACCTTGTCCGCGTCGGCGACGACGTGGTTGTTGGTGAGGATGTAACCGTCCTTGGAGACGATGAAGCCGCTACCGCTGGCTTCCTGCACCTGCTCGCGCGGCGCCTGCTGCTCGAACTGGCGGAAGAAATCCTCGATTCCGGGGGCGCTGCCTGGCGGGCCGCCGCGCATGCGCGGCCTGGTGCGCACGGTCTGGGTGTGAATGGAGACGACGCTCGGCGTGACGTGGTCGGCGATCGCCTCGAAGGCGCTGCCGGTCTCGGCGAGCGACTGCACCTGGGACGACGCCACCTTGGCGCCCGCCGTGCCCTGCTGGGCAAAGCCGAACCGTGTCAGGTCGAAGCCCGACGCGAACACGAGGCCGCACAGGAATGCGACCACGACCGCGGCACCGAGCCGCGCGCGAGAAGATGCTGTTGCCATGCTCTGATGTCCTGCTGGGAGGAATGAAACGGTGACCGACCCTGTCGGGGCCGCCGGTCCAATCAATTGACACCGGCGGCGCCCGTCAGGTTTCCGACTTACTTCTTCGCTTCGTCCACGATCTCGTAGTCGGCTTCGACCACGTCGTCGGCGGGAGCTCCGCTGGCGGCGGGCTCACCCGGCTGGCCTCCCGGCGCACCGGCCTCTCCGGCCGGCGAACCCTGACTCTGCGCGTAGAACGACTGGCCCGCTTCGCCGAAGGTCCTGCTCAGCTCCTCCTGCGCCGCCTTGATCTCGTTCAGGTCATCGCCCTTCAGCGCC
>JAICIE010000246.1 GCA_025924515.1 Jatrophihabitans sp. | reverse complement strand
TTGTCGTTGCCGGAGTCCGAGATCAGCCGACCCGCGATGACCTCGTTGCTCAGGCCCTGGGTGAACACGACCTTGTCAGGAAGCGCCTTGCGGTTCCCGTCGGTCTGCGGATCCCATTGTGCGTTCCGGACGAACGTGCCGCCCTTGTTGGTGTCCCAGGTGCCCTGCAGCTTGTACGGGCCGTCGGAGAAGATCGCGAAGTTCGACTTGTCGCCCTGGTCCTGATCCTTGCGGTACGGGTCGAAGCAGGCGAGCGACGCGACCGCCAGCGGGAAGTCCGGCCACGGCTTGTTGAACCGGTAGGTGATCGTCTTGTTGTCGCTGCTGCAGGTCACCGCCTTGTCGAAGTCCGCCACGTGGTCGTTCTTGTACGGCCCGTCGTACAGCGGCAGCCCACTCCTGGCGTGCGGTACATCCAGGAAGCCCAGGATGTAGTTCGGGCCGCCGGTGATCACGTCGGTCGCGAACGTCCGTGAGACGCCGTACTTCAGGTCGGCGCAGGTGACCGGCTTGCCGTCCTGCCACTTGATGCCGTCCTTGAGGGTGAACGACCACACCTTCGCGTCGTTCCTCGACCTGCCGGTGTCGGTCGCCAGGTCCGGAACCGGCGTGACGGCCTTCTTCGGGTCGCTCGTCACCGGGTAGGTGACCAGGCTGCGGTAGAAGAGCCGGCTCGCGTCGGCGATGTCACGACCGATGTAGGTCCGCTGCGGGTCCCAGTGCTCGGTGGGGCGCTGGGTGAGGTAGTACAGCGTCCCGCCCTTCTTGGTCGCCGCCTGGCTACCGTTGGCGGTGCTGCTGCCGGAACCGCCGCCGCAGGCGGCGAGCGAGACCAGGGCCGCTGCCGCCGTCGCCGCAGCAGCCGCCGACCTCCGCTTGATGACCATGTGTTCTCCTTGGCTACGGACGAAAGATCGCCCAGGGTCGCCAACGATGGCCTCACCGACGGCCCTCACGACACGATTCGTCCTGGCCGGAATGCTGGAGAGGGTGCCTGCCGACGCGCCGAGGCTCAGCCGGCGTCGGCCCAGCAGCGGGCCGGGGCCCACATCCAACCGGTGGAAAGCCCTGACGGCGGCCCTTCGCCGTCTGTCGAATGCTCCACGAGTCCCATCGATGCCCGCATGCTCTAGGACCATGACCGCAGCGCCCGTGGACGGCCGCCACGACTTCGACTTCCTCTTCGGTGACTGGAACGTCGAGAACCGTCGACTCGACCATCCGAACGACCCGAGCTGCAGTCACTGGCAGACCTTCTCGACCAGCGTGCACGTCGAGCCGATCTTCGGTGGACTCGGGCACCACGACCTGTTCACGTCGCCGTCAGATGCTCCGCTCGGGCCGTGGCAGGGGTTCACACTTCGGCTCTACGACCCCGCCGAGAAGCAGTGGAGGATCTGGTGGACGTCCACCAGGGCACTCGGTCGTCTGGACCCGGTGATGACCGGGATCTTCATCGGAGGTACCGGGACGTTCTTCGGGAACGACACCGTGGACGGCATCCTCATGGACTGTCGTTTCCGCTGGGAGGACCTCGGACCCGGACGTGCTCGTTGGGCACAGGCGTTCCAGTTCTCCTCCAGCCAGAGCTGGATCACCAACTGGGTCATGGAGCTGACCCGTGTCCCTTCGAGCAAGCGCCGTCCGAGCACTGGAGAACGTTGAGCGCACAGCTTCCCTCGGCGGCCGTATGGGAGCATCGAGGGCTTCGGGTGGGCTTCGAGACGGTGTTCGTCCACCGCAACGCGGACGGCGTGTCCCTTGCAGGTGCGCGTTCGCGCGGCGACCGCGGAGGTCGAGCGGCTCGAGCAGACCTACGAACGACTCACCGACGATCACAACGCCTCGAGGTTTCGCTACGACGCCCCCGCCTTCGAGTTCGAATGTGAGCTCCTCGTCGACTCCGCAGGGTTCGCCCTCGACTACCCGGGCATCGCGTCTCGCGTCTTCCACCCAGGACTCCACTCGACCCCGAGACCGGTGGTGGGGGCGGGGGGCGGCAGGGGCCGGCCCCCCCCCAAACCAC
>JAICIE010000245.1 GCA_025924515.1 Jatrophihabitans sp. | reverse complement strand
CCGCCCGGATCGAACGCAACATTCGAGAGCTGGAGGGCGCGCTGATCCGGGTCACCGCATTCGCATCGCTGAACCGCCAACCCGTCGACAACCAGCTCGCCGAGATCGTGCTGCGCGACCTCATCCCCGACGACCAGGCGCACGAGATCGGTGCCCCCAACATCATGGCGGTGACCGCGGAGTTCTTCGGCCTCACCATCGAAGACCTGTGCGGACCGGGTAAGACCAAACACGTCGCGCAGGCCCGGCAGATCGCCATGTACCTGTGCCGCGAGCTGACTGATCTGTCGTTACCCAGAATCGGCCAGATTTTCGGCGGCCGCGATCACACCACGGTCATGCACGCCGACCGCAAGATCCGCAAGGAGATGGCCGAACGCCGTCGCACCTACGACCAGGTGCAGGAACTCACCTCCCGGATCAAACAGCGCGCCCGATCCTGATCCTGACGGCCTCAGGGTGCGACCCAGGGTCGTAATGGGGGGCAACCCCCATGTGCCTGACAGCACCGCCCGGCACACTTTAACTATCGGTCGGATCGCCTGGGCGCCACGCCGGAACGCCCAGGCAGTCCGACCGAATGCTCTATCCCACCTCCCGGGCAACTGACGGTTGAGGAGCTCGCGAGGGGTTGGGCCGTGCTCGCGCGCTGCTGGGACGATCCGCCGTCGGCCAACCAACGAAGCGATAGGGCCACGGCAGGCGAACAGACCAGGCTCGCAAGGCCCGCGTCCTCGCCGGGAACACCTAGAGAAGGTGGGCCGAGCTACCGGCCGCCGAAATCGAACCGGCCGCGCAATGCCCACTGTCCCTCGAAGGCGAGCAGCCACGCCTCGCGCAGCTCGGCGCGGATCGGCAGCTCGGCGGTCACCTCCTGCTCGATCCGCACAGCCGTCTGTTCCGAGCAGCGCAGAGCGACCGTCAAGTGCGGCTCGACGTCGCCGTAGACACCCTTGTAGGGCAGCACGTCCGGCCACTTGCGATGGGTCTTGCGCAGCAGCTCGGTGAGCCCATCGCTCGGATCAGGACGCAATGCCACGAACCCGCCGCGCCGGTAGCACTCGAGGAAGGCGACCGCGATCGGCACCTGCTCGACGAACAGCTCATGCAACGCGGTGGTGACGCGCTCGTCGAGCTCGACGGCGACAACGAACGGATACAGCAGTGACACGTGCGCCGGCAGACCATCGCGCACGGTGCCCGGGTACCGAGTTCCTACCGACGCCAGCAGCGCATCCGCCGCCGGCACCGGGATCACCAGACCGGTTTGACCGTGTGTAGGCATGGCTGTACAAACTGCGCGAACTGACTGGCCGGCGCAACCGTCACTGTTCTCATAATTGGCGCGCCGCGAACCACATACAACGAGTAACCGATCTACCCACACCTGAGGATAACTCTGTGGATAACTGCGAACCGCTGTGCATCCCGCGCCTGCGGCCCGCCGCAGTCCACCGTCGGCCAGTACGCGTCACGAATGACAAGAGATGCTGTCCACACCGCACCACACCGACGGAGCTGGACAGATGGCGGGCATCCACACCGCACACAGCACCTACTACTGCTACTGATGTTTTCTCTAAAAGAGAAGATCCAAACATCAGGCCAGTGGATACCCACCGCAACAGGTGCCCAAACCCCGAGCTGCCACACCCGCCGCTACGGTAAGAGCCCGCACTATTTGGGAGGATGCGTCGTGCAACTCGGGCTCGTCGGACTCGGCAAGATGGGTTCCAACATGCGCGACCGACTGCGAGCTGCCGGCATCGAAGTCCTCGGCTTTGCCCGCAGCGCCGGAGCCCGCGACGTCGACTCCTTGGCGGAACTGGTCGACCGCCTGGAAGCACCACGCAACGTGTGGATCATGGTGCCGTCCGGCGAAGCGACCCGGGACACGGTGACCCAGTTCGCCGGGTTGCTCGCTGACGGTGATCTTCTCGTCGATGGCGGTAACTCGCGCTATACCGAAGATCAGGTGCACGCCGAACTACTCGCCCGCAGCGGCATCGGATACCTGGACTGCGGCGTCTCCGGCGGGGTGTG
>JAICIE010000244.1 GCA_025924515.1 Jatrophihabitans sp. | reverse complement strand
GTTGGGCCCGACCACGCCGATCTTCGCGCCGGGATAGAAAGCGAGGGTGACACCGTCGAGGACGACCTTGTCGCCGTGCGCCTTACGCACCTGTTTCATGGTGTAGATGAACTCCGCCACGGCCGCGATCGTAGAGGTCGCCGCCAGGGCCGGGCAGCGCGGCCGACCGCCGCCCGACCCCGTTCGTCACTCAAGCGGGCACGGGCACCAGCGGGCCGGCGGCTTCCGCGAAGTCGGACAAGCTCACTTCGTACGGTGAGTCGGTTGTGTCGAGCAGGTCTGACGGATCCTGCGGGGGTGGTGCCGCGGCGTCCTGGTTCACGGAACGCGAAGGCTCCGCCGCACGCTGCTTACGCACGGTGACGGCGCAGCGAGCCAGATCCGGCCCGATCGAGTTGGCTTCCAGCTCGACGACCGATCGGCGCTCGCCCTGTTCGGTGGTCCACTCCCGGGTGCGCAGTTTCCCTCTGACGATCACCGGGTCGCCCTTGACCAGGGAGGCAGCGTTCTCGGCAAGCCGGCGCCAGCAGCTCACCGACAGATACAAGCTCTCTCCATCCACCCATGACTCGGACGCCTTGTCGAACCGACGCTCGTTACAGGCGACCCGGAAATTGAGTACGAGCGCCGCGTCGGGACCAACCCGGCGCGGGCGCATGTCACTGACCAGCGTTCCGACCACAGTTACCGGTGTCTCTCTCATGATCACATACCCTCCTGCGCTGCTGTCCCGCCCTCCGCGGCGGGTCGCCGGCCCCTCGACCGGCGTCACCCAGGTTGCGCGACGAGCAGCACCTCCGGGTAGCAGACCATGATCGACATGTGGATGACCGGGGTGCTGTGCACAACCGGCCCGTCTCATCCGGTCGAAACTGAGGATTGTCGGGGTTTCGTGCTATCGCACGGCGCGTTCATCCGGCGGAGATCTGCCCCGTTGAGCCCGCTGGATGCGTCGACGAGCTAAGCGCGGGTAGGTGGCCGGTCGTCGCTAGGCTGCTCACTGACGCCCACCGGCGCCCGGCCCCCGTAGCTCAGCCGGATAGAGCAAGCGACTTCTAATCGCTAGGCCGCAGGTTCGAGTCCTGCCGGGGGCGCAACACCGCAAGTCAGAGGCTCGCGCTCCGATCCGCCCATGATCGACCCCACGTTTACCCCGCGCTTTCGTTGGGCCCGAGCCGGTCCAGCGCAGCCGCCGCAGCGACTCCCGTCGTCTGCCTCGACATGTAGACGTCCTGTGTCATGGAGATCCGCTCGTGCCCCAAATAGTCGGCGATCTCCCGCGCGGACAGCCCTGCCTGATCCAATCGAGTGGCGACCAAGTGCCGGAACGCATGCGGATGCAGGCCCTCCCATGGTGTCCCCCGCACGACGTCGCGCAGCCTCGCCCGAGTGTTGTCCGGATCTCGCAACGTCAGCCGAGTCGACGGGAAGATCCACTCACCGAGCGCGCCAGCGTGCCGACGCCGGAACAAGTCCAGCACCCGGCGGATGGATCGTGCGCATACCCGCCTTCGACTTCGTGTGCGGCTGGACGATCAACCCCTCACCCGGCACGCGGATCACCGTTCCCTCGATGCGCAGTGTTCCGGCTTCCGCGTCAACCTTCGTCCAATCAAGCGCGAGCAGCTCGCCGATGCGACACCCGAGCCCGGAGAGCGCGTCCACCAGGTCGACGAGGTCGTGCTTGTGCGCGTCCGGCGAAGCATACAAATGCTCTCGAAGGCCTGCCACGCTCTCATCAGTCAGCTCGACGGCCAGTTGCGGCTTTTTCTTCCGGGACCGACTCAGCTCCCGCACCGGATTGGCGTCAAGCGCGTCGTGGCGGACCGCCACGCCGAAGATGCCCGAAAGCACGATCTTGGAATGTCGCGCTCTCTCCGGTCCCCGTCGCTCCCGGATCTCCCGGATCACCCTGTCCACACCGGACACACGGACGTCCCGATCCGCAGCTCGCCGATCGACGCAGCGAGGCACCGATCCCACACGTCCCGGTAGGTGATCTTCGTACGAATGGCACGATCGGACTCATCAATGTCGCGGAGCCACAACTCCGCCAGTCTGCTGATCTTGGTCTGCGTCGTGATCTC
>JAICIE010000243.1 GCA_025924515.1 Jatrophihabitans sp. | reverse complement strand
CGCCGGACCGTCTTCGCGCCGGTCAGCCGGACCGTCACGCGATAGCTGCCGCGCTTGCGCGTGCGCACGGTCATGTGCCGCCCGCGGGCGGTGAAGGTCACCGAGCGCCGCAGCACCCGCGACCACACGCGATGGTGGTGCCGGCGCACCCGCCGCTCCACCGTCACCTTGGCCCGCAGCGTGCGCGACAGCCGCACCGTGACCCGCGCCGAGCGCCGGCTGTGCGCGACCCGCACCGCCACCGAGACGATCTTCGGCGCGACCACCGGGGCGACCACCGGCGGCGGCGGGTTGACCACCACGGGCGGCGTGTACGGCGGCGGAGGCGGCGGGACGTACACGGGGCAGCCGGCGTTCGTGCCCGCCTGCGCGGGGCACTGGTCGTCGAGCGCGGCGAATCCGTCGCCGTCCGCGTCGGGCCCACGCGGCGTCGAGTCGCACGCGTCGCCCACCCCGTCGCGGTCGGCGTCCTCCTGGCCCGGGTTCGCCTTCGCCGGGCAGTTGTCGCTGCCGTCCACGAGCCCGTCGCCGTCCCGATCCGGGCAGCCGTTGTGCTGTTCGAGCCCGGCCGTGTAGGGGCAGTCGTCGTCTCGGTCCGCCACCCCGTCGCCGTCGCTGTCGGGGCAGCCGCCGACGGGTCCGGCGTCCGTGGGGCAGTCGTCGTGGCCGGTCACGAAGTCGTCGTGATCGACGTCACAGGAGTTCCAGGGCTTCTCCTGCGTCGCGTCCACGTCGTCGACGGTGGTGAGCCCGAGAGCCTTCGCGGCGTTGAGCCGCCCGCCGCTCACGGAGTACTCCGCCATCACGTCGCGCGGGTCCACCGCAACGGCCGGATCCCGCTGGCGCAGCGCGGCTGCCATGTCCAGCGCGGTCCGGAACGGCGGGTTGGGGGGCCGCTCGGCCGAGCCGTCGCCGCCGCCGTCGTCGGGCGGCGCCTGCCCGTCCATCAGTGCCGCGACGCCGGCCACCATCGGCGCCGCCATCGACGTGCCGCTCTGCTGACCGACCCACGTGTTGAAGCCGTTCTTCGACCAGAAGTCCGTGTAGATGTGCTCGCCGGGCGCGAACAGGTCGACCGAGGTCGCGCCGACGTTGCTCTCGCACGACGGCGAGTCGTCGAACGTGCTCGAGCCGACGCAGACGACGTTCAGCGCAGGGGAGCTGCACGGATAGACGGGGAGGTTGTCCTTGTCGATGTCGGTGCCCTCGTTGCCGGCGGCGACCACGAACAGCGTGTCTTGGTGCGCTCCGAAGAACGTGTTGAGGTCGTCGATCTCGGCCTGCGCCAAAGGGTGCAGCGGATCGGTGGAGAAGGAGGCGACGACGATCTGGGCGCCGTTGTCGACCGCGTACTGGAACGCCGCCTTCACCGACTCGAGCGTGCCGCCCCCGCAATCGTCGAGCGCGGGCACCGGCAGGATCTTGGCGCCGGGCGCCACGCCGACCACGCCGTTGGCGTCGTCGGCCGCGGCGACGACGCCGGCGACCGCGGTGCCGTGGTCCGGCGGCTGCGTCGCATCGCAGCCGGGCGGGTTCACGGGGTCCGGCCACGCGGTGGCACCGTGCACCAGCGCAGGCTTGATGTCGGTGTTGTCCGGATCGATGCGCGTATCGACCACCGCGACGGTGATGCCGACGCCGGTCTGGTCTTCGACCCGGGCCTGCTGGGCATCGATGTCGGCGTCCTCCACCGCCGTCGGGAACCCTGTCGCGGGACCCGTGTTCTCCAGGCCCCACTGGCGATTGGAGTAATCGACGGGCGTCGCCGCCGCGTGGAAGACGACCGCGCTGGCGCGCGCCGCCGCCGGCAGGCCGCCGAACAGCGCGCAGCAGAGGAGGAGGGCGAGCGCAAGGCCGGTGCGCGGACGCGTCACCCTCGTATGATCGGCCATGTCCTGGGGGCCTTTAGTTAAGAGAATGGAGAAGTCTGTTGCCTGACCTGAGCGGCCCCGCCGTTGGCACGTGGAGCGGCGGGCGCTTCATGCGCTTCGGCGAGCCGGTCGACGACGAGCGGTACGCCGCGCTCCTGCGTCCGGACCAGCGTATCCGCACGATCCTCACCGCCGACGTCTATGGCGAGGGGGCGGCGGACGCGCTGCTGGGGCGCGCGCTGGAGGGCG
>JAICIE010000242.1 GCA_025924515.1 Jatrophihabitans sp. | reverse complement strand
GGCTGTCCATGACGGTGTGGGCGCACCACATGTTCACCACCGGCGCGGTGCTGCTGCCCTTCTTCAGCATCATGTCCTATCTGATCGCGGTCCCCACCGGCATCAAGTTCTTCAACTGGATCGGCTCGATGTGGCGCGGTGCCGTCACCTTCGAGACGCCGATGCTCTTCTCGATCGGCTTCATGGTCACCTTCCTGTTCGGTGGGCTGTCCGGCGTCATCCTCGCGTCCCCACCGCTGGACTTCCACGTCTCGGACACCTACTTCGTGGTCGCGCACTTCCACTACGTGCTGTTCGGCACGATCGTGTTCGCGGTCTTCTCCGGCGTGTACTTCTGGTTCCCGAAGTTCACCGGGCGGTTCCTGGACGAGAAGCTCGGCAAGGTGCACTTCTGGCTGACCTTCCTGGGCTTTCACCTGACGTTCCTCGTGCAGCACTGGCTGGGCGCCGAGGGCATGCCGCGGCGCTACGCCGACTACCTCCCGTCCGACGGCTTCACCACCTTGAACACCGTGTCGACCATCGGGGCGTTCGTGCTCGGGGCGTCGATGCTGCCGTTCCTCTGGAACGTCTACCACTCCTATCGCTACGGCGAAGTCACCCGTGCGGACGACCCGTGGGGGTACGGCAACTCGCTGGAGTGGGCGACCACCTCCCCGCCGCCGCGGCACAACTTCACCTCGATCCCGCGCATCCACTCCGAACGCCCCGCGTTCGAGTACCACTACCCGCACCTGCAACCGATGCTCGACGCCGAGTCGCACTCGGTATCCGGCTCGTCCTGAGCACGGTCCGCTGAAGGAGGAACGTCGTGACCAACCGCGCCCTGCCACCCGGCCTGCGCTATCTCCTCGAACATCATCACGCGGCGGACGGCAGCCACGCGGACAACACCGAACCGACGCAGCACCTGGTGAACCCGCCTGCGGAGAACCCCACCACCCACCCGGCGGTCGAGAGCTGGGTCAAGGCGCGCGTCCAGGCCGATGCGCAGATGCGCCGGGCGAAGGAGCAGGGCCAGTGACGCCCCGCTGGCCGGTGCTGCGGCAGCTGACCGGGCCGGACCACCTCGGCCTGCGCGCCGCCGCGAAGTCCGAGGCCACCGACAACCTCGCGCCGCGCACCAGCACCGCCGACAAGGTGGTCAAGTCGGTGTGCCCGTACTGCGCGGTCGGCTGTGCGCAGAACGTGTATGTCAAGGACGAGAAGGTGATCCAGATCGAGGGCGATCCGGATTCGCCGATCAGCCGCGGCCGGCTCTGCCCGAAGGGCTCGGCCAGCCTGCAGCTCACCACCGGGGACGCCCGCGAGCAGCACGTCCTGTACCGCCGCCCGCACGGCACGGAGTGGGAGCGGCTGGACCTCGACACCGCGATGGACATGGTCGCGGACCGGATCCTGCGCACGCGGCGCGAGACGTGGGAGTGGGATGCCGACGGAAAGCGCACCAGGCGCACCCTCGGGATCGCCAGCCTGGGCGGCGCGACGTTGGACAACGAGGAGAACTACCTGATCAAGAAGCTGCTCAGCGCACTCGGCGTCGTCCAGGTCGAGAACCAGGCCCGGGTCTGCCACAGCTCGACCGTCGCCGCGCTGGGCACGTCGTTCGGACGCGGCGGATCGACCACGTACCTGCAGGACCTGCAGCACGCCGACTGCATCGTGATCGAGGGCTCCAACTTCGCCGAGGCGCACCCGGTCGGCTTCCAGTGGGTGATGGAGGCCAAGGCCCGCGGCGCCACGATCATCCATGTCGACCCGCGGTTCTCGCGCACCAGCGCGCTGGCCGACGTCTTCGTCCCGATCCGGGCCGGCACCGACATCGCCTGGCTGGGCGGGCTGATCAACTACGTGCTGAGCAACGACAAGTTCTTCCGCGAGTACGTCGTCAACTACACCAATGCGGCCACGATCGTCAGCGAGGACTTTCGCGACACCGAGGATCTGGACGGGCTGTTCTCCGGGCTGGATCCCGAGTCCCGGGTGTACGACTCGGACACGTGGCAGTACGAGGGCGGCGAGGTCGCGGCCGCGTCCGGCGAGCGCGACGAGCAGTACGAGGACGTCAGCGGCGGCGGCGAGAGCGTCGCCTCGTCCGGGCACTCTCACTCGCACGGCTCCGGCGGCCCGGCACTGCGCGGCACCTGGCGGCGCGACGAGACGCTCGAGGATCCACGCTGCGTGTTCCAGATCCTCAAGCGGCACTACGCGCGGTACACGCCGGAGATGGTGCAGGAGATCTGTGGCATACCGCCGGAGCTGTTCCACCGCGTGGCAGAGGCGATCACCGCGAACTCCGGACGCGAGCGCACCACCGCGTTCGCCTACGCGGTCGGCTGGACGCAGCACACCGTGGGCGTGCAGTACATCCGCGCGGCGTCCGTGCTGCAG
>JAICIE010000241.1 GCA_025924515.1 Jatrophihabitans sp. | reverse complement strand
CGTCGTCGCGCCCCGCGACGTCGCCGGCCCCGGCCCGGCCGAGCGGCACGGCCCCGGCGGCCGGTGCCGCCCGCTCCGCCCGCGCGAGCTCGGCGGCCGCACCGTCCGCACCGTCCGCACCGTCCTTCGCGGCTCACGCAAGCGCCACGCCGCAGGCGCCCGCCGCGCTGACACCGGCGTGCACCCTGTCCGCGTTGCGGGTCCAGGCGCTGCGAGGCGGAGCCTCGATGGGTGAGGAGTACGCGCTGCTGACGTTCACCAACGACGCGGCGACCGTGTGCCGGGTCAGCGGCTACCCCTCGGTGGGTCTGCGCGCCGCCGGGTCCGCCGTCGGCTCGTCCCAGCCGGCGCAGACGTCTGGATCCGGGTCGGTGACCCTGCGCAGCGGCAGCGCCGCTCAGGTGCGGGTGCGCGTCGCCACGGACTGCCCGGCAGCGCAGTCGGATCACGTGCGGGTGAGCGTCCCGGCCTCGGGCGGGTTCGTCGACGTCCCGCTGCAGCTGCGGGGCTGCGCCCTGCAGGTCGGAGCCTTCCAGCCCGCGGCCTGATCGCGGCCGCGGTGCCGGGCACAATCGATGGACGTGACCCGAAGCGCCGCTACCGCGCCGAGCCGACGCTCCCCCGCGGCGCGACCGCACCGCCTCGCGCCGCTCCTGGTGGCCGCGCTGATCCTCACCGGGTTCAGCATGCGCACCGCGGTCACCAGCGTCGGAGCGGTGCTCGACGACCTGCAGCGCGCCCTGCACATGGGCAGCGTCGCGGCCGGCGTGATCACCACGCTTCCGGTGATCTGCTTCGCGGTGCTCGGGGGCGCCACCCCGCGGCTGGCCCACCACGCAGGACCGCACCGACTCCTGACGGGCGCGCTCACCCTGATGACGGCCGGCCTCGTGCTGCGCCCACTGGCCAGTAGCCCGGCGCTGTTCGCGGTGCTCAGCGTCGCCGCGCTGAGCGGCGGCGCCATCGCCAACGTCCTCATGCCGAGCCTGGTCAAACGGCACTTCCCCGACCGGATCGGGCCCATGACCGCCGTCTACACCACCGCACTGGCGGTGGGGACCACCAGCGGGGCAGGTCTCACCGTGCCGATCAGCGACGCCGCCGGCACCTGGCGGGCCGGCCTGGGCGCCTGGGCGGTGTTCTCGGCGGCCGCCGCGCTGCCGTGGCTCGCGGTGCTGCGCGGTGATCGACCGGAACCCGGCTCCGCCCGCGGGCTGTCGGCCGTGGCAATGCGATCCAGTCCTACCGCGTGGGCCCTGATGCTGTGTTTCGGGTTCCAGTCCCTGCAGGCCTACGTGGCCTTCGGCTGGTTCGCCAAGTTCCTGCACGCCCACGGCATCTCGACCGCGACGGCGGGCTGGATGGTCGCCCTGTACTCCGCGCTGTCCATCCCCGTGTCGATGATCGCGCCGTCCGTGCCGCAGCGGCGCACACACGCCACCCTGGCGGCGCTCATTGCCTGCTACCTCGCGGCCTATCTCGGGCTCGCGACGGCGCCGGTCGGCGGCGCCTGGGCGTGGATGGTGCTCGCCGGGATCGGCAGCGGCACCTTCCCCATGGTCCTGTCCTGGGTCGGCATGCGCTCGCGCAGCGCCGAGACCACCGCGGCGCTGTCGGCCTTCGTCCAGTCGGCCGGATACCTCATCGCCGGCAGCGGCCCGCTGCTGTTCGGCGTCCTCTACAGCGCGACCGGGTCCTGGGCAGCGCCGCTCGCCATGCTGTTCGCCGCTCTGGTGATCACGGCCGTCGCCGGCTGGGTCGCGTCGCGGGACGTCTTCGTCGACGACCAACTCGCCCGGTGAGCGACCCCCGCGAGGTGCGGCGAACCGACTTCCGGGTGCTTCGCGAGCTGCCGACCCGCTGGGCCGACGTGGACGTCTACGGCCACGTGAACAACGTCGTGCACTACAGCTTCTTCGACACCGCGGTGAACGGCTGGCTGATCGAGGCGACCGGAACGGACATCCGAAGCCTGCCGGCGATCGGGCTGGTCGCGGAGACGTCCTGCCGATATCTGGGAGAGCTGCAGTTCCCCACGACCGTCACTGCCGGCCTCGCGCTCGAGCACCTCGGCACCAGCAGCGTCATCTACCGGCTCGCGCTCTTCGACGACGGCGACGGTCCGGCCGCCGTCGGGCGGTTCGTGCATGTCTACGTCGACCGGTCGACCCGACGGCCGGTGCGGGTTCCGGAATCCATCCGGACCGCTGTGCAGCAGCTCTAGCGACCTGCTGGGCGCGTTCTCCGGTCGAGCCGCCTGTCGGGTTCGAACCGACGACCTATCGCTTACAAGGCGATTGCTCTGACCAACTGAGCTAAGGCGGCAGCGGTTGCGAGGCTACCGGGCGCCGCCCCGCGCCGAGTCGCGGCTGAACCGGCCCGAGGCGGGTTTCTGGATACGCCTCTGCGTGATCGTCGTCGGTCACACCTACGTCGACCCACTCTGACCGGCCGAGCGCGACCGTCCGTTTCGTCCGGGTTGGTTGACCATCCCCGGCCGACGGTGTGAAATGAGGCTGTACGGCCGCT
>JAICIE010000240.1 GCA_025924515.1 Jatrophihabitans sp. | reverse complement strand
CGGTGACCACTGTCCCCACTCGTCGGTCAGGTCGGCGGGCCATTCCGGTTCGATGAGGTGTCGCAGGACGAACCCGGCGGCGACGATTTCGTCGATCCGGTCGCCGAGGGTGCGGTGGTGCTCGACGTAGGTCGGCGTCCCGTCCTCGCCGAACTCGACATAGGGCGTGCGGTCCCAATACGACATCTGTGCTGTCAGCCCGTCGGGGCCGGGGTCGTCCGGGAAGCACCAGCGCATCGGATGGGTCGTCGCGAACACCCACCGCCCGCCCGGACGCAGCACCCGGGCGACCTCGCGCATCACCCGGGCCGAGTCCGCGACGAACGGCACCGCGCCGAACGCGGTGAACGCCACGTCGAAGGATGCGTCGGCGAAAGGCAGGTACTGCGCGTCGGCTTGCACGAGCGGCAGGAAAATCGCCGCCCGCTGCGCGCCGATCCGCGCATGCTTCAGCATTCCTGATGACACGTCGCACGCAACCGGGCGCGCCCCTTGCCCGACGAGCCAGCGCGAGCACATCGCGGCGCCGCACCCGACCTCGAGGATCCGCAATCCCCGCACGTCGCCGAGCAGGTGCGCATCCGCCTCGCGCATACGCTCAGGACACCAGACGAAGTCGGCGTCGCCGAGAAATCTGCCGTGCTCGACGTGGTAGTCGTCGGCGGCGGCGTCCCACCACCGGCGGTTCGCCCGCACCGTCTCCGCGGTTCCGGCGGTCCGTCGCGCGACCCCCACCGGACGCGGCCCGTCGTCCTCGGCCATGATCCGATCGTGCCAGGACGATAGGACAGGACGGCAGCACAGGACGGAGCGGAACGTGGCGATCCCGGTCCAGGCCAGGCTGTTCTGGCGCGCCTACGAGAAGCTCGCCGGACCGTCGCTCCTGCAACTGCCGGACGATCAGCTCCGCGCGGCCAGCGACCGGCGCAACCGGATGCTGCGGCTGCCGGGGGCCGCGGTGATCGCAGGCCGGCCGCACCCGGGCGTCCTCGTCAACCAGAAGACAGCTGCTCTGCCCGACGGCACGCATCTGTCGGTGCGGACCTACCGTCCCGCCGCCAAGCCGCTCGACGTCCTGCCGCTCGTCGTCTACTTCCACGGCGGCGGGTTCTGCTCCGGAGAGGCGTACCAGTCGGAGTGGTGGTGCACCCATCTCGCCCATGACGCCGAGGTCGTCATCGCGTCGGTGGACTATCGGCTGGCGCCGGAACACCGCTACCCGGTGCCGGTCGAGGACTGTTACGCGGCGACGCGGTGGGCCGGGGACCACGCGGCCGACCTCGGCGCCGATCCCGGCGCACTCACGGTGATGGGGGAGAGCGCCGGGGCGAACCTGGCGGCGGCCGTGACGCTGATGGCCCGCGACCGGGGCGGCCCTCCGATCGCGCGGCAGGTGCTGCTGTACCCGATCGTCGACCTCGCGTCGCAGTATCCGTCCGAGTCGGGGAACGCCGCGGTGCCCGTCCTCACGCCCGCGGACCTGCGCGCAGCTCACGACCGGTACGCGACCGCCGATCAGCAGCGCGAGCCCTACGCCTCGCCTCTGCGCGCGGCCACCCACGCCGACCTGCCGCCGGCGCTCATCCAGACCGCGCACCACGATCCCCTGCGTGACCAGGGTTCTGCCTATGCCGCGGCGCTGCGTGGCGGCGAAGTAGCCGTCACGCTCACCGACTACGTCGACGCCCTGCACGGCTACGCGACGACACCCGGCCTGGTACCCGCCAGCCGGCAGGCGCTCGCGCAAGTGGTGGAACTGCTGCAGGCCCGCTGATTTCTGGGAATCCGCGGGACGGGAGTACGGTTCTACCCTGGCGGACTGCGCCCGCAGGCCGTGACCGTCCCTACTACACCTGTCAGGAACCTACCGACTTCATGACGTCCACCACCGCTCCTGCACCACCACAGATCGCCGTCAACGACATCGGCTCCGAGGACGACTTCCTCGCCGCGATCGACTCCACGATCAAGTACTTCAATGACGGCGACATCGTCGACGGAACCGTCGTCAAGGTCGACCGGGACGAGGTCCTGCTCGACATCGGGTACAAGACCGAGGGCGTGATTCCCTCCCGCGAACTGTCGATCAAGCACGACGTCGACCCGAACGAGGTCGTCTCCCTCGGTGATCACGTCGAGGCCCTCGTCCTCCAGAAGGAGGACAAGGAAGGGCGGCTGATCCTCTCCAAGAAGCGCGCGCAGTACGAGCGGGCGTGGGGCACGATCGAGGAGAAGAAGGACAACGACGAGGTCGTCGAGGGCACCGTCATCGAGGTGGTCAAGGGCGGCCTGATCATCGACATCGGACTGCGCGGCTTCCTGCCCGCGTCGCTGGTCGAGATGCGCCGGGTCCGGGATCTGCAGCCGTACGTCGGCAAGACGCTCGAGGCCAAGATCATCGAGCTGGACAAGAACCGCAACAACGTGGTGCTGTCCCGCCGGGCGTGGCTGGAGCAGACCCAGTCCGAGGTGCGCAGCGACTTCCTCAACAAGCTGGCCAAGGGCCAGGTCCGCACCGGCGTGGTCTCCTCGATCGTCAACTTCGGCGCGTTCGTCGACCTCGGCGGCGTGGACGGCCTCGTGCACGTCT
>JAICIE010000239.1 GCA_025924515.1 Jatrophihabitans sp. | reverse complement strand
GATGAAGAACGAGGCGATCTCCTGCGCGGTGAGCCGTTCGCCGTCGACCTCGGAGTTCAGCAGCGCGGTGGTCAGGTCGTCGCGCGGGTTCTCGGTGCGCTCGGCCGCCAGCCGGTTCATCAGGTCGGAGAGCTCGGCGCCGGCGGTGAGGAACTGGGTGAGGATCTCGTTCTCGTCGGCGATCAGGTCCGGGTCGCCGCCGGACAGGATGATGTTCGACTTCTCGAGCACCATCGGCCGGTCGGCCTCGGGGATCCCCATCATGTCGCAGATGACCCACAGCGGGATCGGGGCCGCCAGGTCGGCGACGACGTCGATCGTCCCGTCGCCGTCGGCGGCCTTGCGGCGGGCCCGGCCGGCGGCGTCCTCGGCGATCCGCTGCACCGAACCGACCAGCTGCTCGAGCATCCGCGGTGTGAAGGTCTTGGCCACGATCCGGCGGATCTTGGCGTGCCGCGGGTCGTCCATGCTGATCATCGAGCCGTAGAACTCGTTGAGGTCCGCCGGCATGTCGGCGATGGACACCGCGCCCTGGCCGGAGCAGAAGAGCTTGGGCTGGCTGCTGATCGCCTCGATGTCGGCGTGGCGCGTGACCGCGTAGTAGCCGGGACCGGCCGGGATGAACGGCACCTCCGGCTCGGCGTAGAACGCGAAGGGCCGTTCGCGGCGCAGCTTGTCGTAGACGGCGTAGCGCACCGCCGGCGGCTCTCCCCAGAACTCCCGGTCGGAGAGGTCGATGGCGTCGAGGTCGATGTCGGGGAATCCCCCGGCGGGCGCGGTCGAGGTGTCCAGGGACACGCTTCCTCCCGAATAACGGTCAGTGGTGACCGTCACGCTACGGAGCAGACGGGGCCGCGCACAATCCCCCCGGCCCAACCGGCTACTCACCGGTAACCGGGACGCCTCCGAGTCGTCGGACGGCGGGGCACGACCTGAGCCGGCCGCCGCTCACAGATGTCGACGAAGGGCCCGGTCCGTGACGGACCGGGCCCTTCGGCGAAGTAGCGGGGACAGGATTCGAACCTGTGACCTCTGGGTTATGAGCCCAGCGAGCTACCGAGCTGCTCCACCCCGCGTCGGTACGTCCCAGGGTACACGCGGTTTCCGGCCCGTCCCGCCCGTCCCATCAGGATCGCGCGCCTGACCGATCGCGCCGCGGCAGCCGCATACAGTTGCCGCGTGCGGGGGGACGTGGCGATGTACGCGTTCACGGGCACCCCGCAGCCGGTCGAGGTCCAGTACCGCGGCACCTGGTACCGCGGCGAACTGCTCGGCTGGCGCAACGAGCCCGGCGGCGGATGCCTGGCTCGCGTGCGCTGCGTCGTCGGCACGCTGCGGCACAGCACCTGGGTGAGCTTCGCCGACCTCCGGCTACCCGAGCCGGATGCGCCGCCGGTCGAGAACCCCCCGGTCGACCTCAGCCCGGCCGCCCCGGCGGTCGTGCGCCCCACGCCGGCACCGGTCGCCCCCGCGGTGGAGCAGGACGACGAGACGCGCCCGCACGAACTGCTCCCCGGCCGGGCTCGCCGGCGTCCGCCGGTGCCGGGTGCCACCACCCGGCCGCTCCCTCCCCCGCGCGCGTACCAGCACGAGCGGGAGCAGAGCTTCAGCCACGCCTGAAGCGCCCCTGCACGACCAGGCAGAGCTGAGCCGCAGACGACTCCGGCCCCCTCCGCAGGGCGGAAGGGGCCGGATCCGGTGGTAGCGGGGGCAGGATTCGAACCTGCGACCTCTGGGTTATGAGCCCAGCGAGCTACCGAGCTGCTCCACCCCGCGTCGGTGTGCCCACCATACACGGGCGGGGACGATCAGCCGGACGGGCTGGCCGTGGTGCTGGCACTCGAGTGCGCCGCCTGGTATTCCGCGATCGCCTTCTGCAGATCGGACTCGGCCTGCCCGATCCCCGCGAAGTCGGCCGACTTCTGGGCATTGCCGAGCGACTGCAGGGCGGCGTTGATGTCGCTGACCGCCTTGTCGAGGGCAGGGTTGGTCGGTGGCCCGTTCGACGGGGACGACGTCGTGGGCGCCGGCGTCGTCGTCGGCCCTGCGCTCGGCGGCGTCCCCGCGTTCCCGCTGTCGATGGCCGAGGCGCCGGCCCCGGCGCCGAACACCTGGTCCAGCGCTGCGGCAAGGGTGTCCGCGTAGCCGACCCGGTCGCCGTAGTTGACCAGCACCTTGCGCAGCAACGGGAACGTGTCCACGCCCGTGACCTGCACGTAGAGGGGCTCGACGTAGAGCAGACCGTTGTCACCTATCGGCAGTGTCAGGAGGTTGCCGAACACGGCCTTCGACTCACCGCTGTTGAACAGCGTCAGGTCGCGACGGACGGTGTCGTTGGTGATGAACTGCTGCTGCACCTGTCTGGGCCCGCGGAACGCGGTGTTGGACGGCAGCCGCAGGATCTGGATCTGGCCGTAGCTGGCCGGATCGCTCGAGACGGAGATGAACGCCGAGAGATTGTCCCGCTGGTAGGCGTTGAGCGCGCTGGTGAGCTGGAAGTTGGCCTTCTGGTCACCCGGCCGCTGCGCGAGGATGTAGTACGGCGGCTGCGCGTCCTGCGTGTCCCTCGTCGGGTCCGCCGGCACCTGCCAGCGGTCGCTCTGGTTGTAGAAGTCCGTGGGGTCCGTGACGTGGTAGCGGGTCAGGACCTCTCGCTGCAGCTTGAACAGGTCCTCGGGGT
>JAICIE010000238.1 GCA_025924515.1 Jatrophihabitans sp. | reverse complement strand
CGGAGTGACGTACCAGGCGACGGCGGCCACGGGAAGGATGGCGCCGACGAAGAAGCGATCCACGTACGACATCAGGGGGCTGATGACGTTGCTCACGGTCATCCAGCTGCCGAAGCGGACCAGTGGAAGCACGGCCGCTCGCCGCACGCGCGGGGCACGCATGTAGTCGTAGCGGCGCACGCAGACAGCGAGGAAGGCGAGGGTCGTGAGGGCGCGTCCCACGACCAGCACGGCCACGACCGGCGTGAGGCTCGATGAGAACGGCAGGACGGCGAGCGGCGCAATGAAGGTGAACAACGAGAGCGGCACGCGCAGCGCAGCCACGATACCGAAGTGCTGGTGTGCCTCGAGCAGCCCGCGGAGGCCCGCACTCGCGACCACGAAGGGAAGCGCCATTGCCAACAGGTAGAACGACTGCAGCGTCTCGGGCCGGAGCTCCGGAGGGACGGTGAGCCCCGACGACACGATCCACGGGCTCGCCGCGGCGAGTACGACGCCGCCCAGGACTCCAAGCGCGAGCATGAGCGCGAGAGCAGTCCATGCGACGGTCCGCAGGTCGTCCTCTCCGCCCGGCTTCGTCGCGCGCTCGCCGAGCAGCACGGCCACGGCCTGGGTGAGCGCCCGGCTGAGACCGAGGTCGAACAGGCCGAAGTAGCCGACGGCGGCCCACGCGAGCGAGAGTACGCCGAAGCGGGCCGCACCCAGGTGGTGGATCAGGATCGGAATGCCGATGAGCGCGGCCACGCTCGGCACTACCTGGCCGGCAAGATTGAGCAGCGTGTTGCGTGCGACGGTCCGCGACGACGTCATCGAGGAACGCGGTCGGCCGTGGCGCCCGTGCCCCTGATGAACAAGGGCGGCAGCGTGCCGACGTCGACATCCACGGTGGGGATGTGCACGAGCAGCGTCTCAGGGACCGCCGTGGGTGTCGCCTTCAGCACGAAGCGTCCGTCCAGGACGCCAGCGGCGAGGGCGCGAACGGGAGGAAGGCCGAAGATGCCGTCGGGGCCCGTAAGCGTGGTGAATTGCTCCGGCGTGATGGGAATGCCCCCCGTGCGCTGAAAGCTCAGCGTCACGCCGGGGAGGAGCTTTCCCGTTGCACTGTCGCGCACGGAGCCGAGGTAGCCCAGCGAGGGCCCCACGCTGAAGGTGTGCAGGTGGGAATCGGTGTCGTAGCGGTAGGTGGGAGAAAGGGTGACGTTCCTCACGACGCTCGTCCCGAGCGCGCCGCCGAGCAGCACCGTTATGTCGCCGACGACGGGATCGTTGCCTCGCGGCAGGATGGTATCCGCATCGGCGTATGGAAAGAGGCGATAGTAGCCCGCCGCGTCGGTAATCCGCGCGTAGACGCCGCTCGCGATCCCCGGGCCCTCCAGCGGAACGCCGCCCGTGCGTCGAAACTCGACGCGGGTGTTCGCCACGGGGTCACCCGGAGTGCCACGAAGAACGAACTGGGCAAAGTCGTTGAAGAAAGGACGAGTGACCCAGCGCTCGTTGAGACTCGCGTCCCCGCCATGCTCGCGCGTCACGAGCGGCAGTCCCCGTACGCGGTAGGGAGCGCGACCGGGTGGCGACACCTCGACGTCCACATAGAGCGTACCGGTGCTGACAGGCGCGAACTCGGCGCGCCAGAAGCCGCCGTCGCTGGTGACCACGGACACCGAGTCGCCGGACACCGCGATACCGCCGACCCGAACGACGCCCAGCCGAACGCCGTCCACGCCGCGTCCGTTGGCGCGCTCGACGACCTGTCCCGTTGCCGACAGGTAGTCTCCCGCCGAGCAGCGCGCGACGCCGGCGCACGGATCACAGGCGAAATTCGTGGCCGCGACGAGTAGAGCGAAGACGATGCGCAGGCGCATGAGGGGCGAGACTGCTGGACGGGAATCGGTGGAATGCTGGTACTGCGAACGACGGACCAATGCAAACCTAACTGCTTGGCGCCTGCCAGTCCGTTGGCTAGCATTCGCGCGGATGTCTCCCGGACCTGCCGCCACAATGCCACGCCCGCTCGTCACCATCGTCACGCCGACCTACAACCAGGAACGGTTCGTGGCGGCGTGCATCGAGTCCGCGCTGGCACAGCGTTACGAGGCGTGGGAGCAGATCGTGGTGGACGACGGTTCGGACGACCGTACCGCGGAAATCGTCGCCTCGTACGGAGATCCACGAGTACGGCTGCTCCGGCTGCCGCATCGCGGGCTGGGCGCGCTGGCGGAGTCCTACAACGCGGCGCTCGCGACGTCGCGTGGAGAGCTGGTCGGCATCCTCGAGGGGGACGACCGCTGGCCGGCGGACAAGCTGGAGCGACAGGTGCCGCTGTTCGAGGACCCGCGGACGCTGCTCACCTGGGGTCGCGCAACGACGATTGACGAGCGGGGTGAGAGGCTGGGCGAGCGTCGCGCGGTGAATGGTCGCGGGCGTCGTACGCCGTTCGACACGGCCGAGGCATTCCGGCGCCTGACGCGAAGCAACTTCCTCACGCCGTCCGTGACGGTGATGGTGCGTCGGGCTGCGCTCGACCGGATCGGCGGGTTCGTGCAAACGGGGAGTGCGCTATACGTGGACCTTCCGACGTGGTTGCGGATCACGGCCGAAATTCCCGGGCAGGTGGAATTCCTGGACGAGATCCTCGGCGAGTACCGCGTCCACCCCTCGCAGACGACGCGGGCAGCGGGAGGGGAGATGGCGCGTCAGCACCTGGAGGCGGTG
>JAICIE010000237.1 GCA_025924515.1 Jatrophihabitans sp. | reverse complement strand
GGGCTGTGTGTCCGCTTGCCCGTGCCAAAGCGAAGCGCCCCGCGGAGGCCCGAGCCACAACTTGGGTTCTCCGTGGCGCGAAGACCTGCGTGCGCCAAAGCTCGTGAGCGGACTGCTGACTGCACAGCAACGTGTCGACGACGCTTGAAAACGAGGCCATAGCGACGGCTTGGTTCCCAGCGGTCATCGCAACGTCTGGACTGGTGCGGACGCTAGCAGGGCGTTGAAGAGTTCCGTTGGGGCGCGGTCCTCGAGGACCAGTTGTCGGGGTACGACCTCACGTGTCGGGTGAGGTACGACCTGACGTGTCGGTCTCGGCTTGGGGTGACTATGGCATGGGCTCACCTCCGGTGACGAGGTCGAAGCGGTCCTTGAGGCGGTAGCTGGGGCCGTTGATCGATAGGACGTCGCAGTGGTGCAGAAGTCGGTCGAGGATCGCGGTGGCCAGCACGTCGTCGCCCAGGACGCCGCCCCACTCGGCGAAGCTCTTGTTCGAGGTGATGATCATCGAGCCGCGTTCGTAGCGGCGGGATACGAGCTGGAACACCATGTTGGCCTCGGCCCGGTCCAGCGGGAGGTAGCCGACCTCGTCGACCACGAGCACTGCGGGGCGCAAGAACGCCGCGAGTTGGCGGTTGAACCGGCCGGTTGCCTCGGCGGTGCGGAGTTTGCGGACCAGGTCATCGAGGGTGGTGAAATAGATCGAGAACCCTGCCTGGCAGGCAGCGACCGCGAGCGCGACCGCGATCATGGTCTTCCCGACTCCGGGCGGGCCGAGGAGCGCGACGTTGGACTTCGCACGGACGAACTCCAGGGTGGCCAGGTCGCGGACCTTGCGGGCATCGAGGTCGGGCTGGAAGGCGAAGTCGAACTCGTCGAGCGTCTTGTGGTGCGGCAGCCCGGACAGTTTCAACGCGTTGCGGAACCGGCGGCCCTCCCGCAGGCCGAGCTCTTCCTCCAGCAGCAGGTCGACGAAGTCGAGGTAGCCCATCTGGGCTTGCTCGGCCCGATCGACGAGCTGGGTGACGACCTCGGTGAGGTGGGTCAGCCCGAGCCGGGTGGCATGGTCACGGATCCGGTCGGTGGTCAGGCTGCTCACCGGACCCCACCCTTCGTGGCGGCGGTGTCGTAGTCGCTCAGTGGCCGGGCTGCGACCGCGACGTCAGCGTGCCGACGGCCCAGCAGCGACGACAGTGGCTCGAGGCCCTCCCCGGACGTGACCGCGGCCGCCGGCAGATCGGCAACCGTCGAGCGCGGTTCGACGGTGACGGCGCGGGTGTGGCCGTCGGGTAGCCCGTCCCAGTGGGTCTGGTCGACCACCCAGGAGCCGCGTTGCGGGGCCCGGGGATGGGTGGCGAGCCAGGCACCGCCGTCGGCCCCGACCGCCCGGATGGTGACGGTCTCGCCGTCGACTTGCAACTGCACTCGCTGCCCGGGACGGATCAGGCGGGCAGGGACGGAGTAGAAGCTGGCCTCAAACGAGACCAGGCAGTCCTTCCCGACCCGGCGCAGGTGCTTGTCGGTGACCAGATACGGCAGTGTGGGCAGCGGCAGCAACGCCGCCCGATCGGCTTCGGCACGGACGGCGATGACCTGGCCGTGGGTGCGGTGGACCTGCGCGCGGCGGATCGGCAGCCATGCCTCGAACGCGCCATCCATCTCGGCGATCGAGTCGAAGACCCGGCCAGCCAGGACGTGGTCGCGGTTGATGAGGACCTGCCGCTCGACCCTGCCCTTGCCGGTGGGCCGGTAGGCAGCCAGCACGTCGATGGTGAACCCGTAGTGCTCGGCGAACGCCGCCGCTTCGGGATGCAGCGGGACCGCGACACCGGGGGCGACGTGGCGCTTCACAACCGTCTTGGTGCGGTCATAGACCAGCGTGCCCGGCACGCCACCGAAGTGCGCGAACGCGCGACGGTGGCAGTCCCAGAACGTCGCCAGATCCATGGAGGTGGTGAAGCAGGTGAACGGGTCACGCGAGTGCGACAACGTCATGTGGAACGAATAGACCGCCCCGATGCCGACATGGGCGAGCAGGCCGCCCTCATCGCCCCAGTCGACCTGGCCCTGCGCGCCCGGGACGACCTCGAAGCGCCGGTGCAGCCCCCTCAGCGGGTTCTCATCGCCTTCCTCGAGCTCGGTCGCGATCCGTGGCCGGGCTTCGGCCAGGAACATCTTGGTGCGCTGGTAGTTGCCGGTGAAGCCGTACTCGGCGACCAGCCGCTCATGGATCACACTGCCCTTCAACGTGACATCGGCACGCAGCCACGCCTCGATGATCGGCACGAACGGGGTGATCAGCTTCGGCTGGGTGCCGGCCCGCGGTGGAGCGGCCGGTGGCACCGAGGGCGCGTCCTCGGCCAGGTACTTACGGACAGTGCGCCAGTCACAACCGCACTCGCGGCCGATCTCGGCATAGGTAGCGCCTGCATCGCGCAGGGCACGGAAACGACGGATGTTCATCCAGGACTCCGGATCAAGGATCATGAGCAAGTCGCCCTTCGGCTTCGTCTACTTGGCGGTGGACGAACCGAAGGGTGACCCCACTCAGGGCGAGGAAGGACTCAACTCGCCGAGACCGACCTACACGTCAGGCCGTACCCGCACCGACACATGAGGTCGTACGCGGACAGCGTCGGTCTTGCGGGCATTGCCGGTGTCGAAGACCCGCACCCGTGCCGCCAGCTTCGCGGGCACGTCGAGCACCGTCTCACCCTGGGCCAGCAGCCGCTGCGCCAACGG
>JAICIE010000236.1 GCA_025924515.1 Jatrophihabitans sp. | reverse complement strand
GAGGGCGACGTCGCCGAGCGTGAAGCTGTCGCGACGCTCCTGCGGGTCGGTGCGGCGGAAGATCGCCTTCTTGCGCGCGACGAGCTCGCGCGGAGAGAACGGCTTCGTCAGGTAGTCGTCGGCGCCGACCTCGAGCCCGACGACGCGGTCCGGCTCTTCGTCGCGCGCGGTCAGCATCAGGATCGGCACGTTCGACTGCGCGCGCATCGCGCGGCAGACGTCGAAGCCGTCCATCCCGGGCAGGCCGATGTCGAGGATGACGAGCCGTACGGGATGGCGGTCGAGCTCGGCGAGCGCCTCCTCGCCGGAGCGCACCCACACGACGCGATAGCCGTCGCGCTGGAGGTAGCCGCGAACGAGCTCCCCGACCGAAGGCTCGTCCTCGACGAGGAGAATCGTCCCCGCCATCGGTTGAAAGCTTACGGGCGGAAGCTGATGCGCACGCGGACCGCGTCGCCGCCGTCGATGCGCATGGTCATCGCGTAGTAGAGGCCGAGGTGCACCATGCGCGCGCGGACGTGCGGGCCGGTGTACTTCGTCTTCGGCCCGACGGGGACGACCACCGTCGTGCCGTCCGACTCGCGCAGGGTGAGCTGCGTGGGCGAGCTCTGAACGACGAGGCCGCGGTCGACGATCAGCGTGTGCGGCTGCCGCTTGATCGACACGTTGATCTCGGCGTGCGACCATGTGCCGCCGAGCTGCGGGAAGGGCGGAGGCCCGCCGTGCCTGCCGGCAGCGGCGGCGCCGGCGAACGCCAGAAGGGAGAGGGCGGCGATGAGCGCGACGGACCTCCGCATGCTCTGACTCTCCCCGGTACAGGTGACGCGACGGTTGCGCGCACGTAAGCCCGGCGTAAAACAGAGGCCGCCGGCTCATTCGCCGGCGGCCCGTTCAGCTCATGAAGCCATCGCGCTGTGGTCGGTGGGTCAGTTGGCACCTCAGCCCGACCTCACCCGTCAATGTGCCTTCGACCTGCGCTCGGCTTGAAATCCTGTCCATCCCACCGGACGGAGCCGGCGGGCATTCCTGCAACGTCCGTACCTCCTCGAGGGGTTCGCGCCTGACCGCGCCCTTCCTTCCGGATCATCGGCCTGGGGCGGGGGCGGGGCAATAGGCCGATCGGCCTAGTAAGGCTGCAGGCTGAGGTAGTCGCCCTCCATTCAGACCTGCTCACGATTCCTCGGTTCGAGCGGGAACCATTCGAGTCCTTCATCGCTTGGCCAGAGAGTGCCCGGGTCCCCGCGCCGCGGGGCCGCGGCGGACCCCCACAGCTCGAGAAGCCTCGCAGCGGCGAAACCCTCAGCCCCTATCAACGCTACGCGGATAGGCACGAAATCATGGGTGCGTTTTAGGGCGCAAACGAGCAGGCTGATTAGCTCCGCCATCTCGACCCTCGATTCGGCTAGGGACTGCTCGGACACGCTGAGCACCACGACTACGTCAGGCGGGTAGAGCCAGACCGCGCTCGTCAGTCTCATGCTCACAACACCGATGGAGAGCTTGTCTCTCGTTCGCTGGATACAATCTTCTGACAGAGACGGAGCTGAGTCCCCCGTTTCGAGTCGACCGCCTTCAAACCCGATGGAGTCCCGAATCCGAGCGTAAAAATCGACTGGGTTACTCAGGCAGAGGGATTCCGCGCGAACTTGGCAGGTCAATCCACCGAGCGGCAGTCCGGCCGACGGCGCGATCACTTCCACCAACCCTCTCGGATCAGCTTGTCCACAATCTCTTTCTTCTGCCGGAAGACAGTGGTGATGTAGAGGTCACCGTTCTCTCCTTCGACGGCCGAGAGGAAGATTCGAGACGAGGGCTGGTACCAACCGAATTGCCTGCCGTTCGGGCCCTCGTATCGAAACTCGTTGTACCGCCCCGGAGCGTGCTGAACGATGGATCGGACATCATGGACGTCCAGGTTCTCGTCCCTGGCAGCGTCCAAGGCGTGGTCGCTGATGTAGACGTCGACCCGGGGCCCCGGGAAGAGGAACGTGACCGCAGCGGCCAATCCGTGCCCGATCGCCTGCGCCGCGTGGACCGCCCAGCAGGTGCCAGACCTGCAATCGGGTGTGCTCGACGCCGCTGTCGCCGTGGAGCTACTCCCGCTCATGGTGACGACGGCAGGCGAGGCCGTGCGAGACGCAGACGACGGAGCGCCAGCAGAGGCTCCCGAGTGCGTTCCGCGGGGCGGGAGGGCTCCGCGGGTCGGAGTCGGCGGCGTAACGACCGGAGCGATCGCCACCGCAGCGGCGCCTTGTGCGGATCCTTGGCCGAGATTGGTGCTGTCAAAACGCTGGCCGGAGGGGTCTGTATTCGTCGTCGGCTGGTCACCTGCGTATTCGTAGGCTGAGATCGCTACGCCTCCTGGGGCCTGCTGCTGCGGGTCGGTGGAGAGGAACCTTCCGTCCGCCGGGTCGTATTGGCGGGCGCGCAAGTTGTAGAGCCCGTTCGGGTCGTTGTACTCGCCTGCGAACTGCATCGGGTTCGCAGGCGCGGCCGGGTCGTTCTTCGTCGCGGTCAGGGTCGTGCCGAACGGGCTATACGCGTACGTCCACTCGCTCGCACCCGTGGACGAGGTGACGTTCGCGACCGACCCGAGCGGGTCGTAGTGGTAGTAGAAGCTCCCGCCGCCTGCCGTCATCGAGATGCGGCCGTTCCCGTAGGCATAGCTGCGCAGCAGCGCACCGGAGCCGTCACGCTCGACCGCGAGTTGCGGCAGCCCGTCGGCGGCGTTCGTGTCCCAGAGGAAGT
>JAICIE010000235.1 GCA_025924515.1 Jatrophihabitans sp. | reverse complement strand
CTCGGCGGGCGCGGCATGGAGATCGTCTATGACGAGGGACACCTCGCCGACTACATCAACCGGGCCACCGAGATCACCGCCGACCGGCTCTACTTCGAACCGCTGACCTTCGAAGACGTCCTCGAGGTCGTGCACGCCGAGCAGCAGTCCGGACGGGTCGAGGGCGTCATCTGCACGCTCGGCGGGCAGACCCCGCTCGGCCTCGCGCACCGGCTGAAGGACGCCGGGATTCCCGTCCTCGGCACCCAGCCCGAGGCCATCGACCTGGCCGAGGACCGCGGCGCGTTCGGCCGCGTCCTCCTCGAAGCCGGCCTGCCCGCGCCGAAGCACGGCACCGCGCGGTCGTTCGCGGAGGCCAAGGCGGTGGCCGACGCCATCGGCTATCCCGTCCTGGTGCGCCCGTCCTACGTGCTCGGCGGCCGCGGGATGGAGATCGTCTACGACGAGGAGCATCTCGCCGACTACATCGAGCGGTCGACGGATGTCACCGCGGCCCATCCGGTGCTCGTCGACCGGTTCCTCGACGACGCGATCGAGATCGACGTCGACGCGCTCTACGACGGGTCCGAGCTGTATCTCGGCGGGGTCATGGAGCACATCGAGGAGGCCGGCATCCATTCCGGCGACTCGGCCTGCGCCCTTCCGCCGATCACCCTCGGCTCGGCAGACCTGCTGACCGTGCGGGCCTCGACCCTCGCGATCGCGCGAGCCGTCGGGGTCCGCGGGTTGCTCAACGTGCAGTACGCGCTCGCCGGCGACGTCCTCTACGTCCTCGAGGCGAACCCGCGCGCCAGCCGCACCGTCCCGTTCGTCTCGAAGGCGACGGCGGTGCCGCTGGCCAAGGCGGCCGCGCGGATCGCGCTGGGGGCGACGATCGCCGAACTGCGCACGGAGGGGCTGCTGCCGCGCAGCGGCGACGGCGGCGACCTGCCCGCCGACGCGCCGATCGCGGTGAAGGAGGCGGTGCTGCCCTTCCACCGGTTCCGCACGTCGGCGGGTGACCAGGTCGACTCGATCCTGGGCCCGGAGATGAAGTCGACCGGTGAGGTGATGGGCTTCGACGCCACCTTCGGCAGCGCCTTCGCGAAGAGCCAGGCCGCCGCGTACGCCGGGTCGCTGCCCGCGAAGGGGACCGTCTTCGTGTCGATCGCCAACCGCGACAAGCGGGCCGCGATCTTCCCGGTCAAGCGGCTCGCCGATCTCGGGTTCCGCGTGCTCGCGACCGTGGGCACCGCACAGGTGTTGCGCCGAAACGGCGTGCAGGCGGAGATCGTCGGCAAGTTCAGCGACGGCCCCGGCAACATCGTCGAGAAGATCGTCGCCGGGGAGGTCGACCTGGTGCTGAACACGCCGTGGGGCTCGCCGGGCAACAGCGGGCCGCGGGTCGACGGCTACGAGATCCGCACCGCGGCGGTCACGGCCGGCATCCCGTGCCTGACCACCGTGCAGGCGGCCGCGGCGGCGGTACAGGGCATCGAGGAGCTGTCCCGCGGCGAGGTCCGGGTGCGCCCGCTGCAGGACCTGCACGCCCAGCTCGCGGCCTGGCGGGAGGGCCGGCAGTGACGACGCCGGTCCAGCTGCGCGCCGCCGAGATCTTCGGCGTGCGCCGCGTCGGCGCCTACACCGAGTTCACCGTGGTGGCGCCGGAGATCGCCGCCGGCTTCCGCCCCGGCCACTTCGTCGCGGTGTCGGTCGGCGACGAGACCAGCTCGCTGATGCTCCGGCGCGCGTTCGCGCTCCACGGCGCGACGCCGGGCGGGCAGTTCGCCGGGACGGTCTCGTTCGTCGTCGCCGCGCACGGGCCCGGCACCCAGTGGCTGGCGCGGCGCCAGGCGGGGGAGGCGCTCGACGTGGTGGGTCCGCTCGGCACGCCGTTCCCCCTTCCGTCCGGACCGGCCCCGGCCGTGCTGGTCGGCGGCGGGTACGGCAGCGCGCCGCTCGTGCCGCTGGCGCAGGCGCTGCAGGCGCAGGGCTCGCCGGTGCGGTTCCTGCTCGGCGCCGCGAGCGCCGACCGGCTGTTCGGCGAGCTCGTGGTCAAGCGGCTGGTGGGGTCGGTGACCGTGACGACCGACGACGGCAGCGCGGGGGAGCGCGGCCTGGTCACCGAGGCGCTGCCGGACGCGATCCGCGAGATCTCGGCGGAGATCGTCTACGGGTGCGGCCCCATGCCGATGCTCCGGGCGGTCGGCGACATCGCCCGTGACTTCTCGATCCGCGCGCAGGTCGCCGTGGAGGAGTCGATGGCCTGTGGCATCGGGGTGTGCATGACCTGCGTGCTGCCGGTGCGCGGTTCTGACGGGCGGTCGCGCTTCGTCCGGTCGTGCGTCGACGGTCCGGTGTTCGACGCGACCCGGGTGCGCTGGGAGGACGTCGGCCTGCTGCCGCGCGACCTGGTCGGCGCCGACGCCATGGGCGGCGGCTCGTGAGTTGCGCGGTGGTCGGGCGGGCCGTCCCTCCGCGCCTGTCGGTGGGCCTGTCGGTGGGCCTGTCGGTGGGCCTGTCGCGGCGCCCGCTGCTGGCCTCGGTCCAGCCTCCGGCGCTGTCCCCGGCGCTCCGTCCGGCCCTTCGCCCGGCCCTTCGCCCGGCCCTTGCCGTGATCAACAGACAATCCGCGTCGCCAGGGCGGCAGTTTTTGTCTGTTGATCAAGGACGGGGGCCGGCACAGCGAGGACGGGAGCCGGCACAGCGAGGACCGGGGTCGGCGGAGCCAGGACGGGAGCCGGCGCAGCGAGGACCGGGGTCGACGGAGCCAGGGCCGGCCTCGGCGGTGCAGCGGTGGAGGTCGGCAGTGCAGCAGCCGGGCCCCGCGGACCGACGACCGGCGCCCGCGGCTATGCCCGCCCGGCTGGTTCGCGTGAT
>JAICIE010000234.1 GCA_025924515.1 Jatrophihabitans sp. | reverse complement strand
CGCTCGGTCACGGACAGGTCCTGCCCGCTGCCGGCACCGCGTCGCGACGCTCAGGCGCGCCGCCCGCCGTCGGGATCGTCGGGCCTGGCGAGTAGGTGCCGGGACCCGGCGGAGCCGGTCGTCGGCACCACGAGCAGCGACCGGTGCGGACACCCGCCGAGCAGCGCCCGGTCGCCCCAGACCGACAGTCGGTCGACGACCGTGACGACGGTCTGGCCGTCGGCCGGCTCGAACTCGGCCGCGGGAACGACGTGCACGATGCTCGGTGCTGCACAACAGGATCGAACGACCAGTACGTACTCCTCGCCGTGCGACCGGATGCGGTCGTCCAGCCACCGGCGGGCCGACGGGGACAGGTGCACTACCGGAACTCGTCCGGCCGTCATCGTGGACATGAGGGTCTCCACGTCTGCGTCGGCGCGAGCGCTAACGAGTTCTATTGTCGCTCGGCGACCCGCTCGCGCACGTGGTCAGATCGCCGCTGCACGACTTGTGACAGCGAGCTCGCGTGTCAACGTTCGCCTTCCTCGGCGCGACGGACGGCGTGTGACAGCGCCCAGGCGAGCGCAAGTTGCAGAACGGCGCCCACCGCTGCGGTGCGGACCGCGCCGGTGCCGGCGGATCGGACGGGGAGTGACGGGTTCATGGTCATACCCCGACCCTCCCGTCGCGGGGTGATCGGGAGGAGTGCCGAACGCCTCGACTGTCGCCGTCCGGACGGCAGCCGGGGATGGGCCCTTCGGGCCGCCACCGGGACGGTCAGTCGGCCAGTGCGCGCCGTGTCTCGCCGGCTATTCGGAGATCCTCCCGGGCCTCGACGACGAATACCTGCACGGGCGCCCCGTCGGGGGACACCACGGCGTCAGGCCGCGCCGAGTAGTTCAGGGTCGGGTCGATGGTCACCCCGAGATGTGCGAGCCCGTCGCAGACGCGACGCCGCACCCCGGCGGAGTTCTCGCCGACCCCTCCGGTGAAGGAAAGAGCGTCCAGGCCGCCGGCGGCGGCGGCCATGGCGCCCGCGAACGTCACCACGCGGTGCACGAAGATGTCGAGCGCGAGCCGGGCCGCCGGGTCGTCGCGGGCCTCGATCTCGCGCATGTCGGCCGTACCCGCCAGTGCGAGCAAACCGGACCGGTGTTCGAGCGCCTCGGCCGCGTCGCGCGGCGCAACGCCCTCGTGCTCCTCGAGCCACAGCAACATGCCGGGATCCACGCTGCCCGAGCGCGTCGCCATCACGAGCCCCTCCAATGGAGTGAAGCCCATCGTCGTGTCCACGCTGCGGCCGTCGACGATCGCCGCCAGCGAGGCGCCGGCGCCGAGGTGACAGCTGACCAATCGGTGCACCGCTCGCCCGGCCAGGGTGGCAACGCGCGCCGTGCTGTACCCGTGGGCGAGCCCGTGGAATCCGTACCTGCGCAGTTGGTACCGCTCGGACCACTCGCGCGGCACCGCATATGTGGCCGCGGCCGCCGGCAAGGTGGCGTGGAAGGCCGTGTCGAAGCAGGCCACGGCCGGGACGCCGGGCAGCGACGCAGCGACCGCGTCGATACCTGCCAGGGATTTCGGTTGGTGCAGCGGTGCCAGGTCGGTGAGGTCCCGCAACTGCTCCTCGACCTCAGCGTTCAGAACAACCGGGCCGGTGTACCGGGACCCGCCGTGCACGACCCGATGGCCGACGGCGTCCGGCGCCGGCCAGCCCCCGAGGGTCTCGGCGACCGCGCCCGCATCGAAGCCGCCGGCATCCGCCGGAAGGTCGGCCGAGCCGACCATGGCGTCGTCCGAGTCGAGCAGGCGCAGCTTGAGGCTCGACGACCCGGCGTTCACGACGAGGACGCGCACGAGATCAGCGCTGGCCCGGTGCGGTGGGCTCGGACGGCTGCCAGCTCCAGCCGGAGATCTCCGGGTCGTCCTCGCCGTGCTCGCGGGTGTAAGCGCGGGCCCGCAGCCGCGCGTCGACCATCCTCTGTCGGAGCAACGCCGCCCGCGCCCCGAGACCAGGAACCCTGTCAATCACGTCCATGACCAGGTGGAAGCGGTCGAGGTCGTTCATCATCACCATGTCGAAGGGCGTAGTGGTCGTCCCTTCCTCCTTGTAGCCGCGTACGTGAATGTTGTGGTGATTGGTGCGGCGGTAGGTCAGCCGGTGGATCAGCCACGGGTAGCCGTGGTAGGCGAAGATCACCGGCCGGTCCGGCGTGAACAGCGCGTCGAATTCGCGGTCCGGCAGGCCGTGCGGGTGCTCAGTGTCCGGTTCCAGCCGCATTAGATCGACCACGTTGATGAACCGCACCTTGAGGTCGGGCAGATGCTCGCGCAGGATGTCTGCCGCCGCCAGGGCTTCCAGCGTGGGCACGTCGCCGGCGCACGCGAGGACGACGTCCGGGTACTCCTCGGTGGTGCCGGCCCAAGGCCAGATCCCCAGCCCGCGGGTGCAGTGCGCGATCGCGTCGTCGATGTCCAGGAAAGTGAGCGCCGGCTGCTTCCCGGCAACGATGACGTTGACGTACTGCTTGCTGCGCAGGCAGTGATCCGCCACCGAGAGAAGCGTATTGGCGTCCGGCGGCAGGTACACCCGAACGATTTCGGCCTTCTTGTTCACCACATGATCGATGAAGCCGGGATCCTGATGAGAGAACCCGTTGTGGTCCTGTCGCCAGACGTGCGAGGACAGCAGGTAATTGAGCGACGCGATCGGGCGTCGCCAGGGGATGTGCCGCGTCGTCTTGAGCCACTTCGCGTGCTGGTTGAACATCGAGTCGACGATGTGGATGAACGCCTCGTAGCAGTTGAACAACCCATGCCGGCCGGTGAGCAGATAACCCTCCAACCACCCCTGGCACAGGTGTTCGGACAGCACCTCCATGACCCGTCCGTCCGGGGCGAGATG
>JAICIE010000233.1 GCA_025924515.1 Jatrophihabitans sp. | reverse complement strand
GTTCGCCAGGTCCGTGCGGCCGCCGTGCAGCCAGTGCCGCAGGTGGTGAGCGTGCAGCCGCTCGACCCGGTTCTCGGGGCAGCCGGGCCGGGCGCAGCCGCCGTCGCGGCGGAGCAGTGCTCTCCGCTGGGCTCGGGTGGCGCGCCGTTTGGTGCGGCCGACCGCGAGGACCTCACGGTCCTTCTCGAGCATCACCAGGACATTGGCCTCGCAGAGCATGCGGCGCGCCTGCGAGGGGTGCAGCGCGGGTCCGCCGTCGAGGTAGGCGCGACCGGCCGCGGCGTCGTCGTCGATCAAGGCGGCATCGACGTGCACGACGACCTCCCGGCGCGGTGGGTCGCCCGCTCGACGGTCGGCGTCGACGGCGGCCTCGCCCAGCTGCGCGAGGGCGGCCAGCCGCCGGGCGGTGGTGCGTTCCCGGGCGAGGCGGACGTCCTCCTCCTCATCGCAGGTTGTCTCGGACGTCGCTTCTCCGTTCTTCTTGAGCAGCGCGCGCTCGCGTCGGGCGGCCCGTTCGGCAAGGGAGTTCACCGCGGCCAGCAGCGCGGCGCCCTGCTCGGCCGGCATGCGTACGCGCAGGACGAGCATGCCGTCGTCGTCCCACCACGAGTGGAAGTCCGGCTTGAGCTGGATGCTCTCCGCGTCGGGCCGGTCGGCCCGCCGCCACTGTTGCACCACCCGCTCGACCTGCGACGCCGTCAGCTCATCGGCCAGTTCGAGCAGGTCCGCCTCGCTGTCGGCGTCGGCTATGCGCGTGAGCGCGCGGACCTTCGCGTAGGAGAGCCGGCCCTCCGCGAAGGCGCCGTCGATCAGCGGAAGGCGCTGCAGGGCCCGGGCGACGCGGACGTGTTCCCGCGCGGCGCCAGGACCGAGGCCGCACTGCCACGCCAGCCAGTGGGCGCAGGACTTGATGCCCACGCCGTGCCAGCCACCGCGTTCGTCGAACTCCGCGATCAACCGCAACCACGCGGCCGTGGCCGCGGCCAACCGGACGGCTGCCTGCGTGATCTGCCGGGCCAGCTCGTCCAGCGGCCGGGCGGCGTCGGCCTCGTCCTGCCCGTCGTATGGCATGGGTCCTCCTTCGATCGTTTGATCGAAGCTACCGACCGCCACCGACATTTTCGGAGCTCCAGATGCCACCCGCTCTTGGCTTCCTCATTCGGTCACTTCGACGCCCGGTCCGACCCCACGTCAGTGACAGCCCACCGCCGATCGGCGTCATCCCAATGGCGTCCCGATCAGCCCCTCGAACTCCTCCGACGCTGAGGGCACTTGTTCTTTCGGAGTTTCATGCGGGACGGGGTCCTAGACGACAATTGCACAAAGTGGAACGTGACCTTCGCTGCTGCGTCTCCGTGAATAGCGCTTGTGCTCATCGAACCGACACTGAGTAGACGTTCCCGCGGGAACGCCTTCGCATCCGGGCGGTCGCGCCGGGGGGTGGCGCCTGTGCGCGTGGCAGGCGCCGGACGGGTGAACCATCCACAGCCGTGCTGCCAGCGACTTCCAAGTTTGCGTAGTCTCGCCAGGTTCGGTGATCAACAGCGGAGGTGTGGGCGGATGGCGCGGGGCTGGGTGCTTCGACTGCTGGTCTGCCTGGCCGCGGCATCCCTGTCGCTGACGGGATGCTCTGAGGGAGACAAGCCGAGCGCGAGCGCTCCGACGACGACGACCGCCAATCCCTCGCCGACCCTGCCACCTCTCGGGCCCGCCGATTTCCCCGTGCCCGCCGAAGCCCGGCAGAAGACCGAAGCTGGGGTGCGGGCCTTCACGCGCTACTACATCGACCTGACCAACCACCTGCTCGTGTCGCTCGACTCGGCACCGCTTCGTGACCTGAGCCGCGACTGCCGGGACTGCGATGCATTGGCGCACGGATACGACACGGCCAAAGCGGCCGGGTGGACCTATGAGGGTGGTCAGATCTCGATAATTTCAATGACCAACGGCCCGATCACCGGCGATGCGGCGGAGAATGCCCTGTATCTCGAGCAGGCGGCGTACACGGTCAAGGACCGAGACGGAGTCGCCGTTCCGGGCAAGTCGTCGGACGCCATCAAAATGTCTGGTGGGCTGGCGCTGGCGTGGGATGCTAACCGCTCGACGTGGATAGTCACGACATTTTCGGCTGATCGGATCTGACGTGCGTCGGTCCACGAGGTGTTTGACCGTATCCGCACTGACATTCCTGGCTCTTGCTCTCTCACCGGTCTCTCGCGCTTCGGCTTGTCCTTTCCAGGCATGCGACGATCCCGAGCCCACAGTCGACACCGCCCCGGCGCCCTCCGGGCTTCCTTCTTCGAGCTTCGAAATGGCGTCGGTTACGCCAGTCAGGTAGCGGCCGGGCCTCGCCTGCGCCAATGGCGCCTGCAGACACCCTGCCAAATCACCGACCCCCTCACCGGCGCGTGCGATCCCGGTACCCAGATGTGCGAGCAGCCCGCGGGCCGCGTCGTCTTCTTCTACGTTGTCCAATCCCAACGCTTGGTGCAGGCCGACGGCTCGTCGGTGGACGGCGTACCGCCGTTGCCAGGACTGCCGCCTGGTACGGGCTATGGCGACTGGCAGAACGTCTACGCAGGATGCGTGGACGTGACGGATCTGGATCCGCCGCCGTCGCCGGGTGAGGTCTACCGCTACCTCCGCACGCTGCCGCTTCCCCAGCTGCCCACCCACCAGCAGCCACCGGGCAACGGGCTGGCCAACCTGCCGGTCATCTTCTTCACCGACGGCCCCACCGCGCAGACCTTCACTCTCGACATCCGCGGGTTCACCACCGTCATCACTGAATCGCCCCGGGTTTTGTAGAGGCTCCGATTCCATCAGGAGGATGGAGCCATGCCAGCACCGAGGAAGTACCCGGCCGAGCTGCGTGAGCGGTCGGTGCGGTTGGTGCGTGAAGCCC
>JAICIE010000232.1 GCA_025924515.1 Jatrophihabitans sp. | reverse complement strand
GGCGGCGACACGCTGCTGTGGTACCGGGCGCTGTCGCTGTCGGTGCGGCCGCAACGGCGCCTGCAGCGGGCCGGCTTCAGCATCGAGGGCCGGCGTCGGGCCGCCCCCGAGGACCTCGCGCTGCCCGGCGACGCCGTCGTCCTCGCCTGCCGCACCGGTGCCGGCGTGCAGGAGCTGGCCATGGACCCGGCGACGGTGACCGGCTTTCTGTCCTGGGTCGAGTCCGCCCCGCCCGCCGCCCGCTAGCCGCCCTGCCGGTCGGTCGCTGCCCGCTGGGCGTGCGCGCCGCTGTGCGCGCCGGGTTCCCAGAGGATGTCGCCGCCCGGGTTGGCCTCGCGCGCCAGGATGAACAGCAGGTCGGAGAGCCGGTTGAGGTAGCGGGCGGTCTCCGGGTTCGTCCGATCGGAGTCCTCGGCCAGCAGGGCCCACACGCTGCGCTCGGCGCGGCGGACGACGACCCGTGCCTGGTGCAGCAGCGCGGCCGCGGGCGTCCCGCCGGGCAGGATGAAGCTGGTGAGCTTCGACAGCGCCTCGTTGTGCGCGTCGCAGGCCGCCTCCAGCCGCTCGGTGTAGGCGGCGGTCACCCGCAGCGGCGGAAACTTCGGGTCGGGCGCGATCGGGTTGCACAGGTCGGCGCCGACGTCGAAGAGATCGTTCTGGATGCTGCGCAGCAGGTCGAACATCTCCGGCGGTGGGGAGCCGAGGGCCAGGGCGGTCCCGATCGCGCAGTTCGCCTCGTCGGTGTCGGCGTAGGCGACGAGGTGGGGATCGGTCTTGGCCACCCGGCTCATGTCGCCCAGATGCGTGGAGCCGGCGTCGCCGGTCCGGGTGTAGATGCGGGTCAGCCGGATGGTCATGCCCCGAGCGTAGGTCGCGGTCACCGAAGCCGGACCGGTGCCATGCGTAGGGTGAACCGGTGGAGTGCTTCGAGGTGACCGGCGGGGCGGCGCTCAGCGGCCGCGTCCGGGTCACGGGCGCCAAGAACAGCGCGCTCAAGCTCATGGCGGCCGCGCTGCTCGCGACCGGCCGGACCACCATCGAAGAGGTCCCCGACATCCTCGACGTCGCGATCATGAGCGAGGTGCTGCGCCGCCTCGGCTGCGGCGTCGAGTACGAGCGCAGGCCGGGGAGCGGGGGCGGCGGCGTGGTCGTCGTCGACGTCCCCGAGCGGCCGTCGACCGAGACCGACTACGACCTGGTCCGGCGGATGCGCGCCTCGATCAGCGTGCTCGGGCCCCTCGTCGCCCGGTGCGGGTCGGCGCGGGTCGCGCTGCCCGGCGGGGATGCGATCGGCTCCCGCGGGCTGGACATGCACATCTCGGGTCTGGAGCGGCTCGGGGCGAAGATCGAGAGCGAGCACGGCTTCCTCGTCGCGACCGCCCCGCGGCTGGTCGGAACGTCGATCTGGCTGGATTTCCCCTCCGTCGGCGCCACCGAGAACCTCGTGATGGCCGCCGTCCTCGCCGAGGGGACGACGGTGATCGACAACGCCGCGCGCGAGCCGGAGATCGCCGACCTCTGCGCGATGCTCGCCGTCATGGGCGCCAAGATCGACGGTGCCGGCACCTCGACGATCACCGTGGAAGGTGTCACCGACCTCTCCCCCGCGACCTACGCGACGGTGCCCGACCGGATCGTCGCGGGCACGTGGGCCATCGGCGCGGTGATGACCCGCGGCGACGTCGTCATCGAGCGCGCCATCGGCGAACACATGACGGTCGCGCTGAACAAGCTCACCGACGCGGGGGCCTCGGTGGAGACGAGAGCCGACGGCGTCCGGGTCACGATGCGCGAACGGCCGCGCTGCGTCGATGTCGTCACCCTGCCGTATCCCGGCTTCCCGACCGACCTGCAGCCGATGGCGGTGGCCCTGGCCGCGGTGTCCACCGGCACGGCGCTGATCACCGAGAACGTGTTCGAGGGCCGGTTCATGTTCGTCAACGAACTGGTCCGGCTCGGTGCCTCGGTGCGCATCGACGGCCACCACGCCGTCGTCCGCGGCCGGGAGCGGCTCTCCAGCGCGCCGGTGGTGGCGACCGACATCCGCGCGGGCGCCGGCCTGGTGCTCGCCGGGCTGGTCTCCGACGGGGCCACCGAGGTGCAGGACGTGCACCACGTCGACCGCGGCTACCCGGACTTCGTCGAGCAGCTGCGGGGTCTCGGCGCGCAGGTGGAGCGCACCCGCCGTCCCGACTGACTCGATGACTGTGCGCTGAGCGTTGTCTCGCGCGCGGCGAGGCCACGCTGCGCGCACAGTCGGGCTACGAATCGCGGCCGGGGAACGAGGCGGCCAGCGCGCGGGCGCGGTCGGCGTCCTCGGGGAAGACGAGGATCACCGCCCGGTCGGGCTCCGGATAGCGGATGGTCGAACGGATGCCGGCGTCGGAGAGCACCGCGCGCAGCGCCAGGGCGGATTCGCGGCGCGACAGCGTGGCGATGCGGGTGAGCAGGCCGTCGTCCGCAGGCTTCCGGCGCGGCGCCCCGCCGCGGCCGGGACCGAAGGCCCATCGCATGAAGAGCGCCAGCACGGCGAGCGCGACGGCGATCACGACGATCGGACCCAGGGGGTAGTTCAGGCTCTCGACCGGCACCCGAGGACCTCCCCTCGCGAGACAGCACCGAGTCTGCCACCCGAGATGCTACTGACGAGTAACCGACCTACACTGCGGCGCTATGCCCTTCCCTTCATCGCCGGAGGACCGCGACCGCCCGTGGGTCATGCGCACCTACGCGGGGCACTCCTCGCCGAAGGAGTCCAACGCGCTGTACCGGCGCAACCTGGAGAAGGGCCAGACGGGGCTCTCGGTCGCCTTCGATCTGCCCACGCAGACCGGCTACGACCCGGACGACGAACTGGCCACCGGCGAGGTCGGCAAGGTCGGCGTCCCGATCACCTCGCTGGCCGACATGCGCGCGCTCTACGACGGCATCCCGCTCGACGAGATGAACACGTCGATGACGATCAACGCGACGGCGATGTGGCTGCTGGCGCTCTACCAG
>JAICIE010000231.1 GCA_025924515.1 Jatrophihabitans sp. | reverse complement strand
GGATGGTCGAGGCCGCCATCACCAACGCTCGCGCGCTGGGTTTCGACATCGAAGGACGGGTCGCGGACGCCGAGCGGCTGCCCTACCCGGACGACGATTTCGACCTGGTCATCGGTCATGCTGTCCTGCACCACATTCCGGACGTGGAGCTGGCCCTGCGCGAGGTGTTGCGCGTCCTGCGTCCGGGCGGCCGGTTCGTGTTCGCCGGTGAGCCGACCGCATACGGCGACGCGATCGCCCGGCGACTGTCGCGCCTGACCTGGGCCGCCACCACCAGGCTCACTCGGCTTCCCGCATTGGCCGCCTGGCGCCGGCCTCAGGAGGAGGTCGACGAGTCCTCGCGTGCGGCCGCTCTGGAAGCGGTGGTCGACCTGCACACCTTCGGACCGGCGCAGTTGCGGCGACTGGCGACGCAGGCGGGCGCGGCAAACGTGCGGGTCGTCACAGAGGAACTGCTCGCTGCATGGTTCGGCTGGCCGGTGCGGACCTTCGAGTGCGCGGTGCCCCGCGAGAAGCTCGGTCTCGGTTGGGCGGACTTCGCGTACAAGACGTGGTTGCGACTGTCGGCGGTCGACCGGGTTCTCGAGCGGGTCGTGCCCGCCGGCCTGTTCTACAACGCCGAGGTCACCGGCACGAAACCCTGATCGTCGGCCCGTGACTCGCCAGGCTGTCGGTACGCGCGTGCTGACCCGGTCGTCGCTGGCTTGGCTGATCCGCAACCGGGCATGGAGTCGGTGGTACCTCGCGCGGTACTGGCGCTTCGCGATGCTGCGGCTGCGGCGACCGGGGGTGGTGACGCGCGGGATGGTGTTCCTCGATCGCGGCGTCCGGATCACCGCGCGGCGCGGCGCCGGCCGAATCGTGCTGGGCCGCTGGGTGCATGTCGGCGCGGGGACCGCGCTGCGCTGCCACGAGGGCACGCTGAGCGTCGGCGACAAGTCCGTCATCGGTCGCGACGTCTCGGTGAACTGCTACTTGGACATCGAGATCGGGGACTCGGTGCTGATCGCCGACCGCGTGTATATCAGCGACTTCGACCATCGCTACGAGAACCTCGAAGTCCCGATCAAGGATCAGGGAATCGTCAAGTCGCGAGTCAGGATCGGCCGTGACGTCTGGATCGGGACGAAGGCCACGGTCACTCGTGGGGTGACGATCGGGAATGGCTCGGTGATCGGAGCGAATGCCGTGGTGTCCCGCGACGTACCGGCCCGGGTCGTGGCCGTGGGGGTGCCGGCCCGGGTGGTGAAGAGCAGAGCGGGCGAGGACGAGGGGCCTGACTCCCCGGCAGCGGTGCGGTGACTTCTTCCTCGGCGCTGGTGCCGGCGTAGTGGGGACGGGCTCTGGGATCGGCCTACCGGGCAGGGTCGTCACCGAACCCGGCGAGCGCCCGGGGCCGTCCTGATCACAGACGAATGCGTGGCCGAGGAACGCTCAAGCCCGGCTGCCCTGCCAGTACCGTTCGCCGAGTGGCGTCCCGGATCCCCATGGCCGCGGTCGGCGCGGTCGCCCTGCTTGCGGGCGTGGTCTGCCTCGGGCTCTGGCGCCTGACCGGCGCGACAGAGAAGCAGCCGTACACGCCGGACGCCCAGCCGCCGCGGTCCGTGATGGTGACGCAGGGCCAGGCATACTCGATCGCCGTCCCGGGCGGTGTCCCGGCGCTGCTGGCCGCCGGCGTTCCGGTGACGACCGGCCAGAACGCGCAGTCGCCGGATCTCGAATGTGACTGGGCCAGCGGCGGGGGGGCGGCCGAGTCGCTGAAGGTGACGCCCGAGAGCACCTCCACCAAGGCAACCAACGTCGTCGGCTCGTTCGCAGCTCCGATCACGGGTCGGATCACCGTGAACTGCCAGCACTGGGGCACCGTGTTCGTGCCGGACGCCGACGACGCGTCCGGGGATCCGTCGGGCTGGTTCCTTCTGGCGTCGACGGTGTTGCTCTTCGCGGGAGGAGCGGCCGCGATGTCGTCGGGGTGGACGGCGGTGTCGCGACGCGTCCCGGCGTAGGCCGACCGCAAACCCCCGCATCCGATCGGGAGAGGACCAAGGTCCCGACCAGATTGCGCGGGAAGATGTTTACATGACGCGGTGAGTGCTCGGATTCGCGTCTCGCGTCGCGTCAGGCGACGCGCCGCCGGTGCCGTCGGATCACTGGCCCTGCTGCTGCCGGTCGCCGCCGAGGCGGCCGGAACCTCCGACTGGAACCAGTACCTGTTCGGTCCCGGGCACTACTCCTACAACCGGTCCGCGACCGCCGTCACTGCGGGGAACGCGGCGGGCCTTCATCAGGCTTGGACGTGGAAGCCGCCGGTGCACACGGGGGAATCGGCACCGGCCAGCCTGAACGCGAGCCCGACCGTGGGCGGGGGCCGCGTCTATGTGGGCGCCAAGGACGGTTGGTTCTACTCGATCAACGAGAGCACGGGCCGTACGGCCGCCTCCGCGAACCTGGGGTATGTGACCGGCTGTGGCGGGTCCCACCTCGGCATCACCGCCTCGGCCGCCCTCGTCCCCGACCCCGCCCGCGGCGGCGCGCTGACCGTGTATGTGGCCGCCGGCCACCCCGGCGGCACCAGCGGCGGGGGCAACTACCTGTGGGCCCTCGACGCGGGGACGCTCAAGCGGGTCTCCTCGTGGTCGAGCAACCCGGTCGCGGTCGACACGCAGAGCGGCTCGTACGCGTGGTCGTCGCCGACAGTGGCGTCGGGACACGTGTACGTCGGGATCTCGTCGCACTGCGACGACCCACTGGTGCGCGGCGGCGTGGTGTCCGTGAGCCAGGGCACCGGCAGAAAGGCGGGCACCTGGTGGTCGGTTCCGGCCGACCACACCGACGGCACCTCCGGGAACGTCGGTGGCAGCGTCTGGACCAGCGTGGCCGTCGACACGGGCACCGGTGCGGTGTACGCCAGCACCGGCAACGCCGACGAGGACAACCTCGCCGGTCACGGCTGCAACTGCGCCCGCGCAGGGACGTCCTACTCCATCGTGCGGCTCAACGGCACCACCATGAAGCAGATCGACCATT
>JAICIE010000230.1 GCA_025924515.1 Jatrophihabitans sp. | reverse complement strand
GACGGCTTCCTGCACCGGCACGGCGGGAAAGCGGTACTGATCGGCCGGCTGACCGCGATCTTCCGCGCGCTCGTGCCGTCCATGGCGGGCATGAGCGGAATGCGCTACCGGACCTTCCTCACCTGGAATGTGATCGGCGGAGCGATCTGGGCGCCGGGGTGCGTCCTGCTCGGCTACGCCTTCGCCAACGCGCTCGACCTCGTCGGGCGCACCCTCACGTGGGCGCCGTTGGCGGTCCTGGCCGTGGTGGCGGCCGGATGGCTCGCGCTGCGGTGGCGCGAGCGGCGACGCGAACGCGCCGAAGCGGCGGCGTTCGCGGAGGCCGACGCGTTGGCGCAGCCGGAGCGGCACCGCGAGCCGGCCCACGAGGCCTGACCCGCCGGCGGCTCCGCCGCGGGATCCCGAGGACGGGCCGACGGCCCGGCCGCTCGCCGTAGGCTCGCAGCGTGTCCGAAGTCAGCGTGCGTCCCGCCCGGGCCGCCGACGTCGAGGAGATCGCACGCATCCAGGTGGGCACCTGGCGCTACGGCTATGCGGGGATCCTGCCGGCCCCGGTCCTCGAAGCCCTGACGCCCGACGCGGCTCGCGCCGCGTGGGAGGACGCCGTCGTAGCCGCGCCGTCGCCCCGACACCACGTCCTTGTTGCCGTGGAGGGTCAGTGGACCGTCGGGTTCACCGCCGTCGCCCCGGCCGAGGACTTGCTGTCGGACGACCCGGAGCCGGGGACGACCGCGGCCATCTCCCCTCTCGTGGTCGAGCCGCGGTGGGCGCGCCGGGGCCACGGTTCGCGGCTGATGGCGGCCGCGGTCGACGTGGCCCGCGCCGACGGGATGACCCGCGCGATCACCTGGATCCCGGAACAGGACACGGTTTCGCGCGAGTTCCTCGCCGGTAGCGGATGGGGGCCGGACGGCCTGGCCCGGGTGCTCGACACCGGGGCGGGTGAGCTCCGCGAGATCCGGCTGCACGTGGCCCTCGATCAACAGGATTCCTGATGGCTGCATTTGCAGGAGTGCCGACAGCGGCGTTCGACTTCTACGAGGATCTCGAGGCCGACAACACGAAGTCCTTCTGGACGGCCCACAAGGACGTCTACGAGCGGAGCGTCCGGGCGCCGCTGGAGGCTCTCGCGGTCGCTCTCGAACCTGAGTTCGGCGCCCCGAAGTTCTTCCGTCCCTACCGGGATGTGCGGTTTTCGAAGGACAAGTCCCCCTACAAGACGCATCAGGGCCTGTGGTTCGGCGAAACGTCGATGTATCTCCACGTCTCCGCGGCCGGCCTGGTCCTCGCCGGCGGCTACCACGAGATGTCCTCGGCTCAGGTCGACCGGTTGCGCCGTGCGGTGGCCGACGACGTGGCCGGCGCCCAACTCGACCGCGTTCTCGCGGAGCTGCGCCGCAGAGGCCTGTGCGTCGACGGCAACTCCATCACCCGGGTTCCGGCCGGGTATCCGAAGGACCACCCGCGGGCCGAACTGCTGCGCTACAAGAGCCTGTTCGCGCAGAAGGACGTCGGCTGCCCGAGGTGGCTCGCGACGCCGAAGGCCAAGACCGAGATCACCAAGGTGTTCCGCGTCCTCGAGCCGCTCGTCGCCTGGCTGAACACCCACGTCGGGCGCGACTGAGTACCGCCTCAGCGCTGCTTCGAACCGTCCGGCGATCCCGCGCCGACGGCGGCCTCGGTGCCACTAGTCGAATCGGCCGCGCCCGCCAGGTCGCTCGCGCACGCGACGATCGCGGCCCCGGTCGACTCCCCCATCGCTCGGTAGGCCTCGAATTCGGCACCGTCGTACAACTGCGAGAGAGTCGTCGTGGTGGGAAAACCGGCGTTCACGGCGAGATACGACCGCACGTCCCACGGATGCGCGGGTGTCACTCCCAGCCTCGCGAATATCAGGGTTCCGGGCCTTTCGTCGCCGCACCGATACTTGTACGTCCCGGTCACCACCGACCGGGCGACCTCGCGCGCCAACGGGGAACCCTGCGCCGCCGGTTCCAGTCCGATCGGCAGCGGGTCCAGGTCGATGTCGACCTGACACTCCGTCCGGGCCAGGGCGATGGCCTGTCCGAGAGTCGTGAAGGAACCCTGATGGTCTCCCGAGGCGTCGAGGACGATGACCATCTTCGGCCTCCTGCGCAGCGCCTCGACCAATCCCAGGTTCTCGTAATGACCGCCGTCAGTGACGTAGAGCCACTTCCCGTCGAGGTGCAGGGTTCCCGCCATCTCCGCCCACAGCCGCCGCAGGTGATGCTGGCTGAGCAACCGTTTCCACGCCCGGCGCATGCGGCGGAATCGGGTGGCCTCGACGGTCAGCTTCTGCAAGTACGCCGGCGAGGGCAACCACATCCCCAGGCGGACGTTGGCGAGGGCGAACAGGATTCGTTTCGACGGCGTCGTCATGTTGCCCATCAACGGGGCCAGCGCCGCACCCGCCACTGCAACGGCGTCGAACAGGGTGAAGTCGACCGTCGCGGCCTCGAACGAGGTCGTCGGCGCCCGGCGGCTGCCGTATGACTCTCCGCCGCAGATCGACTGCGCGCTCACGCCGACGTCCGTCGGGGTGAAGGTGTAGGAAACGGCATTGCGACCGGGCGGCAGGTCGCCCGGACCGGTGTCGGCGGCGCTGGCGCAGAGGACGAGGTCGGGTTGCCGGCGCTTGCCGGCCGCGCCCGGACGAAGGCTGCTCAACGTCGCCGCGGACGGGTGCGGATTGTCGCGCATCCCGCCTGCGTACGCCGCCGCGAGTCGGTCGCGGTAATACCGGTGCAAGGACGTGTGGTTGATGTCGACCAGGGCCCGGATGACGAGCCAGAGCCCGATCGCGACCGCGGCCGCGACCAGGTCGCGGACCCAGTACCCGGACGTGCTCCCCCACGGGGCGGTTCGCACCGCAAGCGCGGTCAGCGACCACGACACCACGGCGGCGGCCACGGTCACCAGGAGGACCCCCAGATAAGGAGCCAGGCGGTCCCGGGCGAAGCGCCCGACGGTCGCCAACGTGCTGTCCGAGAGCGCCCCGTCGAGATCCTTGCGGTAGGTACGGATCTTGCCGATCGACGTCCGCGCCAGGGCGGCGAGCGCCGCGACGAAGGCCGGGAAGGTGACCGCGGGGGCGCCGCCGTGGTGCCCGAAACCGAGG
>JAICIE010000229.1 GCA_025924515.1 Jatrophihabitans sp. | reverse complement strand
TTCGGGGCGCAGTCCGCTGCCGGCCAGCTGCACGAGCACCAGCCGTGCTGCGACGAGCATGAGGTGTCCGCAGATCCCGGCGAGGAAGGCGGCCGCCCCGACGAGGCCGACAATCCGGCCGCGGGTCCGCAGCAGATGGACTCCCGCGGTGAGGACCGGGACGAACAGCGCCGACGACACGAGCAGGAGAACGGCCTGGACGACGGAAGCGGTCGGACGGACGGCGACGTCGGCGAGGGTGGCGCGCGGGTCGATCCAGGCCATCGAGGGGCCGGCGACGAACGCGGCGAGGAGGAGCGCCGGCGCCGCGGTGCAGCAGGCGGCGAGGAAGACGCGGCGCCGGGCGTCCTCGGACGGGACGGTGGTCATGAGAACTCCTGTCAACGGATGGTGAGGCCGCAGAACGTAGGCAGCAGATCCCCGACTCCGCTTCGGCCGACCGGCAGAGGTGGGTCGGCCAGAAGAGGGAACCCCTCCGGGGAACTCGTCCTCGAGAACGAGGCGCGGACGAGGTCGTCCGGCTACCGTCCCTGGCCGTGACCGTCGCCGGAACGCTGCGCGCCCGCGTGCCTCTGCGTGCGGGTAGGCAGGCCACGGGGTGGTTCGCCGGTGTCGGCGCGCTCGACGTGCTCCTGGCCGCCGCCGCGACCGCTCTGTCGCAGATCGATGTCTGGGCGGCCGGCGCGGTGCCGGGGCCGAAGCCGCTGATGTCGCTGGTGATGCTCGTGGCGACCGTGCCGCTGGCGTGGCGGCGGCGGGCTCCCCTGGCCGTACTGGCCCTGGCGATGGCCGCGATGACCATCCAGGCCGTCGTCAGCGGGCACGCGGCGGAGGATCCCGGCGGCTGGGCGCCGTTCCTCGTCCCGCTCTACAGCGTCGCGGCGTATGCCCCGCTGCGCCGCGCGCTGGCCGGCGGCGCGCTCGCCACGGCCGCCGGGATCGTGCACGGCCTCTACGACCTCAGCTCGGCCACGCAGGCCGACGTCTGGGCGAACGCGTTCTTCTGGCTCATCTCCATCGCGGCGTGGCTGGCCGGCCTGACCGTGCACCGCCACCGTGACGCCACGCGTCTGGCGGTGGCCGTCGCCCGCGCCGAGGCCGAGCGCGAGGCCGAGGCGGCCGCCGCGGTGACCGCGGAGCGGACCCGCATCGCCCGGGAATTGCACGACATCGTGTCGCACACGCTCTCGGTGATGATCGTGCAGGCCGACGCGGGCGAACTGGTCGCGGCGTCGGATCCCGACCGCGCGCGGGTCGCGTTCGACACCATCGGGACGACGGGACGCCAGGCACTGGAGGACATGAGCCGCCTCCTCGCCATCCTGCGGGCCGATGAGAGGGCGGGTGCGGCGCTCGGTCCGCCCGCGGGCCTTCGCGATCTCCCCGCGCTCGCGGCGACGGTGTCGGTGTCGGGCGTCGATGCGTCGCTGCGGATCGACCCACCGGACGCCCGGCTGCCCGAGGCGCTCGACGCCTCGGTCTTCCGGATCGTGCAGGAGTCGCTGACCAACTGCCTCAGGCACGCGCACGCCCGCAGGGCCGAGGTGGAGGTCCTGGTCACCGGCGACCGCGTGACCCTGTCGGTCAGCGACGACGGAATCGGCGGGCCGGTCTTCCGCTCGGGCGGCCACGGCTTGGTCAACATCCGCGAGCGCGTCGCCGCCTTCGGGGGATCCGTCGACATCGGTCCGCTACCGGACGGCGGGTTCCGGGTGCGGGCCGAGCTCCCGCTGGGCGCGCCGGCGTGATCCGGGTCCTGATCGCCGACGACCAGGAGCTGATCCGCGCCGGCTTCCGGGCGATCCTGGAGTCCCAGCCGGACCTCGCCGTCGTCGCCGAGGCAGGGACGGGTGCCGAAGCGGTGGACGCCGCCCGGCGGACGTCGCCGGACGTGGCACTCATGGACATCCGCATGCCGGTCCTCGACGGCATCGCCGCGACGAGCCGCATCACCGCGAGCGGGACCCGCACGAAGGTGCTCGTGCTGACGACCTTCGACCTGGACGGCTACGTCTACGGAGCTCTACGGGCCGGCGCGAGCGGGTTCCTGCTCAAGAACGCGCCCCGCGACCAGCTGCTGGATGCCGTCCGCATCGTCGCCCGTGGGGACGCCCTGTTCTCCCCGACCGTCACCCGCCGGCTGGTGGAGAACTACGTCAGCGCGCGCGCTCCCGCCTCGGTGGACTCACCGGCCGCCGCGCTCTCGCCCCGGGAGCGCGATGTGCTCGGTCAGCTCGCACGAGGGTTGTCCAACGCCGAGATCGCCGCGGCCCTGCACCTGTCGGAGGCGACGGTCAAGACGCACGTGGCCGGGCTGCTCGCCAAGCTCGGCCTCCGGGACCGCGCCCAGGCCATCGTCTTCGCGTTCGAGACCGGGTTCGTCCGACCGGGGACGTCGCGCTGAGGACGGCATTCGGGTGACACCGGCGCCACCCGGCAGCGCCGCCGCCGTACCCTCCTAAGACGTGAGCCTCCCCGACCCCGCCGAGCTGATCCCCGGACTGGACCGGTGGCGGGAGCTGCCCGCCGCCCAGCAGCCGACCTGGCCGGACCGGGGCGCGCTCGACGCGGTGCTCGAGACGCTGTCGACGGTGCCGCCGATCGTCGCCCCGGCCGAGGTCGACGACCTGCGCGTCCGGCTCGCCGAGGTGGCCCAGGGCAAGGCGTTCCTGCTGCAGGGCGGCGACTGCGCCGAGACCTTCGACCTCAACACCGAGCCGCACCTGCAGAGCACCACCCGCACGCTGCTGCAGATGGCGATCGTGCTGACCTACGGGGCGAGCGTGCCGGTGGTCAAGGTGGGCCGGGTGGCCGGGCAGTACGCCAAGCCGCGCTCGGCCGAGCTCGACGCGCTCGGCCTGCCCTCGTACCGCGGGGACATGATCAACTCGCTCCAACCGGTGCTCGAGAAGCGGATCCCGGACCCGTACCGGCTGGTGCGCGCCTACGCGAACTCGGCCGCGGCGATGAACATGATCCGCGCCTACGCCCGCGGCGGGCTGGCCGATCTGCACGCCGTGCACGACTGGAACAAGGACTTCGTCTCGAACTCGCCGGCCGGCGTCCGGTACGAGGTCATCGCCCGCGAGATCGACCGCGCGCTGGCCTTCATGCAGGCCTGCGGCATCGACCACGCGGCGATGCGCTCGGTGGAGC
>JAICIE010000228.1 GCA_025924515.1 Jatrophihabitans sp. | reverse complement strand
CGGTACACGTCCTTGGCCGTCTCCTCCGCGCTCGAGACGAGCGTGACCGACTCCCCCATCACGACCGACAGCAGTCCGGTGAGCATCGGGTAGTGGGTGCAGCCGAGCACCAGCGTGTCGACCCCGGCGGCCTTCAGCGGCGCGACGTAGCGCTCGGCGACCTCGGTGAGCCGCGGCCCGCTGGTGATCCCCCGTTCGACGTACTCGACGAACAGCGGGCAGGCCGCGGCGTGGATCTCCAGGTGCGCCGCGGCGGCGAAGGCGTCCTGATAGGCGCCGCTGGTGATGGTGGTGACCGTGCCGATGACGCCGACACGTCCGTTGCGCGTGGCGGCAACGGCCCGGCGCACTGCCGGCAGGATCACCTCGATCACCGGAACCGGGTAGCGCTCGCGGGCGTCGCGCAGGCACGCCGCGCTCGCGCTGTTGCAGGCGATTACGAGCGCCTTCACCCCAGAGTCGACGAGCTCGTCCATCAATCCCAGCGCGTGCGCCCGGACCTCCGCGATGGGTTTGGGCCCATACGGCGAGTGCGCGGTGTCGGCGATGTAGTACAGCGACTCGTGCGGCAGCTGGTCGAGCACGGCGCGGGCGACCGTCAGCCCGCCTACACCGGAGTCGATCATGCCGAGGGGGGCGTCGAGGTCGGGCAGGGGCACGACGCTCAGGATACGGAAGTGCCGCGGCCGCTTCGCGCGGCTCGCGGCCTGCGCGGATGCAGCACCCAGCCGGCCAGGACGCCGGCCAGGAAGCCACAGAGATGCGACGGCCACGACGTGCGGGGGTCGAGGTCCGGGAGCAGGCCGTTCAACAGGGTGCCGAAGAACAGCAGGACCATCGCTGCCCACAGGATCCAGCGCAGCCGTCGGGAGAACCAAGCGCGGGCGACCAGGTAACCCAGCCAGCCGAAGATGAGGCCGCTGGCGCCGACGATGATCCCGGCCGGCGCGACGAGCCACGTGGCGAGACCGCCGACGACGATGACCAAGGCGCTGACGAAGGCCCACACGCGCAGGCCGGAGAGCATGAGCACCCACCCGATGCCGAGGAACGGCAGCGTGTTCGACAGCAGGTGCCCCCAGCTGGCGTGCAGGAACGGCTCGGTGACGATGCCGACCAGTCCGTCGGCGCTACGCGGGCGCAGCCCGAACCGGTCCAGTCCGTACCGGTCCTGCGCGTTGACGATCTGCACCGCGAACAGCACGGCCAGAGCGGCGAGGACGAGCACCAGCGCGCCTTGCCAGCTGCGGTCGAATGGCGGCTCGGTTCGCGACCGCTCCGGGGGGCGCTGCGCCCGCGCCGCCTGCAGCGCGCGGATCACCTCGCGGGCGCGTCCGGACGGCGAGCTCACCCGGGCAGGGTAGCCGCGCGTCACCGCAGCGCGCTGTGCGTTCGCGCCGGGCCGAGGACGAGCAGGACGAGCCCGGCCAGGATGGCGACGGCCTCGCCGAGTGCGCTGGCTACCTTCTCGGGGAACCACTCCGGGTCGTACATGGCCGGGATCGGGCCGATCTTCCCGATGTCGACGTAGCGGTACACCAGCAAGAGGACGAGGCCGCCGCCGGCGACGAGGACGACGAGCAGCGCGGTCAATCGGTTGCGGCGGGCGATGACCGCGACGGCGACCAGGATCGCCAGAACCGCCTCGATGCGGAACAGCAGGGACTCGCTGAGCGCGCTGGTGGCGTTGAAGCGGTAGGTCGGCGCAAGGTCGAGGTGGGTGTACGCGTCGACCGCGAGGCCCGCGACCGCGAGACCGGCGAGCGCCCAGCGCGCGGCAGGCTGCGCCGTCCTCATCGGGCGTGCACCGTGACCGCGTGCAGCCCGGTCGCGCCGGCGGGGAACGGGTCGCGGCGCACCGAGTCCTGCGGCCGGCCCCGCCCGTCGAACGCCCGGACCCGCAGCACGGACGAGCCCGCGGTCGTCGGGGTCCACGGCAGGTACCACTGGCGCCAGGTGTCGACCGACACCTCCCCTCCCAGCTCGGCGCGCCGCCATGCGCCGCCGTCGACCTGGACCTCGACCTTCGACACCCCGACGTGCTGATCCCAGGCAACCCCCGCCACGGCCGTGGGCCGACCGACGCGCACGGTCGTGCCCTGGCGGGGGACGTCGATCCGCGACGCGAGCCGCACCTGGGGCGACTGCACCCAGCCCTGCTCGATCCAGAATGCGGTGCGGGTGGCGAACGTCGTCGCCTCCAGGTCGGTGACCCATTTGCACGCGGACACGTACCCGTAGAGCCCCGGGATTATCACGCGGGCCGGGAAGCCGTGCTCCACCGGGAGCGGCTGACCGTCCATGGCGATCGCGACCATGGCGTCGCGGCCGTCGAGGATCGCTGCCATCGGAGCTCCGAGGGTGAACCCGTCGACGGAGGTCATGAACAGCTGATCGGCGCTGCGATGGACGCCCGCGGCTCGCAGCAGCGGCGCCAGCAGGACGCCGAGCCAGCGGGTGTTGCCGACGAGCGGACCGCCGACGGGGTTGGACACGCAGCACAGCGTGATCCAGCGCTCGACGAGCGGGCGGTGCAGCAGCTGCAGGTAGGTGAGCGTTATCTCCCGGTCGACCAGGCCGTGGATCCGCAGCGACCACTGGTCCGGGTCGACCTCGGGCGGCGCGAGCTCGGTGTCGATCCGGTAGAAGACGGACGCGGGGGTGACCCACGCCGTTCCCGGGAAGACGGGCGCGGAACCGGGGGCCACGGGAGGCGCCGGGCCGCCCGCAGGCGCGGACGCGGTGGACGGAAGCCGGACCCGGCGCCGGCGAGCCTCGACGTCGAAGCGTGCGGCGAGCGCCGCCCGGCCGGCCAGCCCCGCGACGACCGCGCCGACCGCAGCGCCGACCGCGGCGAGAAAGAAACGGCGCCGCGACACAGGGGCCGGCCCGTCGTGCGCGGCGGTCTCCGGGATGGCGGGATGGGGACCGCCGTCATCGCCGCGGTCCGGCGGCAGCCGCCGCGTGAGAATCGCCAGCGCGGCGCCGCCGGCAACGACCCCGAGCAGGGTGGGCAGCAGGTCGGCAAAGCCGGCACCGGCGGCCGTGGCGACGCTCGCACAGCCGAGAGCGGCGAGAACCGCGATGCCGGCGACGCCCGCGGCCAAGCGCCGCGACGCCACCAGGCCGATCACAGCGGCCGTCACCGCGAGGACGAGGTAGATGCCGGTGAGCAGTGCCGTCTTGTCGGCCGTACCGAAACTT
>JAICIE010000227.1 GCA_025924515.1 Jatrophihabitans sp. | reverse complement strand
GTGATGGACCACCTGGAGAAGGGCACCCTCGACCTTTCCGGGCTGCGCTTCCTGGTGCTCGACGAGGCCGACGAGATGCTCAACATGGGCTTCGCCGAGGACGTCGAGCGGATCCTCGCGGACACGCCGGACGACAAGCAGGTGGCGCTGTTCTCGGCCACCATGCCGCGCTCCATCCGCCGCCTGGCGGAGAAGTACCTCACCGATGCCGAGGAGATCACCGTCCGGAACCGGACGGCGACCTCGGCGAACACGACCCAGCGGTACGTAGTGGTGTCCTACCCCCAGAAGCTCGACGCCCTGACCCGGATCCTCGAGGTGGAGAACTTCGAGGCGCTGATCGTCTTCGTCCGCACCAAGCAGGAGACCGAGACGCTCGCCGAGCGGCTGCGGGCCCGCGGGTACTCGGCCGCGGCGATCAACGGCGACGTCCCCCAGCCGCAGCGTGAACGGACCATCGGCGCGCTGCGGGACGGCTCGCTCGACGTGCTGGTGGCGACCGACGTGGCCGCCCGGGGCCTCGACGTCGAACGGGTCTCGCACGTGGTCAACTACGACATCCCGACCGACACCGAGTCCTACGTGCACCGGATCGGCCGCACCGGGCGCGCCGGCCGGTCCGGTGACGCGATCTCTTTCGTCACCCCGCGCGAGCGCCACCTCCTCAAGGCGATCGAGCGGGCCACCCGCCAGTCGCTGACCGAGATGCGGCTGCCGAGCGTCGCGGACGTGAACGAGAGCCGGGTCGCCCGGTTCCACGAGGCGATCACCGAGGCGCTCGGCGCGGAGCAGACCGGGTTCCTGCGGGAGCTGGTGCTCGACTACGAGCGGGCGCACGACGTGCCGGCGGTCGACGTCGCCGCAGCGCTGGCCTCCCTGTGGCAGGACGGCCGGCCGCTGCTGCTCGAGCCCGACCCCGAGCCCGCGCCGAGCCCTCAGGGGTCGCGCCGACGGCAGGCCGAGCGGGCACCCAGGTCCCGCCGGCCCTCCGCGGTCCCGATGTCGACGTACCGCATCGCGGTCGGCAAGCGGCACAAGGTCGAGCCACGCCAGATCGTCGGTGCGATCGCCAACGAGGGCGGACTCGACCGCGCCGACTTCGGCCGCATCGACATCCGCGGTGACCACTCGCTGGTCGAGCTTCCCGCGGACCTGTCCCAGGAGACCCGGACGGCACTCTCGAGGACCCGGATCTCCGGCAAGCTGATCGACCTCAGCCCCGAGGGCGCCGACGCGTCGTACGCCGAACCGCGCACGAAGCCCCGGACGAAGCCGCGGACCAAGACGGCGAAGAGCGGCTAGCTCAGCGCGGTGGTCTCGACAAGCTCACTCGTCGGTGAACCTGATCGGTCCCGGGTCGAACTTCGGGCCGGTGCCCTCCAGGCTGGTGGTGTCGGCATCCGCGATCACCTGACGGATCTCCTCACGCTTGCCCGGCGGGCAGGCGATCAGGAGGTCGTAGCCGTTCGCGGAGTGCTCGGAGGTCGCCTCGTGTCGCGCGTGCTTGAGCGCAGCCATCAGAACCGCCGGGTCCTGGCCCGTCGGCACGGCATAGCGCAGGGTCTCTATCCGCGGGTCCTCGATGGCGGCCTTCTGCTCGTTGGCGTTGCGCGCCATTGCGCCCAGCACGACGATCACCACCACGAACAGGATGATCAGCCCCAGCACGATGGGGATCGCGATCTCCATGCATCCGCCTCTCTGTTGTCGGGCACAAGCCTCTAACCGAACGGGCCCGAGGGCAAACTCCGACGCGTTTGGCGTGCCTCACAGGGGGCACCGGCACGTCGTGAAGACTGATCGCCCGACCGGGCAGGCCATGGACGACGAACAAGAGCCGGACTCCCCGACCCAGCTGCACAAGCAGTCCTGGAAGTACGTCCTGCGCAAGACCCTGCGGGAGTTCACCAAGGACCAGTGCACCGATCTCGCGGCCGCACTGACGTATTACGCCGTGCTCGCGCTGTTCCCTGCCGTGATCGCCCTGGTGTCCCTCATCGGCGTGTTCGGCAACGGGCCCAAGACCGTCCAGACCCTGCTCTCCGTGCTCAAGCAGCTGGGCGCCGGCTCGCTCCTGCAGACGCTCGGGCCGACCCTGACCGACCTGTCGAAGTCGCAGAGCGCCGCAGGGATTGCGCTGGTGATCGGGCTGTTGTCCGCGCTGTGGTCGGCGTCCGGGTACGTCGGCGCGTTCGGGCGGGCGATGAACCGGATGTACGAGATCGGCGAGGGGCGGCCGTTCTGGAAGCTCCGTCCCCTGCAGCTGATCGTCACCGCGATCACCCTGATCCTGACCGCCTGCATCGCGATCGCCCTGGTGATCACCGGACCGGCCGCCCAGGCGGTGGGCAACGTGATCGGGCTCGGCTCGACGGCCGTGCTGATCTGGCAGATCGTCAAGTGGCCGGTCATGCTCGTCGTGGTCATCTTCATCGTCGCGCTGCTCTACTACGCGACCCCAAACGTCAAGCAGCCCAAGTTCCGCTGGATCAGCGTGGGCGCTGCGCTCGCGATCGTGGTGTGGGTCGTCGCCTCGGTGGCGTTCGCGTTCTACGTCGGGCACTTCAGCTCCTACAACAAGACGTACGGCTCGCTCGCCGGCGTGATCGTCTTCCTGCTCTGGCTGTGGATCACCAACCTGGCGCTGCTGTTCGGCGCCGAGCTCGACTCCGAGCTCGAGCGGGGGCGGGAGCTGCAGGCCGGCCTGCCCGCGGAGAAGACCGTCCAGCTCGACCCGCGGGACACCCGCAACATCGACAAGCAGGAGGAGAAGCAGCGCGCGGACATCGAGCGGGGGCGCCAGATCCGCGAGGAGGCGGCCGCGGCCGAGCGGTCCGGCAGCTCGCGGGACGACTGACCGCGGACGCGCAACAACCGGTCGCTGCGACCGGATATCGCGAGCCACGCGCTCGAGACTCGCAACAACGGGTCGCTGCGACCGGTTGTCGTGAGTGGTCAGCGGCTGCCGGGGAAGTGCGCCTGCCAGTCGTCGGACAACCGTCGCGGGAGCATCGCACCGCGTTCGCGGAGTGCGGCCTCGACCCGGCGCAGCGTCTTGGCCGGGTCGCGGTAGATGCCGCGGGCGAACACCGGCACGTGACGCCAGCCGTTGGCCACGAACCAGTCGTTGCGGTCCGAGTCGTGGTCCCACTGGCCCAGGTCGTCACGATGCTGACGCCCGTCGTACTCGACGAGGATCTTCAGCTCCGGGTAGCTCAGGTCGAACCGGTACAGCAACCATCCGGCCGCGTCGTAGACCTTGTGGTTGATCGTGGGCTCGGGCAGCCCGGCCAGCACGATCAGCATCCGC
>JAICIE010000226.1 GCA_025924515.1 Jatrophihabitans sp. | reverse complement strand
CATACGTCGTGCCGCGCGGTCGACGTAGGACAGCTCGGCCCCGTCGAACCCGTGCAGGCGCGGCTACAGCATGTCTACTGGATCGGCGGAGGTAGCGGCGCGGGCAAGACGACCATTGCTCGACGTCTCGCGGCTGAGCACAGGCTCCGCGTCTTCTCGACAGACGATGTGATGGCCGACCACGCCGAGCGTACCTCGCCGGCGGATGCACCATACCTGAGCCAGTTCATGGCCATGGACATGGACGACCGGTGGGTGACCCGGACCCCGCAGGCGATGCTTGAGACGTTCCATTGGTTTCGCGGAGAGGGATTCGGCCTGATCGTCGAGGACCTGCTGCGGATGCCGAGAGGCACGGCAATTGTGGTTGAGGGTTTCCGGCTGTTGCCACACCTTGTGCACCCGGTTTTGACGGAAATCCGTCATGCGGTCTGGCTTCTTCCCACCCCTGACTTTCGCATTGCAGCGTTCGATAGCCGCACCTCCGGGTGGGACATTCCCAGCAAGACGAGCGACCCAGAGCGCGCCCGTCAGAACCTGTTCGAGCGCGACCGTATGTTCACCGACCGCCTACGTGCCGAGACGAGACGGCTGGGTCTGCCGTCCATCGAAGTCAACAACGCCATGGGCGAGGATGACCTGGCGGCTGCGGTCTCGCACGCCTTTGGGCTGTAGCTCCCGCCCACTGACTTGTCGGCCTGGCCACGGAGGTCCAGCAGCATCAGCTTGAGAGGCGATTCGCCTGGGCACAGGGCCGGAAAAGGACGGCCTAGTGCGGCGCCGCCTTCAGCATCTTGCGCCGGCGGCTCTCTCGCGCGGTTGCCTCGGCGCGGCTGCCGACCAGCATCCCGACGCCGTAGAAAGCCGACCACGCCGTCATGTAGTCGTTCGCCGCCGTCACCGCGCCCGGCGTGTTCGGCACCGCGAACTGAGGTGGCGGCATCGCGGGAACCGGGTTGTCGGGGTGCCAGCCCGCGAGCACCGTCAGCGCGTTGTCGTAGTCCGCCTGGGCAGCTTGGGCCGCGGGGTCCGCACCGACCGCGTTGCCCGCTTGCATGGCCGCGACGGCGTTTGCGTAGTCCTGGACCGCCTGCTGGGCGGCGGCGCCCGGCCCCACCGGGTTGCCGCCCTGGTGCGCGGCGATGGCGTTGGTGTAGTCCTGGAGCGCCTGTTGGGCGGCGGCGCCCGGCCCCACCGGGTTCCCGCCCTGAAGGGCCGCGATCGCGTTCGTGTACTCCTGCTGCGCCTGCTGGGCCGCAAGATTGAGCGCGACGGCCTGACCGCCCTGCAGCGCGTTGACCGCGGCGTCGTAGTCGGCGCTTGCGGTCAGCGCGGCGGGATCGGCGCCGCCGACCGGGAAGCCGGCCTGACGCAACGCGACGGCGTTGCGGTAGGCGGTGTCGGCCGCCGCGGCTGCCGGGTTGGTCGCCGGCGGCTCACCTGCGCGCAGACGCCGCACGGCGATGTCGTAGTCGGCGTCCGCGGCGTGGGCCGGCTTGGCGTCCGTGAGCGGGACGCCCGTCTGCACCTCGTTGATCGCGGGGGTGTACTCCGGGCGGGTGGAGTAGGGCTTGCGACGGTTCGTCAGCCCTTGCGTCTTCTGCGCCGCGTAGGACATCCGGTCGAGGACCGTGCCGGTGATCGGATCGAAGGTCACGACGACCGCGTCGGTGAGATCCTGTAGCACCGGGTGCGCCTTGGCGCTGACCACGATGTCGATCGCCTTCGCCAGCGGCCCCTTCGATGCGGCTGTCGGCTTGAACGTCACCGAAAGTTCCGCGGGCCCCGTCGTCTTCTCCTTCCACTTGAGCAGCTTCGCCTCCCACGGCGTCATCGCCGAGTTGGTGACGAACGAACCGGTGACGAGGTTGCCCTGCACGCTCTCGCCGCCCAGCGAAGACGCGCGCACATGCAACCACTCGAAGTGTTGCTTGAGATCGACCTGCGCCGCCTCAGGGACATTGGCCACGTTCTTGGCCCACGCCATCGCCCCGAACGCGTTCCAGTTCCCCATCGCCGTCGACTGCCCTGCGCGGTCCATCTTGGCGAGGTCGTCGTGCTTGATCGGCCCGGACGGCGTCGGGCCCTTCAGCGCGTCCCAAGAGGCCTGCAGGCGTTTTCTGTCCTGCGATGAGGCGTCACTGAAGTCGGGCTGGAACCACCCGCCGGCGGCATAGACCCACTCGCGGGCAGCCGGGGTGCGGGCCCCGCTCACGTACTCGAGCTGCGCGGCGACGTCGGCGGCGTCGATCACCTGTCCGCCGCCGGGCAGCGCCATCACGACCTGCACCGCGACGTTGGCGTAGTTCGCCAGATCGCCGCGGCGCACGCCGACGGCGAGCAGCACGTCGTCGCGGAGCGCGTCGCGATCGGGTGCGCTCACCGCTCCGTGATAGCGCTGATTGGGCGTGACGACGTGAAGCGTGCCCTGGGCGGAAGGCAGGCGCGCTCCGTGCGACTCGTCCCGGAGGAGCGGACCGTGCAGCGACGCGTTCACGAGCGCCACGAAGTTGAGCTGAGGATCGTTGGCCGACGTGACCGCAAACTTCTTCAGCTCGCCGTCGTCGCCCTCGATGTACATCTCCTGGAGAAGCTCGGCGATCTCGGACCACAGCAGCGGGATGATCTGGCGCGCCACCGCCTCATCGCTCATCGCCTCGACCGGCTGGATCTTCTCATCCGCCGGCCGCTCCTGATACGCGCGACGGACCGCGGCGAGCCGCCCGGGCATCGCCAGCTTCTCATAGGCCCCGTGCGGCATGAAGACCCCCCGGCCCTTCCTGCCGCTCAGCCCGATGTAGTTGAGCTCCGTCTTCCCGGAATCGAGCTTGTCGTCCTTGTACTTCTTGTCCACCGGGTCAGAGAGGGCGGGCTTGCGTTGCAACAGGCGGCTCACCGCAGCGTTGCCGGCACTGCGCTGCAACGCAAGGATCCGGCCGGCTCGCGACACGGGGTCCGCCATCCGGCGGTCGCCGACGGTCGGCTGCGGCCCGGTGGGTGAGGCAAGCGCGCGAACCGCGCAAGTCTCCTCTAGCTCTCCTGACCAGTCAACGACCAGTTCCAGGAGTGTCGCGGAGATGACGCCGCTCCACCGGCGCATGAATCCTCGGTGACACCGGCCCCACGCCCCCGGTCGCCGATGCCTGCTGTTCCAATCTGGGCCGAAGCGGCTACAGCGTCAGCCGATCTATCCGGACCAGGCCCTCAAGGCCGTGGACACTTGACCGCAGAGTGGTGAATCGAGCGCTACGGTCGGTCGTGTCCACGGTGGAGAACAATCTGGACGCCATGGAGAACATGGATGTTGCCATAGGCGTTGCCGCGATAGGAGACCAAGGGCGATTTG
>JAICIE010000225.1 GCA_025924515.1 Jatrophihabitans sp. | reverse complement strand
TAGGAGAACATCTCGACCTTGTCGAACCAGTGCACCCGGATGATGCCCTTGACGTCCTTGCCGTACGAGCCGGCCTCCCGGCGGAAGCAGGACGAGAACCCCGCGTAGCGCAGCGGCACCTCCTCGAGGATCTCGTTGGCGTGGTAGCCGGCCAGTGCGACCTCGGACGTGCCGACGAGATAGAGCTCGTCGTCGGCCAGCCGGTAGACCTCGCTGGCGTGCGCGCCGAGGAATCCGGTGCCCTCCATGACCTCGGGTTTGACCAGCGCGGGCGCGATGACCGGCGTGAACCCGGCCTCGCTCGCCTGCTCCATCGCCAGGTTCACCAGGGCCAGTTCCAGCTGTGCGCCGACCCCGGTGAGGAAGTAGAACCGCGCGCCGGAAACCTTGGCGCCGCGGTCGGTGTCGATCGCCTTCAACGCCGCGCCCAGCTCGGTGTGTTCCCGCGGCCGCGGGACCTCCGGGGGGGTCCCGACGGTGTCGAGGACGACGAAGTCGTTCTCTGCTCCGGGCGGAACGCCGTCCTCGACCAGGTTCGCAATCGCCAGCTGAGCGGCGCGCAGACCCGCGTCGGCACGGGCCTGCTGAGCCTCGGCGTCCTTGACCTCCTCGGCGAGCCGCTTGGCCCGGGCCAGCAGGTGCGGGCGTTCGTCGGCCGAGGCCTTGGCAACCTGTCGCCCGAGGGTCTTCTGTTCGGCCCGCAAAGTGTCCGCGCGGCTCACCGCCGCCCGACGCGCCTCATCGCTGGCCAGGAGCACGTCGACGAGCGACTCGTCGGCCCCGCGCAGGCGTTGTGACGCCCGGACGCGGTCGGGCTCGTCACGGACCAGCCGGAGGTCGATCACGTCCTCAACTTAGGCGATCGGGGTCGATCCCGACGCGCCGTCCGCAACCGGAGCAACCAGGGCCGCGGCCTACCCTGGGCTGGTGACCGACGGGCTTCCGATCAAGATGCTGCACGACCGCGTCCTCGTGAAGGAGCCGCGAGAGGACGGCGAGCGGCGCTCCTCCGGCGGGATCCTGATCCCCGCCACCGCGCAGGTGGCGCGCCGGTTGATGTGGGCCGAAGTTCTCGCAGTCGGTGCGCACGTGCGGGCGGTCCAGGTCGGCGACCGGGTGCTTTTCAGCCCCGACGACCAGCACCACGTCGAGATCGCCGGCGACGAGTTCATTCTCCTGCGGGAACGCGACCTGCACGCGGTCGCTGCCGAACGCAACGACGCGAACACCGGGCTGTATCTCTAGGCGCTCTTCCTCAGCAATCCGGTGCGCCGCTTGCCGATCGCCGCGGCGACCGCCTGACGTTCCTCAGGGGTGAGCTCGTGTTCGCCGACGCCGCCGGCCACACCCTTGGCGTAGATCCGGGTGTCGCTCAGCCCGGCCAGCGCGCTGAGGGTCACCCCGGTGCCGCGATCGTCCAGCACCGCGAGGGAGAACGACATCCGCCCGGCCATCCCGGGAAACGCGTCGTAGCGCACCAGCGCCATGTGCCGAAGCGCGCCGGCGTGCTCGTCCGACCCGGCGGCGGCGAGCGCCTCGGCCCGCACCTCGTCGACGTAGCCGCGCAGCGACTCCAGCCCCTCGGCCACCGACATCGTCATCTCGGCGTGCCGCGTCGTCGCCTCGATCAACGACTCTCGCCCGCCGCTGCTGCGGGTTCCCTGCGCCAGCAGGCGGGTGGCCCGGCGCAGCTTCGACAGGGTGCGTAGGGCGAAGTACGCGGCGACCAGCGCCACGTAGGCCAGCAGCAGCGCGAACACCGCGACGTAGGTGACCATCGCTGCCGAGGCTAGGGCCGCGGGTCGCGGATCCCCGGCAGACACGACGAGACCGGGTCGACCGGCCTTCAGGAGCCGCCGGGATGGACAGGATGACCAGCATTGACGCGCGACATCTGCACATCCTGTACAAGCTGCCGTCCTGTCCGGCTCATACTTGCTCAATCCCGCCTCGGTACGCACGCTGGACGGCATGACGAGCGTCGACCTCACCCCGGAAGAGCGCAACGCCCAGCTGACCATCGACCGGCTCAAGCAACTCGTCGGTCTCGTCGAGTACGACGAGGGCACCGACCCGTTCCCGGTCACCGCGATGGACGCGGTCGTCTTCGTCGCCGGCAACGCCACCCAGAGCGCGCACTACTTCCAGCACGCCTTCGGGATGACCCTGGTCGGCTACACCGGACCGGAAGCCGGCAACCGCGATCACAAAGGGTACGTGCTGCGTTCCGGCTCGGCCCGCTTCGTCGTCCTCGGCGCTGTCGACCCGACCAGCCGCCACGCCGATCACCACCGCACGCACGGCGACGGGGTGGTCGACCTGGCCCTCGAGGTGCCCGACGTCGACAAGTGCATCACGCACGCCCGGGCGCAGGGGGCCACCATTCTCGAGGAGCCGCACGACCTGAGCGACGAGCACGGGACCGTCCGGACCGCCGCCATCGCCGCCTACGGCGACACCCGGCACACGTTGGTCGACCGGTCCCGTTACGCCGGCATCTACCTGCCCGGCTACGTCGAGCGGTCCGCCACGATGACCCCCCCGGACAGGCGGCTGTTCCAGGCGGTCGACCACTGCGTCGGCAACGTCGAGCGAGGCCGCATGGACGCCTGGGTCGGCTTCTACAACAAGGTCATGGGCTTCGTGAACATGGCGGAATTCATCGGCGACGACATTGCGACCGATTACTCCGCGCTGATGTCGAAGGTCGTCGCCAACGGCAATCACCGGGTCAAGTTTCCGCTCAACGAGCCGGCGGTCGGCAAGCGCAAGTCGCAGATCGACGAATACCTCGAGTTCTACCGTGGTGCCGGCTGCCAGCACATCGCCCTGGCCACCAACGACATTCTCAGCACGGTCGACGAGATGCGCGCTCGCGGCGTCGAGTTCCTCGACACCCCGGATTCGTACTACGACGACCCGGAGCTGCGCGCGCGCATCGGCGAGGTCCGGGTGCCGATCGACGAACTGCAGAAGCGCCGGATCCTGGTGGACCGGTCGCACTACGACGGCCTGTTCCTGCCCGGCTTCGTCGCGATCGAGCCGCTCTTCAACGCCAAGCCCGCGCACCACCCCCAGCGCTACTTCCAGGCGGTCGACCACTGCGTCGGCAACGTCGAGAGCATGCACGAGTGGGTGGCCTTCTACAACCGGGTCATGGGCTTCACCAACATGAAGGAGTTCATCGGCGACGACATCGCCACCCAGTATTCCGCGCTGATGTCGAAGGTGGTGACCAGCGGTAACCACCGGGTCAAGTTCCCGCTCAACGAACCCGCGGTCGGCCGTAGACGCTCGCAGATCGACGAGTACCTGGAGTTCTACGGCGGCCCGGGTGTGCAGCACATCGCGCTGGCGACCGGCGACATCGTCGGCGCCGTGACGGCGATGCGGGACCGGGGCGTGGAGTTCTTGGACACGCCGGACTCC
>JAICIE010000224.1 GCA_025924515.1 Jatrophihabitans sp. | reverse complement strand
CGTTGCCGTGGTGACGATTTTCACGTTCGTGGTGCAATGGGGCGACTTCTTCATTCCGTTCATCCTCTTGCTCAGTCCCGGTAAGCAGCCCGCATCCGTAGGCATCTACACGTTCTTCTCGCAATATGGGGCGGTTGCGTACGGCCAGCTGGCCGCCTTCTCCGTCCTCTACACGTTGCCGATCATCCTGCTGTACGGCGTTCTCGGGAAATTCCTCGGCGGCGCCTTCAGCTTCGCCGGCGGGCTCAAGGGCTGACCTCGCCGCACCCGCCACACCGTCCTGATCCACTAGGAGCAATGCTTCATGCCCATTTCCGCGGTCGTCCCCACCGAGCGTTTCGTCGCCGGCACCGACGGACCCGTGCAACTGCTCGAGGTGCGGCTCGACGCGCCGTCCGGAGATGTGGAGGTGCTCCAGGACGGGCGGCTGATCGGACGCGCGCCCGCCGGGGCGGTCACCGAGGTCCCGCTGGAGCAGCTGGCGGGAGATCCGGGCGAGCGGGCGGCGGTCACCGTCCGGGCCGGGGCTGAGGAGCGGCAGGCCGAGATCCTGATCGCAGAGCCGGGCTGGACCGTCTGGATGATCTCGCACTTCCACTACGACCCGGTCTGGTGGAACACCCAGGCGGCGTACACCTGCACCTGGGACGACCTGGGCGAGGAGGCGCAGCGGGTACGGGCCGCGTTCCAACAGACCGGCTTCACCCTCGTGCGCGAGCATCTGGCTACCGCGCGCCGCGACCCGGACTACCGGTTCGTGCTCGCCGAAGTGGACTATCTCAAGCCCTACTGGGACGCCCATCCCGAAGAGCGCGACCATCTGCGCCGGCTCGTCGCCGAGGGACGGGCGGAGATCGTGGGCGGCACGTACAACGAGCCGAACACCAACCTGACCACCGCGGAAACGACAGCGCGGAACTTCGTCTACGGCGCGGGTTTCCAACGGTCCGTGCTCGGCGCAGACCCGCAGTCGGCGTGGCAGCTTGACGTCTTCGGGCACGACCCGCAATTCCCCGGGCTCGCGGCGGCCGCCGGGTTGAGCTCGTCGTCGTGGGCGCGCGGTCCCTTCCACCAGTGGGGACCCATGATGTGGACGCACGAGCCGCGCGAGGGATGGGCAGACCCTGCGGTCATGCAGTTCCCGGCTGAATTCGAATGGCTCTCACCGTCGGGCGCCGGCGTGCTCACCCATTAAATGCCGGCGCCCGAAGCGGCGGGGTGGCGCATAGACTCGAATACGACCCAGGCCGAGGCCGAGGACGAGGTCTACCAGCTGTTCCTGCTGCTGCGCAGGGTCGCGGCCACGAAGAACCTGCTGCTGCCCGTCGGCACCGACTACACGCCGCCCAGCAAGTGGGTCACCGAGGTAGCGCGCGACTGGAACCGCCGCTACGTATCACCGCAATTTGTGTGCGGGCTGCCGAAGGACTTCTTCGGCGCGGTGCGCGACGAGCTGGCCGCCGCCGGGCGCCGGCCGGTGCCCGTCACGCGCGACATGAACCCGCTCTACACCGGCAAAGACGTCTCCTACATCGACACCAAGCAGGCGCAGCGACGCGCGGAGAGCCTGCTCGTGGAGGCGGAGGCTTTCGCGACCGTCGCCAGCTGGAGCTCCGCGCGCTTCCCGTACGCGGCCGTCGACAAGGCGTGGCGGCAGCTCGTCTACGGCGCGCACCACGACGCGATCACCGGCTCCGAGAGCGACCAGGTCTACCTCGACCTGCTCACCACCTGGCGCGACGCGCACGACTTGGCGAGCACGGTGCTGGAGAACTCGCTCGACACGCTGGCGGAGTCGGTCGCGCCGTCCTCGGACCTGCCGACGCTGATCGTCTTCAATCCGGCGGCATGGGACCGCACCGATTTGGTCACCACCCGCTTGAGCGTGCCTGGCTGGGACGGATTCGAGCTCGTCGGTCCGGACGGCTCGCCCGTTCCCGTCCTCGCCGAAGCAGTGACCGAGGACGAAGCGGGGCGGATCACCGGAGCCACGGTCACGTTCCTGGCGACCGTTCCCGGCATCGGCTACGACGCCCGGTGGAGTCTCCGCCCGGCTGCCGGTTCGCCCGCGGACTGGCAGGAAGCCGAAGGATCGTCGATCGCCAACGAGCATTACCGCCTGGCCGTCGACCCGCAGCGCGGCGGCTGCGTCAGCGAACTGGTCGAGTCGGCGACCGGACGCTCGGTGCTGCGCGAGGGCGAGGTCGGCAACGAGCTCGTCCTGGAGCAGGAGTACCCGGAGCATCCGCGCTTCCACGAGGGACCGTGGCACCTGGTGCCGACCGGCCGGTCCGTGACCTCGGCGGCCGGCGCCGCATCCGTGCAGGCGCTGAAGTCGCCGCTCGGCGAGCGCCTGGTGGTTCACGGCACGATCGACGGCATCCGGTACGAGCAGCGGCTCACGCTCTGGCACGGCTTGCAGCGGGTCGACTGCAGCACGACGGTCCGGGACTTCGCCGGCGCCGACCAGCTGTTGCGGGTGCGGTGGCCCGCCGACGTGCCTGGCGCGCTGCCGGTGAGCGAGGTCGGCGCCGCCGTCGTCGGGCGTGGCTTCGCGCTCCTCGGCGAGGACAGCGCGGAGCACCCCTGGACGTTGGACAACCCCGCGGCGTCCTGGTTCGGGCTGTCGTCGACGGTCCGGGTGCGGGTGCGCGGGGACGGCGGCCGGGTGCACGAGCGCGCGATCAGCGTCGCCGAACTCGTCGCGCCCGACGGCGACCACGGCGCCGAGCTGCGCGACCTGGCGGTCGCGCTGGCGGGGCGGGGCGTCACCTCGACCACATCGCGCGGCGACGGCACTCGATACGGCATCCTGTCGGTCGATTCGAACCTGCCGGACGTGCGGGTGTCGGTCGGCGCGCCCGAGGAGAACTCGTTCACCGACGCCGTCCTCGGCGCCGCCGACGAGCAGTACCGCATCGAGCTCGACAAACAGCTCGCGGGACAGGGCTGGGCGGCGGTGTGGGTGCCGGCCGAACGTCCGCTGCAGGACGTCTGGCAGCCCAGCGCCGACCTCAGCGGCCTCCGCGACCTTCCCGTCCTGCTCCTGGTGGGCGCCGAAGCGGTGCAGGGGGCCGTTGCGGACCTCGACGACGCGGTCGTGGAGGTCGAGCAGACCGCCGACGCCGCCACCTCCGGTGAGCCGTCCCTCGACGACCACACGGTCGCGCTCGTCAACACCGGGATGCCGGGCTTCGCCGTCACCAGCGACGGCGCGCTGCACCTGTCGCTGATGCGGTCGTGCACCGGGTGGCCGTCGGGCGTGTGGATCGACCCGCCGCGCCGTACCGCGCCGGACGGGTCCAATTTCCAGCAGCAGCACTGGACGCACGAGTGGTCCTACTCGCTCGTCAGCGGTCCCGGGGACTGGCGGGCGGTGGGCGCGGTGCACGCCGGGTTCGGCGCCAACCACCCGCTGCGGGTGTCCTCGGCGCCCGGCCGCGGGGACGCGGAACCCAGCGGACGGTTCCTG
>JAICIE010000223.1 GCA_025924515.1 Jatrophihabitans sp. | reverse complement strand
TTCCGCGACGAGTCCCGGGCGCGGGGGAGGCGCTACGTCGGCCGCTCCCGCGCCCGCCACCAGCACGGAGGCAGGGGCGACCGCGACCAGATACGGCGCGGCGGCGGCGAGGCCGTCGTCCACCGGCTCACCGGCACGTCCCCGCGGTGACTCCCGACCGACCAGCCGACCCGACCGTCATCCGGCGACGTACTCGTCGTGCCGTCGGAACCAGTTCAGGGGCGCGTCGTCGGTGCGGGCCTCGTTCCGGCCGAGCGGCGCCCGGTCGAGCCACTGGTACATGCCCCAGAGAGCGTCCAGCCCGCGCGCATAGGCGGAGTAGGTGTGGAACACGGTGCCGTCGTCATCGAGTGCGAACGCGCTGACGCCGGGCGCCTCACGGCTGTAGGTCGGCCAGTCCGTGCCCGTCGTGGCGGCCCAGCGGGCGAGCGGCCCGTCCGTTTCGGCGTCCGCGGGCCAGGTCAGATCCATCGGACGGAAGTTGTAGTCGCCGACGCCGGACTCTTGCTGCTCCTCGGTGAATCCCGCCCCGTAGTCGTAGTTGAAGTCGCCGCCGTAGCTCGACGCCCACGGAAAGCTCCACCCCATCCGCCGCTTGTAGTCCCGGAGCTTCGCGAGCGGGGCGCGGGACACCGCGCACAGCGTGACGTCGTGATTGGCCAGGTGGACGGCGAAGCCGTCGAACCCGTCCGCGATCGCCGAGCAGGCCGGGCACCCGGCGTCGTAGTCGGGACCGAACATGAAGTGATAGACGAGCAGCTGCGAGCGGCCACGGAACAGATCGGCCAGTGAGGCGCGTCCGTCGCCCGTGTCGAAGGCGTAGTCCTTGTCGACGCGGACCCACGGCAACTCCTGCCGCCATCTCGCCAGCTCGTCCCCGCGCCGGGTCAGCGCCTTCTCCGCCTCCAGCAGCTCCATCCGAGCGGCGAGCCACTCGGCCCGTGTCCCGACCTTGTGACCGGTCATGGTCGTCTCCCTCTCTGTCGGCATCGGCCGCACGCGCGGAACCAATGAGTTGTCACATGGTTGGTGTGAGTCCGGGAACCGCCGCGGGCGCGGCGATGACCAGCACGCCGAGCGCGACGATCGCGAGCGCGAGCGTCCGGTCGACGGCGGCCTTCGGCGGCGTCGTCTTCTGCAGCACGACGACCGCGGTGATCGTGCTCATCCACGCGAGGCTCATGACGCCGAGCGCGAACAGGGTGACCATCAGGCCGACCGTGGAGCCGACGCACCACCACCCCAGCTCGAACCCCGACCCGATCCGTTCGATGCACCGCGAGCGGAAGCGCCGTTTGATCGGCGTGAGCTCGTAGAGGCCCGCCGCGACCACGGCCGCGCCGGCGGCGAGCGTCCCGTGCGGCCGGTACAGCGGATACGCCACGACGCCGACGAGCGTCCAGACCGCGAGGTAGGACCCGACGAAAACTGGCAGGCCGCGCACTCCGCCGTCCGCACGAGCGCGCCTGAGGACGGCGCCGGTCGCGGCGGGCAGCATCATCGCCACCGTCATCGACGTCCACGCGGCGACGAAGGAGCCGAACGAGCCGAGGTCGGTGGCGACGCCGGCGTCCATGCCGCTCGCCCGCCAGACCGTGGCGACCCAGCCCGCGGCAGCGAGCCCGAACGTGACCGTCGACGCGGCGGCGGTGAGGTTTCCGCTGGGCCGAGTGGGTGCCATCGGGACGGCGTGGAGCTCAGGCATGGCGTGTCCGCCCTCTCTGGATGCGGGCCTACATCGACTCGCCGGTGAACCGGTCGAGGTGTTCCTGCAGCGCGTCGAGCGACCGGTCCCAGTCGCGGGCCAGCGCCGCCAGGAACTGCTGCGCGACTTGCATAGGGGCGGACTGCAGCCGGTACCGCACCCGGCGCCGCTCACCCGGTTCGGCCTTCACGAGGCCGGCCTCGGTCAGCAGGGCCAGGTGCTTGGCGATCGCCTGCCGGCTGATGGGCAGGCGATCGGCCAGGTCCGTGGCGGTGGTGGGACCGGCTGCGGCGAGCGCGGCGAGGATGCTCCGCCGCGTCGGATCCGCCAGGGCGGTGAAGACCTGGGCGGCAACCGCCTCGATGTCAGGCGGCATCGAGGTAGCTGATCAGCTCGCTCAGCTCGCTGGCCCAACCCCCGGTGTTCGACTCGTACGCCTTGCGGTAGGCGTTCGCCGGCAGCTGGGCGAAGCCGCTCTCCACCACCGTCACCCGGGTGCCGGCGGCCACCGGTTCCAGCGTGAACTCCACGTACGTGCGGCGCGGGTCGTCGGCCGGCAGCCCGTAGATCTGCCAGGTGAATCCGAAGATCGTCGGCTCCTCCACACGCTCGACGCGCATGGCGACCGAGAAGCCGTTGCTCCACGTCATGTGGGCGGAGCCCCCGGGGCGCAGGTCGATCGTCGCCTCCTCGCCGAACCAGGCCGCCAGCCCCTCCGCGGTGGTCAGCGCCGCCCAGACCTTGGCCGGCGGGTGGGCGACCTCCAGGGTTCGCTCGATGCGATCCGGGAATCCCATGTGCTCTCCTCAAGTAGCAACCTAACGGTTGCGACAATATGGCAACCGATAGGTTGCGTAAACCCTCGTGCGGAGTTCTGTCGGAGTTCCGCCGCAGCCTGGACAACGGTCACGAGCGGACAGTGCCAAGCATCAAGCGGGCGGTGGTGTCGCGATTTCGCCGCGACGCGCGCGAGTCGAAGCGCAGATCCGCTCCTGAAACCCGTCGCCGTGGGGCGCTTCACGACTGGCCGTGCCAAAAGCATCGGCAAGAGCCGATTCCGTTGCGTACTCTTGTCGCAACCGACGGTGAGGGGACGGAAGACGTGGGTAAGCACCTGCTCGACGAGACGGCCGAGTTCAAGATGCCCAACCTGGGGCGCCACGCCGCCGAGGACAAAGATGGCCTCGAGGAGACGCAGCGCTGGGACCCCGGCTTCAGCCGGAAGCCTCCGGTCCCCGGTCCGCAGGGCGCGCGCGACCGCTGAGGTCGCCAGCGGCCCGACCAGCCGTATCGACTCGGGTTGACGAGGCGCCGCCCAATGGACGGCGCCTCGTCGCCGTGCCGTCAGGACGGCGGTTGCGCGCCGATCACGCCGGCCACCACGGCCGCCGCCGCATGCCCGCCGCGGACGGCGTCCAGCACCGGTGAGCCGGCCCGCCAGCCCGCGAGCACGCCGGCGGCGAAGGCGTCACCGCACCCGGTGGTGTCCCGAACCCGTTCCGGCGGCAATGGCTCGACCGGCACCGACCACGCGCTGAGCCGGGTGAGCACGCGAGTGGGCGACGCGCCCGCGTGCACCAGCACGAGCTCCGGCGCCCAATCCGGCAGCTCGTCGGCCAGCCCCAACACCGCGGCCTCGGCCGCGTTGCAGAGCAGCACGTCGGGCCGCAGCCCGGCCAGCAGCTCCAGGTAGCCAGGGGCCCCGAACCGCTCGATCCGCGCGTCCGCCGCCACGTCGACGCTCACCGGCACCCCGGCCGCTCGAGCCAGCGACGCCGCGGCCGACAGGGCGGCAGGAAAGCGCCCCGGCAGCATGTCGAACCCGTCCAGATGGAGGACGGCGGCATCCGCGACCCACCGCGGAT
>JAICIE010000222.1 GCA_025924515.1 Jatrophihabitans sp. | reverse complement strand
CCGTCCACGCCGGCGCTGACGAACCAGCTCGAGGGCTTCGAGAACGCCCTGGTCGCCGGGACGGCGAACATCGTGCTCAGCCAGCGGATGATCAACGGTGACGGCGCGGCCGCCAGCACCTCGCCCTCCGCGAGTGCGTCCAAGTCGGCGTCGGCGAGCCCGTCAGCCTCCTAGCTGGCGGACCTGGCGGGTTTCGGCGGCGCGGGCGGACAGGTCGCCGGGCGGAGGGTAGCGGACCTCTTCCAGGCACAGGCCGTGCGGGGGGACCACGCGGACCGCGGGGTCCCGCACGGCGGTGGCCAGCACCGACGCTGGCCACGCGGGCGGGCGGCTGCCCACTCCGACCGGCAGCAGCGAGCCGACGAGCGACCGCACCATGTTGTGGCAGAAGGCGTCGGCGACCACGCAGGCGACCGCGATCCCGTCGGCGTCCCGCTGCCAGTCGAGCCGCCGCAGCGCTCGCACGGTGGTGGCACCCTCCCGGCGGCGGCAAAACGCCGCGAAGTCATGCTCGCCGACCAGCGCGGCGGCCGCCGCGTTCATCGCGGCGAGGTCAAGTTCGCGCGGGTGCCATAGCGTGTCGCCGCGCCGCAGCGGGTCGGCGGTCGCGACCGAGTCGCTAACCCGGTAGGAGTAACGCCGCCATAGGGCCGAGAATCGCGCGTCGAATCCGGGCGCGGCGACCGAGACCGCCCGGACGCGCAGGTCAGGCGGCAGCGCCCGGGCCAACCGCCAGATGAGCGCGTCCCCGGCACTTTCCGCGGCGTCGCGGGGGATGTCGGCGTGCGCGACCTGGCCGCGCGCGTGCACGCCGGCGTCCGTCCGCCCGGCGACGGTCAGCCGGGGCGGCTCCGGCGTCCGCAGCACGCGGCCCAGGCCCTCGGCGAGCACCCCTTCAACGGTCCGGCGACCCGGTTGCGCGGCCCATCCGGAGAATTCGGCGCCATCGTAGGCGAGGTCGATCTTCAGCCGAACGCAAGCGCCGGCGGGCGAATGAACGGGGACCGCCGGAGTCGTTGCGGATGCTGTTGCCAAGTGACCCTCCAGTGCTCAGAACTGGGGCAGGGCGCCGGTAAAGCAAACGTGCCGACCAGCGGACCTTCTCCTGGGGAGCCGGTCGCGTGGTCGGCACGCGTGCGAAAGTGCTGGCTGACTACGCCTTGGCGTCGTCCGCCGCCGCGTCGTCCGCGTCGGCGTCGTCTGCCTCGTCGCCCTCAGTGCTGTCGGTAACCTCAGTGCTGTCGGTAACCTCAGTGCCGTCTTCGACCTTAGGGGTCTCGTCAGCGTCGGCAACCTCGACGTCGGTCACCTCGGCCCCGGTCACCTCGGCCTCGGTCGCCGTGGCGGCGGCCGCGGCGCCAGCCTCGGCCGGCCGACGGGTACGACGGCGCGGCTTGGCCGCGGTGGCCTCCTCGGTCACCAGCTCAATGACGGCCATCCGGGCGGCGTCGCCCTTGCGCTGGCCGATCTTGGTGATCCGGGTGTAGCCGCCGTCGCGCTCGGCGAAGCTCGGCCCGATCTCGGTAAAGAGGGTGTGCACGACGCTCTTGTTCGACACGACGGTCAGTACCTGGCGACGGGCGTGCAGGTCACCGCGCTTCGCGAAGGTGATCAGCTTCTCCGCGTACGGGCGCAGCCTGCGGGCCCGTGCCTCGGTAGTAGTGATCTTCCCGTGCTCGAACAAGGCGGTGGCCAGGTTCGCCAGCATGTGCTTCTGGTGAGCCGCGCTTCCGCCCAGACGCGCACCCTTGGTTGGCGTCGGCATGTTTACCCTTTCGTTGGCGCCGAGCCCGAGCAGTACTAGTTAGTACTGCTCGGTCTCGACGTAGCTCTCTTCTTCGTCGCCGGCGTAGTCGACGGCACTGCTCGGGTCAAACCCGGGCGGGGAGTCCTTGAGCGCCAGCCCCATGTCGACCAGCTTCTGCTTGACTTCCTCGATCGACTTGGCGCCGAAGTTCCGGATGTCCAGCAGGTCCTGCTCGCTGCGCGCGACAAGCTCGCCCACGGTGTGGATGCCCTCGCGCTTGAGGCAGTTGTAGGACCGGACGGTGAGGTTGAGGTCCTCGATCGGCAGCGCCAGGTCGGCCGCGAGCGCGGCGTCCGTCGGCGACGGGCCGATGTCGATGCCCTCAGCGTCCACGTTGAGCTCGCGGGCCAGGCCGAACAGCTCGGTCAGCGTCTTGCCGGCGCTCGCCACGGCGTCGCGCGGCCGCATGCACGGCTTGGTCTCGACGTCCAGGATGAGCCGGTCGAAGTCGGTCCGCTGCTCGACGCGGGTGGCCTCGACCTTGTAGGTGACACGCAGGACCGGCGAGTAGATCGAGTCGATCGGGATGCGGCCGATCTCCTGGCCTGGCTGCTTGTTCTGGTTGGCGGAGACGTAGCCGCGACCGCGCTCAACGGTCAGCTCCATCTCCAGCTTGCCCTTGCCGTTCAGCGTGGCGATGTGCAGCTCGGGGTTGTGCACCTCCACGCCAGCCGGCGGGGCGATGTCAGCCGCGGTGACCGCGCCGGGACCCTGCTTGCGCAGGTACATGACGACTGGCTCGTCGTGCTCGGAGGAGACGACGAGCTGCTTGAGGTTCAAGATGAGGTCGGTGACGTCTTCCTTGACCCCGGGCACCGTGGTGAACTCGTGCAGCACGCCCTCGATGCGGATCGAGGTGACCGCCGCCCCCGGGATGGAGGACAGCAGGGTGCGGCGCAGTGAGTTGCCGATCGTGTAGCCGAAGCCCGGCTCCAGCGGCTCGATGGTGAACTTCGACCGGTAGTCACCGATCTGCTCTTCACCGAGCGAAGGGCGCTGTGCGATGAGCATGGATACTTCCTTCCCGCATGCCCGCTATATGACATGCCGAACGGTGGCGGGCGGTGAGGATCACCGTCCGCCTGCTTCTTTACTTCGAGTAGTACTCGACGATGAGCTGCTCTTGGACCTGGGTGTCGATCTGGGCCCGGCCCGGGAGCTGGTGCACCAGGATGCGCATCTGGTCCGACGACATGACCTCAAGCCACGCCGGGACGCCGCGCTCGCCGAACTCGGCGCGCGCGATGATCATCGGGGTGAGCTCCAGCGACTTCCCCGCGACCTCGATGACGTCGTTCTCGGTCACCCGGTAGGACGGGATGTCCACGCGCCGGCCGTTGACCTGGAAGTGGCCGTGACGGACCAGCTGGCGGGCCATGTCGCGGCTCTTGGCAAAGCCAGCGCGGTAGACCACGTTGTCGAGGCGGCTCTCCAGGATCTGCAGCAGCGTCTCGCCGGTCCGGCCGGACTTGCGGGCGGCTTCCTCGTAGTAGCCCTCGAACTGCTTCTCCAGCACGCCGTAGATGCGGCGGGCCTTCTGCTTCTCCCGGATCTGGATCAGGTACTCGCTGTCCTTCTGCCGGTTGCGGCCGTGCTCACCCGGCGGGTACGGCCGGATCTCGATCGGGCACTTCGGCGAGTCGCACTTGGAGCCCTTGAGGAACAGCTTGACCTTCTCGCGGCGGCACAGCTTGCAGTCCGCCCCTGTGTAACGAGCCATCGTTTATCTCCTGCGTCGTCTCAGACCCGACGCCGCTTCGGCGGGCGGCAGCCGTTGTGCGG
>JAICIE010000221.1 GCA_025924515.1 Jatrophihabitans sp. | reverse complement strand
GGGCAAGGCCTGCCTGTTCAGCGAGTTCGCCGGCCTGTCCGCGGTGCCGATCGTCTTGGGCACCAAGAACGTCGACGAGATCGTCGCGGCGGTCGAGGCGATCGCGCCGTCGTTCGGCGGGATCAACCTGGAGGACATCAGCGCGCCGCGCTGCTTCGAGATCGAGGACCGGCTGCGCGACAGCCTGACCATCCCGGTCATGCACGACGATCAGCACGGGACGGCGATCGTCGTCCTCGCGGCACTGCGCAACGCCGCGCGGGTCGTCGGTCGCCCGCTCAGTGACCTGCGCGTGGTCGCCGCCGGCGCGGGCGCCGCCGGGGTCGCCTGCACGAAGATGCTGCTCGAAGCCGGCGTCGGCGACATCGTCGTGGCCGACTCGAAGGGCGTGCTGCACGCCGGCCGGCAGGACCTCACGCCGATCAAGCGGTGGATCGTCGAGCACACCAACAAGGAGGGCCGCGCCGGCACGATGGTCGATGCGCTTGCCGGGGCCGACGTCTACCTCGGGCTGTCCGGCGGGACGGTGCCGGAGTCGGCGATCGCCAGCATGCGCAAGGGCGGCATCGTGTTCTCGCTCGCCAACCCGATCCCCGAGGTGGACCCGGTCATGGCCGCGAAGTACGCCGCCGTCGTCGCCACCGGCCGCAGCGACCTGCCCAACCAGATCAACAACGTGCTGGCCTTCCCCGGGATCTTCCGGGGAGCGTTCGACGCCGGCGCGACCAGCATCACCGAGGGGATGAAGCTCGCGGCCGCCACGGCGATCGCCGACGTCGTCGGCGACGAGGTGCGCGCGGACTACATCGTGCCGAGCCCACTCGACCGGCGGGTGGCGACGGCGGTGGCCCAGGCGGTCGCGAAGTGCGCACAGGAGACCGGCGCCATGCTCTGATCAGACCGGGGTCACCGGCGGCCGGCCGGCCAGCACCTCGGCCACGTTGCGGGCGGCGAGCCGGCACATCGCGCTGCGGGTCGCGTTCCCGGCGCTGCCAGGGTGCGGGGTGAGTACGACCTGCTCGAGCCCGCACCAGCGCGTCGGTGTCGACGACCGGGCCGCGGGCGGTGTTGACCAGCAGCGCCGTGGGGTTCATGCGCGCGAGCCCGGCGTCGTCGATCGGCCCGACTGTCCCCAGCGCGTAGCCCAGGCGTGTGCCACGGTGAGCCGGTTGGACGTGATGGCAGTCACAGACGAGAACCGTAACCGCCGGTGGAACCGCTGCTGGGGCGAATTCGTGCTGCCAGGGTTCGGTAGCCCCATCGCCACGAGTTCAATCCCGGAGTGGAGCGAGCTATGAGCATGCGGTTCGCGCCGGCTTTCCACAGCGGGTCCGCCGCACGCCAAACAGTCAGACCGGGCTACTATCATTTCACGGTGCCGCTGATCGATCTTGAAGAGCCCGATCACTCCTATTTCTTCGGCTTCGTCCAAACCGATGGGCACCTGTACGCCGGCATAGGCCAGAAGGGGCGACTATCGATCGAAGTGTCGGCCCGGGACGATAGTGTGCTGCGCACGTTCAGCGAGTTGTTTCCTGTCTATTCGTCGATGCGCTACCGAGACCGGACCACGAACTTCGGGCGGAACCGCTCCGCCGTGTGGACGGTGTGCGACCTCGCCTTCCGCCGAGAGCTCGCAGAACTCGGACTTCCTTCGGGACGGAAGTCGGCGACGGTTACTCCGCCCAGTCCACCCTTCAGTGCTCGGGACTATCTACGCGGGGTCATTGATGGAGACGGCAGCGTCGGCTTTACCCGGACGGGAAGGCCGTTTATCGGGCTTGTCACAGCCAGCCAGTCGCTGGCCCAATTCTTCTGCGCCCAGATCCTGGAACTCGTCGGAGCACACCGCACCGTCACCCGCAACACCCGAGATGGCGTCTACAACGTGATGGTGGCCGGAGATCCAGCCGCCCCGCTGGCCGCGTGGCTCTATCCGGAGGGCTGCCTTGCGCTGGACCGGAAGCGGGAGGCAGCCGCGCTGGTAACTGCATGGACGAGACCGGCGGGGATGCGAGCTCGGCCCGCATTCGGCGCTCGACGGTGGACCGCAGAGGAGGATGCCGACGTCTTCAACGGATCCATTCGAGAGGCTGCTGCTCGGCTAAACCGAAGCGAAAAGTCCGTGAACATCCGCCGCGTCCGCCTGCGACAGGCGCGCGGCGCGTCATAGTTCGACGGCAACTGATCGCGGGCGGCGGGGGGTCAGCCGCTGCCGGCGTTGCCGACGATGCGGGCCACGATCGGGTTGACCAACCCGCGGGCCCCGGTGTTGAGGTAGAGGAACACCAAGGTGAGCGTCAGGAACGCCGGGGCCAGGAGCAGACGCTCGACGGTCGCGCCCGTGCGCAGGTGCGAGATCTCGATCCGGCAGCGGTGCACGAGCCAGATGACCGGGACCGGGATGCCCTCGCGGGTCAGGAAGTCGCCGGCGATGTGTGCCAGCACCCCGATGCCGACGGCGTAGGGCAGCCACAGTGGCGCTGGGCTGTGCTGCAACAGGAACCAGGCGCCGACCCAGGAGACAGCCAGATTGCCGATCATGGTCGTCTCGGTGTTGCCCGGGATGACGAAGTTCAGGGCATGCAGCGCCAGCCCGATCGCCAGCGCGAGCAGGACGAGGCTGGACCAGAAGGAATGCGAGGCGAGCAGCGCCAGGCCGCCGAACACGGCTGGCCCGAGGACGGCGTCATGGGTGCCCCAGCGGTGGCCGCCGGACACCCAGTTGATCGCCTTCGCCGGCAGGTCGCTGATCGGTCCCCACATGCGGGAGATCGTCGTGCCCTCCTGATCCAGGTCGGGCAGCATCGCGAACCCGCCACAGGCCGCGACCCAGGAGACCTGGCCGACCGTCCCGTGCACCGGCGCCCAGGGCAGCACGGCGGCACCGGCGGCGAGGCCGGACAGCGCGTGGGAGTGACCGAGCATCTGCGCAGCGTGCCTCGACAGCGACGCGGAGTGAGGGAGGCGCTCCGAACCCGATCTCCGGGGGCGCGCGATCAGGGGCGCTCGTCCTCGAAAGGGTGGTGCAGCAGACGGGCTGGGTCCTCGAAGAACGCCGACCAGTCCTGCACCAGGTCCAGGTCAGGCCATTCCCGCCGGGCGAAACCGCTGGCGTCCAGCTCGTAGACGGTGGCGCCCGGAAGCGCAGCCAGCACGGGCGAGTGGGTGGCCAGCAGGACCTGGGAGCCAGCGGCCACGGCGTTGTGCAGCACGACCATGAGCCGCAGGCAGGAGCGGAAGGACAGCGCCGACTCCGGTTCGTCGAGCACCCAGAGGCCACGCTCCGTCGTCCGCGATTCCAGAAGAGCCAGGAATCCCTCTCCGTGAGAGCGGGCGTTCAGCGGGACACCGTCGAAGGGACGCAGCTCCACCCCCTGCCGATCGATCGAGTCGAAGAGCTCGTGCATCGATTCAGCGCGCAGCCAGATGCCGCCCTGCGGCCGGGGGTGGGCCGTTTCCAGCCGCAGTTCCCGCCACAGCTCAGTGTCCTCGCGGGACGGGGCGGGGCCCCAGTGATGCACCTGGGCGGTCAGCAGTTCACGCCAGGCGATGGCAATGGCCTCGACGAGAGTCGACTTGCCACTTCCGTTCTCGCCG
>JAICIE010000220.1 GCA_025924515.1 Jatrophihabitans sp. | reverse complement strand
GCTGCGACCGGGGTCACACAGCTCCGGATCTCCTTGCCGTCCAGCAGCACCGAGCACGCACCGCACTGCGCAAGGCCGCAACCGAAGCGCGGCCCGTGCAGGTGGAGCTCGTTGTGCAGGACATAGAGGAGAGGCGTGTCAAGGCTCGCGGTCACCGAATGAACGAGACCGTTCACCTTGATCTTCAACTTACTCGCCATATCACCCTCCGAGTTGGAGTGCTGAGTCAGTGCACTGAGTAACCGCCACAGCCGGGACAGCATCGCTGCTGCGGGTTCTGCCCCAAGGTACCGGCAGTTCGGGCGGGCGACAATAGTCAGTTCGGTACTAGAGGAGAGTCGTAAAAGGCCCTCGGCAGGACGTCAGGAGCCGACGAAGAACGTTGTCCGTTTGCCCGCCGGCGTGAAGAAGGCCCACCGGCCGGGCTTCAGCTCCACCGTGGCGTCGTGGGAGCCCGTGTAGGTCGGGCTCGTAATCGTCATTGCCTTGCCCCTCAGCACCTGGAGGCTGAAGCCGGCCTTCCTCGACTCGTCGTCGACCGAGAAGGTCCAGCGCCCCGTCTTCAGGGTGGTCACCGGCTTCCCGTTCCGGGTCAGCGAGAGCTTGCCGCTCGCGTAGACGATCGCGTCGAGCGCGCCGCGGAACGGGTTGGCCGCCGAGCCGACGAGGGACTGCTGAGACGAGCCGCCGCTGACGCTCGAGGTCGACGAGCCGGTCGGGCCGGTCGCGGAGCCGGACGCAGCGGTCGTGAAGGTCGTCCGCGTCACCCCCGGCTGGTTGTTGTCGAGGGCGACGTACGTCGACCCCGGCTGGAAGGTCGCGCGCTCGAGATCCTTGTCCTCGTCCCCGTCCTGGAGCGTCGTCTGGATGTTGACGCCGGGCCCGGTGAGCTGGAACTGGACGTACCCCTTGCAGGCGGTCATGTCGAAGACGCCGGTGAGGTCGACGCCGGCGAAGACGACCGGCGTCATGACGAACACCTGGTAGCTCCCGGGCACGATCTGGGTCACCGCCCGGCCGCTGTCGTCGCTGATCGAGAACGTGCAGTTGTTCGTGTACCGGAAGTAGAGCGTCGGCAGCACCGTGTCGGCCCCGCCGGCGGGAACGAGGACGGCCGCCGCCGCGGCAGCGGCGGCGAGCGCCGGGAGAAACCGGCGCACGAGAGGGAGCCGGAGGCCCGAAGGCCTCCGGCTGAAACCCCTCTCGCTCACGCTACGCGACTCCGGCGTCTTTCAGCACCTGGCGAACGGTCGCCGGGTTCATCGGCGCCTGGCGGATGCGCACACCCGTGGCGTCGAAGAACGCATTTGCGACCGCCGAGCTGACCGCCGTCGTGGGCGGCTCGCCCGAGCCCGAGAGCAGCCAGCCCTCGTTCTGCGCCTCGGTGTTGCCCGCGATCACGTCCTGGGACTGGTCGCCAGGCGTGACGACCTTGTACTGCCCCGGATGGACGTTGATCAGGGTGACCTTCGGAGCGTCCTTGAAGCGGAGGATCGGGTACGAGACCCAGTCGAGGCTCGTGACCCGGTCCTTGTTCCAGGTCGCCTCCTCCAGCATCGCCCGGGAGAGGCCCTGGATCGCGGCACCGCTCATCTGGCTGGTGACGCCCTCCAGGTTGACCGTGATCCCGTTGTTCTGGGAGATGTAGAGGTGCTTCGCGACGATCTTGCCGGTCTTCTTGTTCACCTCGACGTCGGCCACGATCGCGGTCTGGCTGGACGCGAACGTGCCCATGCCGACACCGCGGCCGGTGACGACGTCGCCGCTCTTCAGGGCCGACGCGGCGACCTTCGGCTTCCAGCCCGCGGCGATCGTCGCCGCATCGAGCACGGAGAGCCACCGGGCGCCGATGGTCGTCTTCGGGTCGATGTTCTGACGCCGGAACGCAACCGGGTCCATCTTCAACGCGTGCGCGAGCTCGTCCACGATCTGCTCGCTGGCGAAGTAGGACTGCGGGGCATTCGGAGCCCGGAGGGCGCTGATCTTCAGCGACCCGCCGTAGAACGGCTGCGTCTTGGCCAGCACCCGGCGCTGGAACTGATAGCTCGACGCGTAGTTCGTGTTGCCGTACGGCGTGGCGGTCGAGCCGCCGTCCGACGGCGTCGGGCCGCCGGAAGGCGGGACGGCCGGCCACGTCGCGCCGCCGGGGGCACTCGCCCCGAGCAGCTCACGCGTGGTGTCGATCGTCGTGCCGGCCTGGCCGTATGCCACCCAGTCGGCGGCGACGATCTTGCCGGTCGAATCCGCGCCCATCGTGACGTCGTACATGTGCGACGGGCCGTAGCTGTCCCAGCCGTGCTGGTCCCAGCGCATCCACTGCAGGCGGACCGGCTTGCCGACCTTCTGCGAGATCAGCGCCGCCTGCTCGGCAGCCTCGCCCTGCTGGCCGCCGCCGTACGAGGACGAGCCCTCGTACCAGATGACGCGGATGTTCGGGGCCGATATGCCGAGGATCTGCGAGAGGCTCGGCGGGATCCCTTGCAGCGACTGCCCCTGGACGTACACCACTGCGCTCGACGTGCCCTTGACGTCGGCGACCGCTGCATGCGGGCCGATCGGCACGAAGTTGTTGTAGTGGTACCTGTACGTCGCCGACACCTTGGCAGCGGCCGACCCCATCGTGGCGGGGACGTTGCCGGTGTCCGCCGTCCAGCGGGCCGGGTTGTCGGTGTTCGAGTCGCCGGCCTTGCGGAGCCAGTTCCAGTAGTTGCCGGAGGAACCCGAGCCGAACTTCGGATCGTTCTTCCAGACGACCTTGAGCTGCGCGGCGGCCTGGATCGCGTCGTACTCCCTCGGCGCAACGACCGCGAGGAAGTTGTTGATCTGAACGACCTGAGCACCCGGGATGTGGCTGATCGAGCTCGCATCGACGCTCAGCGGATAGTGGTTCTGCGAGGCGTTCGCACCCGCACCACGCGGCCGGACGCTGCGGGCGTGGATCATGCCCGGAACGCGGACGTTGTGGATGTAGGTGTACGTCCCCATCACCTTCGCGGGGATGTCGATGCGGTGCTGCAGCTTCCCGACGAGCTTGTACTGGCTGACCGGCTTCGTGTTGCCCGCGCCCGGGATGTAGCCGGCGGCTGCGGTGACCGGGGGCGGCATCTGGTAGTTGAAGTTCTTGCCGCCGATCAGGTCTCCGTACTTCACGGTCTTCCCGCCACCGGACACGACACCGGCGGACACGCTCAGCGACGAGACCGGCACACCGAGCTGGGTCGACGCCATGCCGAGCATGATCTGCCTGGCCGCTGCGGCCGCCGCACGACACGTGGTCGAGCGGGCCGAGATGCCGCCGCTGCCGCCGCCCCCGCCCGTGGCGTTCAGCCACGTCTCGGGGTGCGCGTAGACCATCTGGTCCATGGTCACGTCGAGCTCTTCGGCCACGAGCATCAGGATCCCGGTCGGGGTGCCTGCGAACTCGGGCTCGCCGTGCGTGACGATGACCTTGTTGTCCTTCGTGATCGCAATCCACGAGTCGACCTGGGTCAGGTCCGGAAGGAAGTCGCCCGGGCCGCGCGCATTGAACGGCGTGTTGCCGGTCGCGGCCTGCGCCTTGCCGGCAAGCGCGCTGTAGGAGACGACGAGCGCGCCGCCACCTGCGAGGAACGCCTTGCGTGAGAGGTGCTTCTCGTGCATGAGGC
>JAICIE010000219.1 GCA_025924515.1 Jatrophihabitans sp. | reverse complement strand
GCGAGCAGACCCTGAACCAGCTGCTGGTCGAGATGGACGGATTCGACGTCAAGGGCGGCGTCATCCTCATTGCCGCCACCAACCGACCCGACATCCTCGACCCGGCGCTGCTGCGTCCCGGCCGGTTCGACCGGCAGATCGCCGTAAGCCCGCCGGACGTGCTCGGCCGCGAGGCCGTCCTGCGCGTTCACGCCAAGGGCAAGCCGTTCGCCGCCGACGTCGACCTCGGGATCATCGCACGACGCACCCCCGGCTTCACGGGCGCCGACCTCGCCAACGTGATCAACGAGGCCGCGCTGCTGACTGCTCGCAACAACGGCCGGCTGATCACCAACCAGGCGCTGGAAGAGGCGATCGACCGCGTCATCGCCGGTCCGGAGCGCAAGACCCGGGCGATGAGCGACAAGGAGAAGCGGGTCACCGCCTACCACGAATCCGGGCACGCGCTCGCCGCGTGGGCGATGCCGAACCTCGACCCGGTGCACAAGGTGACGATCCTGCCCCGCGGGCGTTCGCTGGGGCACACTCTCGTCCTCCCGCTGGAGGACCGCTACACGCAGACCCGGTCGGAGATCCTCGACCAGCTCGTCTACGCCCTCGGCGGCCGGGCCGCCGAGGAGCTGGTGTTCCACGAGCCGACGACCGGCGCCTCGAACGACATCGAGAAGGCCACCGGGCTCGCGCGCGCCATGGTCACCGAGTACGGCATGAGCTCCAAGCTCGGCGCGGTGAAGTACGGGCAGAAGGATTCCGAGCCGTTCCTGGGCCGCGACTACGGGCACACCCGCGACTACTCCGAGGACATCGCCGCCGACATCGACGGTGAGGTCCGCGAACTGATCGAGGGCGCCCACGACGAGGCGTGGGAGATCCTGGTGCAGTACCGCGACGTTCTCGACTCGATGGTGGTCGAGCTCGTCGAGAAGGAGACGCTGGCCAAGGACGACCTGGAGCGGATCCTCGCCCCGGTCCGCAAGCGCCCGCCGCACAACACCTTCACCGCCTTCGGCAAGCGCACGCCTAGCGACCGGCCCCCGGTCGACCTGCCGCCGTCGCTGCGCAAGGCGGCGCTCAGCAACGGCGCCAACGGAAACTCCAGCAACGGCAGCCCCAACAACGGCGGTGGCGTCGCGCTCCCCGGTGTGCAGCCGTCGCCGACCGCGCCCGAACCGCAGCGCCAGCAGGGCGCGCCCGGCGCCTTCGGGCCGCCACCTGCCGGACAGCGCCCGCCCGCGGGACCGTACGGCGGCTACGACGGCAGGGACGGCGGACCGGCGAGCCGATGAGCGACGGGCGAGGCGCGCTCGGGGCCGTGGAGTCGCCCCACACGGCCGGATCGGTCGCCGTCGATCCGGATTCACTCGACGTTCGCCAGGACGCGTCCGCCGAAGTCGACCTGGCGCGGGCCGAGCGGGCGGTGCGCGAACTGCTCATCGCGATCGGGGAGGATCCCGACCGCGAAGGCCTGCGGCAGACCCCGGCCCGGGTGGCACGCGCGTACGCCGAGACGATGGCCGGGTTGTTCACCGACCCGGAGGCCGTCCTGCAGACCACCTTCGACGAGCACCACGACGAGTTGGTGTTGGTCAAGGACATCCCGCTGTACTCCACCTGCGAGCACCATCTCGTGCCCTGGCACGGCGCCGCCGCGGTCGGTTACATCCCGGGGGAGGACGGGCGGATCACCGGCTTGTCCAAACTCGCCCGCCTCGTCGACCTCTACGCCCGCCGGCCCCAGGTCCAGGAGCGGCTCACGTCCCAGGTCGCCGACGCGGTCATGCGCAGACTGCAGCCGCGCGGGGTCATCGTCGTCGTCCAGGCCGAGCACCTGTGCATGGCGATGCGCGGCGTCCGCAAGCCGGGTTCGCTGACCATGACCTCCGCCGTGCGCGGCATTCTGAAGTCCGACTCGCGCAGCCGCGCGGAAGCGCTGAGCCTGATCCTCGGCAGGTAACGGCCGTGCTGCCAGCTCCCGCCGACCGGATCGCAGTGGTCGGGATCCTCAACGTCACGCCGGACTCGTTCTCCGACGGCGGCCGGTTCCCGAGTTTCGACGATGCCGTGGCAGCCGGTGCCCGGCTGCGCGCCGACGGCGCGGACCTCGTCGACGTCGGCGGCGAGTCGACGCGTCCCGGTGCACCGCGCGTGCCGGCCGAGGACGAGCTGCGCCGGGTGCTCCCGGTCATCCGGCCGCTGGTCGAGCGGGGCGTGCCCGTGTCCGTCGACACCTACCGCGCCCGAGTGGCGGAGGCGGCCCTCGCGGCGGGCGCGCAGGTCGTGAACGACGTGTCCGGCGGCCTCGGCGATTGCGACATGGCGCGGGTGGTCAGAGACGCGGGCTGCCCGTGGATCCTCATGCACTGGCGCGGGCACAGCGCCTCGATGCAGCAACTGGCGCGCTACGACGACGTGGTGGCCGACGTGCGGCGCGAACTGTGCCGCCGGGTCGACGCCGCGGTCGCCGCGGGCGTCGACCCCGCCCGCCTCGTCCTCGACCCCGGATTGGGCTTCGCCAAGACGGCCGCACACAACTGGGCGCTGCTGGCCGCGCTCGACTCCCTCATCGCGCTGGGGCTGCCCGTCCTCATCGGTGCGTCCCGCAAGGCGTTCCTCGGTTCCCTCCTGGCCGCACCCGACGGCACGTCCCGCCCGGTCGGTGACCGGGAGGACGCCACCACCGCGATCACCGCCTACGCCGCGCTCGCCGGGGCCTGGGGAGTGCGCGTGCACGAGGTCCGCCGCAGTGTCGACGCTGCCCGCACCGTCACCGCGATCCGAAATGCCGGGCGATGACCGACCACATCGAGCTCACCGGGTTGCAGGTCCGCGGCCGGCACGGCGTGTTCGACCACGAGCGGCGCGACGGGCAGATCTTCGGGATCGACGTCCGGCTCGAGGTCGACACACGCGGCGCCGCGCAGTCGGACGACCTGTCCGACACAGTCGACTACGGCACGCTCGCGCAGTCGCTGGCCGGGATCGTCGCCGGCGAGCCGGTCAACCTGATCGAGACGCTCGCCGAGCGGCTGGCCGGCGTGTGCTTGGCCGATCCGCGCGTGCGCGCCGCCGAGGTGACCGTGCACAAGCCGCAGGCGCCCATCCCGCTCGCGTTCTCCGACGTCTCCGTCCACATCCGCCGGGAGCGCGGATGACCTCCGCGGTGCTCTCGCTCGGCTCCAACCTCGGTGACCGGTTGGGCTTTCTGCAGCTCGCGCTCTACCTGCTGCGACCGGCCGTGATCGCTGTGTCGCCGGTGTACGAGACCGCGCCCTGGGGTCCGGTCCCCCAGGACGACTTCCTCAACGCCGTCGCCCTGGTATCCGACCGCCGCGCGGACGCCCGGGAGTGGCTGCGCCGCGCGCAAGCCGCCGAACACTCGGCCGAGCGGACCCGGAAACAGCGGTGGGGTCCGCGCACCCTCGACGTGGACCTCGTTGCCGTCGACGGGGTGAGCTGCAACGAGCCGGACCTGGTCGTCCCGCATCCACGCGCTGCGCAGCGGGCGTTCGTCCTCGCCCCCTGGCTGGACGTCCAGCCGGAGGCCTACCTGGCCGGACAGCCGGTGCGCGAGCTGCTCGCCTCCCTGCCGGAGTCCGAGCGCAGCTCCGTGCACCGCCGCGACGACCTGAGGCTGACCCGGTGAGGACGGGCGGATGAGCGTCCCGCCGATGCGGCGCACCGGCCCGGTCGACCTGCTTGCTCCGCTGGTCGTCGTGGGCCTG
>JAICIE010000218.1 GCA_025924515.1 Jatrophihabitans sp. | reverse complement strand
TGAGTACCTGTGAGGACGTGGACGGCGACCGCGGTCGAAACGACGCTCCGATGACGGGCTATCCGCCGCCGCCGTGGCGTCTGGTCGGCGACCTGTACGCGGCCGTCCTGCCGGTCCGATCGCGGGCGCTGGCTGCGGCGGTCCCACCGGGGCACCGGTTGGTGCACGTGGCCGGATGGTGCCCCACCGTCCTCATCTGGGTGGCCTACCGGCCCGGAGGCGTACTGAGCTATCGCGAGCTGGCGGTGGCTGTGCCGGTGCGGCGCGGGTTGCGGTTGCGCGCCACCGTACCGTGGATCTGGGTCGACAGCGCGGCGTCCCGCGACGGCGGGCGGGAGCTGTGGGCGCTGCCGAAGGAACTCGCGTCAGTGCCGGTGACCGGAGCGTCCGTGCAGGCGGCCACCCGGGACGGCCGGGCGCTGGCGAGCTGTTCCTTCTCCGCGTTGGTGCGCCCACCGGGGCGGTGGCGGGTCGACTTGACGCTGGCCCAACCCGACGGCGCTGCGGCCCGGTGCGTCGCGGTTCGCGGCAGGGCCGGGCTGCAACTCGGCTCGGCGTCGGTGCGGATTCCTCCCGCTGGGTCGCTCGCTGAGCTGGCCGGCGTCCGGACGGTGCCGGCCGTGGCGCTGCGCGACTTCGCCCTCGTGTTCGGCGAAGCACCGGTAGAGATGGGGCCCGGGAAGGCGTTCAATGGCGGGTCATGAGCGCACGTACTGCTGAGGACGGTGCCGATCCCGATTGGGAGTACGCGCCGCTGCGGATCCCGGCCGACGTGGGGCGGCTGAGCGCGGCGGTGCAACTGTCGCTGCATGCTGAGTTCGGCGGCTGGGAACTCGCCCGGGTGCAGCGGTACACGGACGGCACCCGGCGGGTGCTGCTGCGGCGCAAGCGCCGCCCCGGCCTGCTGCCGCTGCCGAAACTGTCCGTCTGACCCGTGTTTCCCGAGGCCAATCCCGACGAGTTCGCGGCCCTGGCCGAGCTCGCTGAGATCTTCGGCGAGCTCGTCGAGGCGTTCTATCACGGGCAACAGGCGCAGTTGTCGCCGGATCGGATCGTCGAGGTCGCGCTGCGCTGCGTTCCCCGCAGCCGCAGCACCGGACTGGTCATGGTCGACGACCGCGGGCCGATCACCGTGGCCGCCACGGACGACGTCGGCGAGCGGATCGACCGGATCAGACGCGAGACCGGGCAAGGACCGGCCCTGGACATCCTCGACAGCAATGACCTGGTGGTCTGTGACGACCTGCCCGACGACGAGCGCTGGCCGGACTACGGGACGCGGGTCACCGAGGAGACGGGCATCCGCAGCCTGCTCAGCTATCGGCTTTATCTGGGACGGGGCCGGCGGGCGGCCTTGAGTTTCTACACCGATTGGCCGTACGCGTTCGACGAGCTCGCGATCACGACCGGCGCCATCTTCGCCGCCTACTGTTCGCTAGCCCTCTTCACCACCTATCTGTTCGACGAGCCGCTGTCGCAGCGACGGTCCGGGGAGGTGCATCGCGAGATCGGCGTCGCCGTCGGGATCCTGATGGGCGCGCACGGAATCAACACGGCGGCTGCATATGCCCGGCTGCACAGCTCGGCACGTGAACTGCGCAAGTCACTGCCGGAAGTCGCCCAATACGTGCATCAGCACGGCGAACTACCCGATCAGGGATCCTGACTGCTCTGTCGGCGCGCTCGCGCCCGCCGTTTTCCCTCGTGCATCGCCTGCACACGCGCGATCGGAATTCGCCTTCCCTCATCGATCAGGCTTTCTGCCAATCGCTGCGGTTCAGGCAGAAGCTCTCGCCACAGATCCCGGCCGCCAAGCACTGCCGGAGCGGTGCGCACGGTGAAATCGCGCGGAGCGATGCCGTCCAGTCGGCTCCAGGCGACCGGGAACGAGACCGGAGTGCCGGTGCGCACGCGCGGGCTGTAGGCGGCAACGACCGTGGCGCCACCGGCGCGGGTGGAGTCGAGAAAGACCCGGCCGTGCCGGTCGTCGCGCACGAACGCCGTCGTGGCGAGCGCCGGGTCGCGGCGCTCGGCGCGCGCGGCGAGCGCGCGAGTCGCCGCTGCGACCTGCTCGGTGGTCGCGCCGGTGACCGGAACCACGACGTGCAGACCCTTGGCGCCGCTCGTCTTGACCGCTGCCGCCAACCCGGCTTCGGCGAGCGTCTCACCGACCAGGTGCGCCACCTGCACGACGAGGCCGAAGGCGGCGCCCTCGGGCGGATCCAGGTCGAGGACGAGCCAGCTCGGCTCGTCCTCGGCGCCGACGCGGAACAGGGTCGGGTGGAACTCCACGGCGCGCTGGTTGGCGAACCACAGCAGGGTGCGCCGGTCATTGCACAGGGCGTAGGAGACGCTTCGCCGCGACGACTCGGACCAGATGTCGACCCGACGCACCCAGGACGGGGTGTACTTCGGGAGGTTCTTCTGCATGAACGGCGGCTGGTCACGCAGCACGCGGATCACCGACAGGGGCCGGTCGTGGAGAGCCTCGATCAGCGGCACACTCACCGCGTCGAGGTAGTCGACAAGATTCCGCTTGGTCGCGCCCGCCCCCTCGAACAGTTCCTGATCGAGGTGGGTCAGCCGGACGCCGTCGCGTTCCTCCTCGCCGCTCATCCGTCGTGCAGCAGCCGGACGGTGTCGATGGTGTCGGCCTCGTCCGCTGTCTTGTCGTCGCGGTAGCGCACCACCCGCGCGAAGCGCAGCGCCATCCCGCCCGGATAGCGCGACGAGCGTTGCATGCCGTCGAACGCGATCTCGACGACCTGCTCAGGACGCAGCTTCACCACGTATCCGTCGGTCGGACCGTCGGCGAGGTCGAGGAATCGCGCGGTCTGCCATTCCAGCAGGGCGTCGGTCATGCCCTTGAAGGTCTTACCGAGCATCACGAATCCGCCGGTGCTCGGGTCGCGTGCGCCCAGATGGATGTTCGACAGCTTTCCTTGCCGTCGACCCGACCCCCATTCGACGGCCAGCACCACGAGGTCGAGAGTGTGCACCGGCTTGACCTTCAACCAGCCGGCACCGCGTCGGCCGGCTTCGTACGGCGCCTGCGGCGATTTCGCCATGACACCCTCGTGCCCGGCGGTCAACGTGCGATGCAGGAAGTCCTGTGCCGCCGCGACGTCGGCGGTGAGCAGGCGGCCGACCCGGAATTCGGCGGGGACCACGTCGTCGAGAGCCGCGAGCCGGTCGGTGGTCGGCAGGTCGAGGAGGTCGCGTCCGTCGAGATGCAGGACGTCGAAGAGGAACGGTCGAAGGACGAGCCCGGCACGGGCGCCGTCGGCGCGACGACCGAAGCGCGACGCGGTGACCTGGAACGGGTGCGGCCGACCGTCGGGCTTCAGCGCGATGGCCTCGCCGTCGGCGATCAGCGTCGAAACCGGCAGGGCCAGGACGACGTCGACGATCTCCGGCAGCCGAGCGGTGACGTCGTCGAGGGACCGGGTGAAGATACGCACCTCGCCCCCGCGGCGGTGCACCTGGATCCGGGCGCCGTCGAGTTTCGCCTCGAGCACCGCGGTGCCGTGCAACCGGTCGAGCGCGTCGGCAACGGACGTAGCCGTCTGCGCCAGCATCGGACCGATCGGCTGCCCCACGGTCAGCGCGAATCGTTGCAGTGCCTGTTCGCCGCCGGTGAGCGCGGCCTCGGCGACGGCCGGCAGGTCACCGCGCAGCATCGCCGCACGCCGCACCGCTGCGGCCGGCACTCTTGCGGCCGCCGCGACGGCGTCGGACATCACTCCGATCAGTGCG
>JAICIE010000217.1 GCA_025924515.1 Jatrophihabitans sp. | reverse complement strand
GAGGTATTAGGCCAATCGGGCCCGGGCCCGGGCGTTGCGCCGCTTGAGCGCGCGCCGCTCGTCCTCGGACAATCCGCCCCAGACGCCGGCGTCCTGACCGCTCTCGAGCGCCCACGCGAGGCACTCTTGGAGCACGGGACAGCGACGGCAGACTGCCTTGGCATGTTCGATCTGCAGCAGCGCGGGCCCGGTGTTGCCGATCGGGAAGAACAGCTCCGGGTCCTCGTCACGGCAGATCGCGCGGTGACGCCAATCCATCGTCCTCTTCTCTCCTCACTCACCATGACCAGCGCACGACTCCCGCGCCGGTCCGCGCTTGTGAATACTTTCACGAGCGTCCGCGCAGTTCAAGGGCTTCCCGTCCTTGTGCGGTTGCTCACCCGGGGGCTGCTCAGCTGTCCTGAGTCACACTGGTCCATACCCACGGGACGGGCAAGTACCTCGCGCCCGACGCTACGCAATTTGTGCACATCCGCACAGCCCAAATCCGAAGATTTTCGGGCGAGTTCACCGCGACCGGCTCGGCCGACGCTCAGCCGTACGCGCCAGCGGGTCTGCGGCTCAGCGCCGGCTCAGGCGAGGACTGCGAGCGCGCGCGCGACACTGCGCAACGACAGCTTCTCGCGGGTTTCGACGAATTCGCCGTCCACGTGCACCGGGAGGGGCGCGTCGGCGAGGATGGTGAGCTCCTCCAGGTCGTGCCGGACAGCCGCGCCGCGCGTCCCCACCCGCGGGTTCGGACCAGACATCCGAGCGACGCTCCACAGCACGCCGGCCGCGGCCATCCGCCGCCGGGCGTAGAGGCCGAGCCCGTTGCCGAAATCGGTGTGCGGAGTCGGGTGCAGCGGCCGGTTTCCGACGAACGTCCACGGGTCGGTGTTGGTAACCAGCGCGAAGTACACGTCGTCGATGCGCTCCCCGCCCGGCAACTCGACGTGCAGTTGAGGGCGACGGCGATCGGAGGCGAAGAACTGCCGGACCCCAACCCGGGCGTAGAGGGCGTGGGTGGACCGCGTGCCCCGCCGCCGCCGCCGATCGACCGCCGCGACGACCGCCGCGTCGAAGCCGATGCCGGCGGCGAAAACGAACCAGCGCTCATCGACGCGGCCCAGGCTCACCGCCTGCCGGGAGCCCGAGCGCAGGGCCTCCAACAGCGCACCGGTTGCCTCGATCGGGCTGTTGGGCAGGCCCAGGGCTCGCGCAAAAACATTGGTCGACCCGGCCGGAACGATGCCCAGCGCGGGCACGCCGTCGTGGACGCCGTCGGTGAGCAGCCCGTTGACGACCTCGTTGATCGTGCCGTCCCCGCCCATGGCGACAACGGCCTCCGCGCCGGTGCGCATCGCCCGACAGGCCAGCGCCGCCGCATGACCTCGGTTCTCGGTCTCGGCGACCTCGACGTCGTCGGCGGTGCCGGCCAACGCCCGCTCGAGCACGTTGCGTTCCCGCGCGGTCATAGCGGTGGCCCGGGGGTTGGCGATCAGCAGAACCCGGCCGCCGGACATGAGGTCGAAGCCTACCCGTGCGGTTATCGTCGAGCCGTGGCAGAGGACGCGCCGGGGACGCCTTCCGCCGTCCCGGGCCAGATCCGGGTCGCCACCGTTTTGATCTGGGGGGAAGCGGTAGGACTCGTGGCGACTGCGGTGCTGCTGCTGGTCAAGACCGTCGTCGGCCGGCCGACAAGTCTCGCGGGAGCCGTGCTCGGCGCTGTTATGGCGCTGGCCGGCGCGGCGGTGCTCGCAGCGGCCGCACGCGCCTTGCTGCGCCTGCGGCCCGCGGCTCGCACCCCCGTCGTCGTGCTGGAGTTGCTGGCTCTGCCCGTGGCCTACAGCTTGGCGTTCCAGGCCGGGCTCGTCGAGTACGGCGGGCCATTGCTGGTAGTCGCGCTGGCCGTGCTGTTCCTGTTGTTCAGCCCGCCGGCCCGGGCCGTGCTCGACAGGGAGCCGCCGGGCTCCTAGTGCTGCCCGGAGGCGTCAGGAGCGTCTGGATCGCGGGGCGCCGGGCTCGGGTTCCGGCGCACCCAGGTTCTGCCGCAGCCGTTTCAGGCCGCGTGCCACCAGGCGCGAGACCTGCATCTGCGAGACGCCCACGATTGCCGCGATCTCGGTCTGGGTCTTGTTGGCCACGAACCGCAGCAGCAGGATCTCCCGCTCCGACTCGGGCAGCTTGGCGATGACGTCGCGCAGGACCGCCCGTTGCTCCACCTGTTCGTAGCCGTCGTCGGTCACCCCGAGGATCGGGTGCTCCGGTACGGTCTCGCCGGGCGGGGCCAGGACGTCCAGAGGGACGCCCGAATAGGCGCGCGCCGCGTCGAGGGCCTCGACGACCGCGTCCTCTTCGACGTCGATCCGGGCGGCCAGCTCGGCCACCGTGGGAGCCCGCCCGAGTTCCTGGCTGAGATCCGCACGCGCGGCGTTGAGCGTCGTCTGCAGTTCCTGCGCGCGCCGCGGAACGTGGATGAGCCAGCCGGTGTCGCGGAAGTGCCGCTTGAGCTCGCCGAGGATCGTCGGCGTCGCGTACGTCGAGAATTCCAGCTTCCGTTCCGGATCGAATCGGTCGATCGCCTTGATCAACCCGATCGAGCCGACCTGCACCAGGTCGTTCATCGGCTCGTTGCGGCCGGAGAACCGACGGGCGAGGTAGACGACAAGCGGCATGTGCAACGCCACGAGCTGATCGCGCAGAGGCTTGCGCCGGGGATCGTCCGCGCCGAGCTGGTGCATCTCCGCCAGCAGCGCGGAGGCGTTGATGTGCTCGCCGCCGGCGTCCTGCGTCGCCCTCCGAGAAGGAGAGTTGATCGTCACGAGTCGATGGCCTCGCGTCGCTTGGTCACGGTGATCGAGAGCCGGCCTTCCTTGGAGGTGACGTCCACCTCGGCCAGCGCCGACAGGACGGTCCAGGCGAACCCGCTCCGCTCGGCGTCGGCGTCGTCACTCGAGAGCACCGCCGCGGTCACGGCGAGGGTTCCCGGGGCCAGGACGAAGGACGCGTCGAGGACCCCGCCGTAATCGGCATGCGGCAGCAGTAAAGCGCATGCCTCGTCGACCGCGAGCCGGAGGTCCTCGATGTCGTCGACAGTGAGGTCGCAGCGCGCTGCGAGGCTCGCCGCGGTGAGCCGCAACGGGGCCACGAACGCGCCGTCAGCGGGTACGCGCATCTCCACCACAGCGCCGTCTAGGCGGTCGGTCGCGCTGGTCACCTAGGGCGTCCCCTCGTCGAGTGCGGGTTTGGCATGTTCCAGTGCACGATCACCGGCGCACCGTGCTGGACGCCGAGGACGGATGGGGCCGCCGAGTCGAGCTGGAAAGAAGTGCCGGCCGTAGCCGGATAACCGATCCACCGTACGCCCAGAACCCGGGAGAAGTGTCCGTGGCCGATCAGCACCACCGGCCGGCCGGCCGAACCGGTCAGCGCGTCGACCACCCGTCGCAGCACCCGGTCGGCACGGGTTGCAACCGCCTCGGCCTCCTCGCCGCCGGGATTCGGGCCGCGGAAGACCGTCCAGTCCGGATCGTGCTCGCGGATCTCGGCCGTCGTGCGTCCCTCGTAGTCGCCGTAGTTCCACTCGACAAGGTCGTCGTCGATGCCGTCGACGTGTAGGCCCGCGAGCTCGGCGGTGCGACGGGCCCGCTGGAGCGGGCTGCAGAGGACCAGGCAGGGATCGAGCTCGGCAACCGTCGGCGCGAGCGCCCGTGCCTCTTCGATCCCGCGTTCGGTGAGGGGCAGGTCGGTGCGTCCGGTGTGCTGTCCGCTGCGGCTCCATTCCGTCTCGCCGTGGCGCAGCAGCCAGACGCGGGACGAGCTCGGCAGCCCGCCGGGAACGGAGGAGGCCCGCACCCCAACGGGGGCCGCCAACACCGACCCGGG
>JAICIE010000216.1 GCA_025924515.1 Jatrophihabitans sp. | reverse complement strand
TGACCCCGCCCTCCTCGAGCGTGCCGACCAGCGGGCGGTGGTACTGGTCGGGGCCCGACCCGAGGATGCGCGGGTAGCCGGACTCGGCGACCGCGTGGTGCCGCTCGCCCGCGATGGCGTCGGAGAAGTCGGGAACCTCCTCCGGGGTCTCCTTCTCACCGAGGATGTAGGGCGCCTTGGCGAACAGGTGGTCGCGAAGGTCCATGATGACGAGTTTCGGGGACAGCGGCTTGCCGGTGTTCCACGCCGGGCACTGGCTCTGGCACCGCCCGCACTCGGTGCACGTGGCGAAGTCCAGCATTCCCTTCCACGTGAAGTCCTCGATCTTGCCGCGGCCGAAGACGGCGTCCTCGTCCGGATCCTCGAAGTCGATCGGCTTGCCACCGGACTCCATGGGCAGCAGCGGCCCCAGCCCGTCCGGCCGCCGCTTGGTGGCGACGTTGATCGGCGCGGTCCCGATGTGCAGGTGCTTGGAGTACGTGACCAGGACGAGGAACGCCAGGATGACCGCGACGTTGGCCAGCACGAAGGCGGTCTCGAGGGCCAGGTTGACGCTGTGGCCCAGCGGCGCCAGGGGAAGCGACACGAGCTTCGAGGCGAACGCCGCCCAGCCGTCGTCCTGGAACGGGAAGTGCCCGGTGTTGATCTGCGCCGCGCGGTAGATCAGCAGGGTCGCGACGACGAAGAAGATCATCACCAGGATCATCTCGGCCGGCCGGTTGTGCGAGCCGTAGAAGCGGCTGCTGCGCTGCTTTCGACTGGGGTGCTGCTTGTAGCGGATGATCCCGAACGTCACGATGCCGCAGAGGACGGCGACGGCGAAGAAGTCCTCCAGGAAGCCGATCCACCCCCAGCGACCGATCCACGGGATCGCGAACTCGTCGTCGTAGAGGGCGCCCCAGGCCTCGATGATCGTCAGGCCCAGGATGATGAAGCCCCAGAAGGTGAAAGCGTGCGCGAAGCCGGGCACGGTCCACTTCAGCAGCCGGCGCTGGCCGATGACCTCGACGACCTCGGTCTCCGCGCGGCTGGTCGGATCGTCGAGGCGGTTGTTGACCGGTTGCCCGGAGCGGATGAGACGGAACAGCCACCACACCCGTCGGCCGGCCACGGCGAGGGCTGCCACCGTCAGCAGCGAGCCGAGGACGATGCGGATCGTCATCATGGACAGTCAGCCTCCGGGGTGGTCTGGACATCGCGCGACAGCGACCGGCTCTCAGGCTACTTAGGGGTAACCCGGCCGGCCGCCGCGCCCCGGCGACACGTCGTCGCCCCACGATCAGCTGGGCTCACAATGCGGTGTCCAGGCTCACGGTGCGCGGTGAGCCCGGACGCTGCACGGTGAGCCAGGATCTCGTTGGGCCAGGTCGTCTCCCCTGCGCGGAGCGGGACGGCGTTGTCCACAACCTCGGCCGGGCCGGCCCCCGAATGCCCCGCGAACGCTGACACTGCGCCGGTGCACCCGGAACTCCGAGCCACCGCCGATCGCCAACTCGGCGTCTTCACCGCAGAGGACGCCCGCCGAGCGGGATACCGTCCGGACGAGGTTCGTTCGCGGTTGAAATCGCGGGAGTGGACCCGGTTGCGGCGCGGCATCTACATCGAGACGCGTCGCGCAGCCGAGCTCCGAGCCGATTCCCGGACGGCGCACCTGCTCGACTGCGTCGCGGTGCTCGTCGCGCTGGGTGATGCGCCCGTTCTGAGTCACGAGTCGGCGGCACGGCTGCACCGCCTCGAACTGCCAGGATCCGCATCCGACATCGTGCGGCTCAGTGACGAGATCCAGTGGCGGGAAGGCCGGGGATACCGGGTGGCTCGGGCAACGCTGCCCGGCGCAGATCTGGAACGGTTCGAGCTCTTCCGGGTCACTTCGCCGGCCCGAACGCTGGTGGACTGCGCGCGCGAGTGGTCGCTCGTCGATGCCGTCGTCGCGATGGATGCGGCGCTACACGGACGGATGGTCTCGCGCGTGCAGTTGGAGGCGGCTGTGCATTTCGCTCGCCACTGGGTGGGCGTGGGCAACGCGGGCCGCGCGCTCTCGTTCGCCGATGGCAGGGCGGAGTCCGGGCTGGAGAGCAGGGGTCGGCTGCGTCTGCTCGGTAGCGGTTTCCCGGCCCCCGAACTGCAGGTCGAGCTTCACGACGCTCGCGGATTCATCGGCCGCGTCGACGCCTGGTACGAAGAGGCGGCCGTGGCGATCGAGTTCGACGGCCGGGTCAAGTATTCGGATCCCACCAACGGTCGATCACCGACCGACGTGTTGTGGGACGAGAAGCGGCGAGAAGACGCCATCCGCGGCCTCGACGTGCGGGTTCTTCGCGTGGTCAACGCGGACCTCGGGAGCCGGTGGTCGGTCCTGACCGAACGGCTCCGCGGCATGCTCGCCGTCCCGATGGTGGGTCCGCGACGCTTCACCGTCGTCCGTTGTCGCGAACCGGGGGACGACGCCTCCGCCGCCTGACCAGCCGCTCCCGACGTCCTGGCTCACCGTGCGGCGTCCTGGCTCAGCGCCGACCGTGAACCAGGACACAACACGGTGAGCCCAGCTGATCGTGGGGCGGCGGTGGTGAGCAAGGGGGCGGGGAAGAAGGTCTCGTTCCCGGGAACACAGGGCCGAGGCCTGCCGTTAGGCTGGGCAGGAAAGTTGAGTCGACCCGGCGCAAGGGCGCTCGACCACCGAAGCAGCCAGCACCATCCCAGCACACAACGGAAGAGAGGCCATCTCCATGGCTCGAGCGGTCGGCATCGACCTCGGCACCACCAACTCCGTCGTCTCCGTCCTCGAGGGCGGCGAGCCGACGGTCATCGCGAACGCCGAAGGTTCGCGCACCACGCCGTCAGTCGTGGCCTTCGCGAAGAACGGCGAGGTCCTCGTCGGCCAGTCGGCGAAGAACCAGGCGGTCACCAACGTCGACCGCACCGTCCGCAGCGTCAAGCGGCACATGGGCACCGACTGGAAGACCGGCGAGATCGACGGCAAGCACTACACCCCGCAGGAGATCAGCGCCCGCATCCTGCAGAAGCTCAAGAGGGACGCCGAGACCTACCTCGGCGAGCAGATCAGCGACGCGGTGATCACCGTCCCCGCCTACTTCGAGGACGCGCAGCGCCAGGCCACCAAGGAGGCCGGCGAGATCGCGGGCCTCAACGTCCTGCGCATCGTCAACGAGCCGACGGCCGCCGCGCTGGCCTACGGCCTCGACAAGGGCGAGAGCGAGCAGACCATCCTGGTCTTCGACCTCGGCGGCGGCACCTTCGACGTCTCCCTGCTGGAGATCGGCGACGGCGTCATCGAGGTCAAGGCGACCGCCGGCGACAACCACCTCGGCGGCGACGACTGGGACCAGAAGGTCGTCGACCACCTGGTCAAGACCTTCAACGCTCAGCACGGCATCGACCTGTCCAAGGACAAGCTGGCCATGCAGCGGCTCCGCGAGGCCGCCGAGAAGGCCAAGATCGAGCTGTCGGGCGCGCAGTCGACCAACATCAACCTGCCGTACATCACGGCCGGCGCCGAGGGCCCGCTGCACCTGGACGTCACGATCACCCGCGCCGAGTTCCAGCGCATGACCCAGGAACTCCTGGAGCGCGCCCGCGCGCCGTTCAACCAGGTGGTCCGGGACGCCGGCATCTCGGTGAGCCAGATCGACCACGTCGTCCTGGTGGGCGGCTCGACCCGCATGCCGGCCGTGACCGACCTGGTCCGCGAGCTGACCGGCGGCAAGGAGCCCAACAAGGGCGTCAACCCGGACGAGGTCGTCGCCGTCGGCGCCGCGCTGCAGGCCGGCGTGCTCCGCGGCGAGGTCAAGGACGTCCTGCTGCTCGACGTCACCCCGCTCTCCCTCGGCATCGAGACCAAGGGCGGGATCATGACCAAGCTGATCGAGCGCAACACCACGATCCCGACCAAGCGCAGCGAGATCTTCACGACG
>JAICIE010000215.1 GCA_025924515.1 Jatrophihabitans sp. | reverse complement strand
TCCTCGTCGTCTCCGCGACCCAGCTCGCCGCCGGGGTGACCGGGCTGGTGGTCGCGCTGCGCCGCCGCCGCCACTACGACGTCTGGACGCCGGCACGATTCGACGGCCCGGTCTGGCACGGCTCCCCCGAGCACGTCGGCCGCGATGCGGCGGTCATGGGGACGGCGTACAGCGCACCGGTGACCATGCTGATGGCCCAGCTCGGGTCGACGATCCGGCTGGCCAGACGTGGCGACCGGCGGGCGGTCCGAGACCTGACCGTGCTCGGCGCGCTGATGACCGGCGGCTACCTGGTCGAACGGTTCGACCGGGCCCACCTGCGGCACTGGGATCCGGTCGAGACGCCGGTGGTCGTCGCGGGACTCGGGATGGCGGCGGCGATGGCCGCGCTGGGCGGTCGCGGCTTGCGCCGGCCCGCGACGGGATCCGAGCTCAGGCCCGGCGGATCGTGAGCATGTAGCAGCCGAAGACGACGTTGCGCGTCTGCACGAAGGCCACCCGCGGGTCGCTGAGCAACTGCCGGGCGGCCTCTTCCTGCCCCGACCCGGCCGGGACCACCGTTCCGCCGGAGATGCAGCCGGACCAGTCGTAGGCCCGGAAGACCTGCGCGCGCCGGCGGAAGTCCGCGGGGTAGCCGGGTTGCGCGGGCCCCGGGCAGGGGTCGGCGTGCACGAACACCGGGCCGGTCTCCCGGTAGGCGCCCCGCGGCCCGTCGGCCGCGATCGCGATCAACGCGATGCGCTCACCCGGCCGGCTGTCCCGCAGGCAGCAGCGCAGCGGGGCCCCGCCCTCCGCATCGATCCGGACCCGCGCATCTGATCCGATGCCGGGCCGCAGCAGGGGCACGAACTCGAGGGGCATCACGTCCGGCGCGGTCACCACGGCGTCGCTGGTCATGGGACAACACTGCGCTCGCCGGCCGGCCGTGTCCGGCGGGTTCCGGACGCCTCGTCCGGTGCGTCAGACGGCGCAGTTGTCGCCTTCGCAGCCGTCGGCGGCGGGCACGGTGATCAGCGGGTGCTCGTCGGCCCAGGCGCGCTCGAGCACCTGCAGCAGCAGTTCGGCCGGCTGCGCGCCGGCCGCGCCGTACTTGCGGTCGACGACGAAGAACGGGACGCCGTTCGCGCCGAGCGCCTGCGCGGTCGCGGCGTCCTGCTGGACGGCGGTGCGGTACCGGCGGTCGGTCAGCGCCGCACGGATCTCGGCCTCGTCCAGTCCGACCTCGACGCCGAGAGCGACGAGCGCGTCGACGTCGAACACCGAGCGCGCCTCTTCGAAGTGCGCGTGCAGCAGGCGCTCCTTCATGGCGCCCTGCAGGTCGTGCTCGGCCGCCAGGTGCAGCAGCTCGTGCGCGAGGGTGGTGTTGCCGCTGACGCCGTCCGCAAGGTGGTAGTCCAGCCCCTCACCGGCGGCGACCTGCTCGACCTGGCCCTGCATGGCCCGCATCTCGTCGACGCTGCGGCCGTACTTGGCGGCCAGCGCGGGCAGCGTCGGGTGCGTCTCGCCCTCCGGGATGGTCGGGTCCAGCTGGAACGACCGCCAGATCACCTCGACCTGGTCGCGGTGCGGGAAGCGCTCGAGCGCCGTCTCCAACCTCCGCTTGCCGATGAAGCACCAGGGACACACGACGTCGGACCACACCTCGATCTGCACGCCCGGGTGAACGTTCAACCACCGGATCGCATTCCGGAGGTCAGCTCCCGTCGGGGCGGTGGGCCTGAATCCGGGCGCCCTGGCCGGCCGTGGGATCGAGGAAGACGTAGCGGACGCCGGAGTGCCGGCCGACCAGGCGCCGCTCCGCCTCGTCCGCGGTGCGCTCGATGTCGGCGACGCTCGCGTCGTCGGAGAAGTCGACCTTGGCCGCGACCACCAGCTGCCCAGGGCCGATCACCGTGGTGATCAGGAAGGGGACGTCGTCGACGTACCGGAGTTCGCGGATCTCCCGCTTGAGCTCCTCCTCGATCTTGGGCGCGGCTGCCTGGCCGATCAGCAGCGAGGCGTTGGACCGCGCCAGCGCGATCGCCACGACGAAGAGCAGCACACCGATGAGCATCGCCGCGATCCCGTCCCAGACCGCGGAGCCGGTGATCTGCTCCAGGAACAGGCCCAGCGCGGCGAGGACCAGGCCGACGAGCGCGGCGCTGTCCTCGAAGGTGACCGCCTTGACGGTGGTGTCGGTGGTCGCGTCCAGGTACTGCCGCGGCGTGATCTGCCACCGGTGCGACGCGCCCCGGACCTGCCGCACCGCCTTGCTCAGCGAGATCGACTCCAGCACGAAGGCGACCGCCAGCACGATGTAGGAGATCAGCGGCGAGCCCTCCTTCTCGCCGGTGGTGATGGTCAGGATGCCCTGGAACACCGAGAAGCAGGCACCGGCCAGGAACGTGGCCAGCGAGGCGAGGAACGCCCAGAAGTAGGTCTCCCGGCCGTAGCCGAACGGGTGCCGGTCGTCCGGTGCCTTGTTGCCGCGCTTGAGCGCGACGAAGAGCAGCACCTCGGTGATCGTGTCGGCGACCGAGTGCGCCGCCTCGGACATCATCGCCGAGGAGTGGCTGATCATGCCGCCGAGGAACTTGGCCCCGGCGATCGCCAGGTTCACCGCCCCGGCGAGGACCACGGTGCCGGTGCTCTCGCCGCCCGAGTCGTGTTCCGGGAAGCCGCCCTCGCCCTGGTCGTCGTTCGCGAGCTGCTCCGCGGGATCGTCCGGCCGGCTCATGCCGCCTGCGGTGCCCCACGGCCCTCGCCGTCAACCGCGCGAGCTCAGCGGACCCCGACCAGGTCGACGACGAACACCAGCGTCGCCCCCGGCTTGATGACGCCGCCGGCGCCGCGGTCCCCGTAGGCCATCTGCGGCGGGATCGTCAGCCGGCGGCGGCCGCCGACCCGCATCCCGGCGATGCCGTCGTCCCACCCCTGGATCACCATGCCCACGCCCAGCCGGAACTCCAGCGGGTCGCCTCGGTCCCACGAGGCGTCGAACTGCTCGCCGCCGTCATGGGTGACGCCGACGTAGTGGGCGCTGACCAGGCTGCCGGCGGTCGCCTCGGGGCCGTCGCCGACGACGAGGTCCTCGATCACCAGATCGTCGGGGGCCGGGCCGCTGGGCGGGTCGACGTCCGGTCGGCTGAGCTCGGCCACGGTTCTCCCTCCTGCGCGCGGGGCGGTCCCGGCGCCAGATCCATCCAAGCAGCGCAGGCCCATCCAAGCAGCGCGCCAGCAGGTCGGCATCGCTAGCGTCGGGCGGCGTGGACGCACCCTGGTGGAAACGAGCCGTCGTCTACCAGGTCTATCCGCGCTCGTTCCAGGACTCGGACGGCGACGGGATCGGCGACCTCGGCGGCGTCCTGCAGCGCCTCGACCACCTGGCCGACCTCGGCGTCGACGTCCTGTGGCTCTCGCCGGTCTACCCGTCGCCCCAGGCCGACAACGGCTACGACATCAGCGACTACCAGGACGTCGACCCGCTGTTCGGCTCGCTCGCCCAGCTGGACGAGCTGACCGCGGCGCTGCACCGGCGCGGCATGCGGCTGGTGATGGACCTCGTGGTCAACCACACCAGCGACGAGCACCCGTGGTTCATCGAATCCCGATCCGGAACGGACTCCCCCAAGCGGGACTGGTACTGGTGGCGGCCGCCGCGAGCCGGGTTCGAAGCGGGGCAGCCCGGCGCCGAGCCGACCAACTGGCGGTCGTTCTTCTCCGGCCCGGTGTGGGCGCTCGACGAGGCCAGCGGCGAGTACTACCTGCACCTGTTCACCCGCAAGCAGCCCGACCTCAACTGGGAGAACCCGGCGGTGCGGCAGGCCGTCTACGCGATGATGCGGTGGTGGCTCGACCGCGGGGTCGACGGCTTCCGCATGGACGTCGTCAACATGCTCTCCAAGGACGTCGCCCCGGACGGCGCCCTGCACGACGGCCCGCCGCTGCCCGGGGGCACGCTCGGCGACGGCTCGGCGTCCTACCTCTGCGGGCCGCGGATCCACGAGTTCCTCCAGGAGATGCGCCGCGAG
>JAICIE010000214.1 GCA_025924515.1 Jatrophihabitans sp. | reverse complement strand
GGGGCCCCGGGGGGGGCCGGGTCTGGCGGGCTCGCGCCGAAGGCGCGAGCGGTATGCGAGTCGCCCGCATCTCAACCCCATCTCAACCCCGCTCCCAACGCAACCAAGCGATTGAACGGAGTAGCGAGTGACCGACACGACTGACATCACCGGGGGTGGGCCGGGCGATCGCGTGGAGCCCGTCGACATCCAGACGGAGATGCAGCGCAGCTACATCGACTATGCGATGTCGGTCATCGTCGGCCGCGCGCTGCCGGACGTGCGTGACGGCCTCAAGCCGGTGCACCGCAAGATCCTCTACGGCATGTACGACTCCGGCTTCCGGCCGGACCGCAACTACGTCAAGTGCGGCCGGGTCGTCGGCGACGTCATGGGCAACTACCACCCGCACGGCGACTCGGCGCTGTACGACGCGTTGGTGCGGATGGCCCAGCCGTGGTCGCTGCGCTACCCGCTGATCGACCCGCAGGGCAACTTCGGCTCTCCCGGCAACGACCCGGCGGCGGCCTACCGGTACACCGAGTGCCGGCTGCAGAACCTGGCCATGGAGATGCTGCGGGACATCGACGAGGAGACCGTCGATTTCGTCCCGAACTACGCCGGCAACACGGTCGAGCCGGTCATCCTGCCGGCGCGGATCCCGAATTTGTTGGTCAACGGCTCCGAGGGGATTGCCGTCGGGATGGCCACCCGCATCCCGCCGCACAACCTGCGCGAGGTGGCGTCGGGCGTCACCTGGGCGCTGGATCATCCGGACGCGACCGAGGAGGAACTGCTCAACAGGCTCATCGAGCTCGTTCCCGGGCCGGACTTCCCGACCTCCGGGCTCATCGTCGGCCGCGAGGGGATCGAGGACGCCTACCGCACCGGCCGCGGGTCGATCCGGATGCGGGCGGTCGTCACGGTCGAGGAGGACCACCGGGGCCGCACCATCCTCGTCGTCACGGAACTGCCGTATCAGGTCAACCCCGACAACCTGCTCGAGTCGATCGCGACGCTCGCCAAGGACGGCAAGGTCGCGGGGATCGCCGAGATCAACGACGAGTCGTCGAACCGCATCGGCATGCGGATCGTCGTCACGCTCAAGCGCGACGCGGTCGCGAAGGTCGTCCTGAACAACCTGTTCAAGCACACGCAGCTGCAGACGACCTTCGGCGCGAACATGCTGGCGATCGTCGACGGCGTTCCCCGCACCCTGCGGCTCGACCAGTTCGTCACGCTCTACGTCCAACACCAGGTCGAGGTCATCGTCCGGCGGACGCGGTACCGGCTGCGCAAGAAGGAAGAGCGCGCCCACATCCTGCGCGGCTACCTGAAGGCCCTCGACCAGCTCGACGCCGTGATCGCGCTCATCCGCAGCTCGCAGTCCGCCGACGACGCCCGCACCGGGCTCATGCAGCTGCTCGAGATCGACGAGATCCAGTCCACAGCGATCCTCGACCTGCAGTTGCGCCGGCTGGCGGCGCTCGAACGGCAGCGGATCATCGACGAAGCCGCCGAGATCGAACGCGAGATCGCCGACCTGCAGGACATCCTCGCCAAGCCCGGCCGGCAGCGGCAGATCGTCCGCGACGAGCTGAAGGACATCGTCGACAAGTACGGCGACGAGCGGCGCACCCGGATGGTGGCCTACGACGGCGACGTGTCCGTCGAGGACCTCATCGCGCAAGAGGACGTCGTCGTCACCATCACCCGTTCGGGATACGCGAAGAGGACGAAGACCGACCTCTACCGCGCGCAGCGGCGGGGCGGGAAGGGCATCCAGGGCGCCGGCTTGCGGGCCGACGACATCGTCGAGCACTTCTTCGTGAGCTCGACACACGACTGGATCCTGTTCTTCACCAACAAGGGGCGGGTGTACCGGAGCAAGGCCTACGAACTGCCGGAGGCCAACCGCAACGCGCGGGGGCAGCACGTCGCCAACCTGCTGGCCTTTCAGCCCGGCGAGACCATCGCCGAGGTCATCGCGCTCAAGAACTACGAGCAGGCGCCGTACCTCGTCCTCGCCACCAAGCACGGTTTGATCAAGAAAACCAGGTTGTCGGAGTTCGACTCCAACCGCGCCGGCGGCATCGTCGCCATCAACCTGCGCGCGGACGACGAACTCATCGACGCCGCGCTCATCTCGGCCGAGGACGATCTGCTTCTGGTCAGCCGCAGGGCGATGTCGATCCGGTTCCACGCCGACGACGAAAGCCTGCGCCCGATGGGCCGGGCCACGTCCGGGGTGTTCGGGATGCGGTTCAACTCCGGCGACGAACTGCTCGCCATGGAGGTCATCCGTGAGGGGGTCGACGGCACCCAGATCCTGGTCGCGACCGAGGGAGGCTTCGCCAAGCGGACCCGCATCGACGAGTACCCGGTGCAAGGCCGTGGCGGGAAGGGGGTCCTAACCGCGCGTATTGTTTCCACGAGAGGTGGGTTGGTCGGAGCCGTCGCGGTGTCCCCCCAGGACGAGATCTACGCCATCACGTCCGACGGGGTGGTGATCCGCACTCAGGCGGCTCAGGTGCGCCGCGCGCAGCGTCAGACCATGGGCGTGCGGCTGATGAACCTGCCCGACGGCGTGAACGTCGTCGCCATCACCCGCAACGCCGACGAGCCCGACGAGCAGGAGTGAGCACGATGACGCAGTCGCGTTATCCCGGACAGGGGCCGGCGGGTGCCGACATCGGCACCCGCACCGGCGTCCCGGCGCCGCCCCGGCCCAGCAGCGACACCCCGACGGTGACCCTGCCGACCGTCGGCGGCGGCACCGGATCCGGAGCGAGCGCCGTGTCTACGGCGGAGCGGACCAAGCGGGCGTCCAAGCAGCGCGGTCCCCGTCGGGCGCGGCTGCAGTTGCGCCACATCAACCCGTTGACCGTCCTGCGATTCTCCTGCGTGCTCGCCGTCGCGCTGTTCTTCGTGTGGCTGATCATCATCGGGGTCCTGTACGGGATCCTCGACGGAGCCGGCGTGCTGCAGAAGGTCAACGACACCGTCACCACCATCAATGGACCCGGCTCGAAGCCGCCGATCACCGCCGGCATCGTCTTCGGCGGGGCCGCCATCATCGGGGCGATCAACATCGTCCTGTTCATCGCCCTTTCCACGATCGGGTCCGTGATCTACAACCTCTGCGCCGACCTCGTCGGCGGGATCGAGATAACCCTGTCGGAGCGGTGAGCACCGACCGGTAGGCTGGCCGATCGGAACGCGGGCCTGTAGCTCAGACGGTTAGAGCGCATCCCTGATAAGGATGAGGCCGGAGGTTCAAGTCCTCCCAGGCCCACGCACAGTCGTCACGCGACGACAACGAGGAGGCGTAGCTGTGCGTCGCCCACTGATTCTCGCGGCGACGGTCGTCAGCGCGGCCGTCACGATCATGCGCCGGCGAAAGGCGCAAGCCGACGCTGCGCTGTGGCGGGAGGCGACGTCGGACACCTCTCGCTGACCCTCCCGGGGGCGTAGCTCAACTGGCAGAGCACCGCCTTTGCAAGGCGGGGGTTAGGGGTTCGAGTCCCCTCGTCTCCACAACTACAAGGCCGAGAACTACTGGCCTCCAGTGGCCTGCCGGGCCGTGGCGAGTTCGATAACGTCGGCCGTGGGCAACGGATGGGCAACGCAACCGGCGAGAGCTCGGCCAGAGCCGCGGTGTCATAGGTAGCCTCCGGGGGTGGGTGAGGAACCTTGGTACGAAGCGCTTCGCGGGCACTGGCGGCCTGCGCACGTGCGGTTGCTCCTGATCGGTGAGTCCGCACCGAGCGCCGCCGACCGCGATAGGCGGTTCTTCTACGCACCGACCGTTTCCCGGCATGACAACCTGTTCCGCGCTGTTGTCGAGGCGCTGTACGGGCAGGCTGGGCTCCGCGCAGGAGATGACCGCGCACCGTGGCTGGAGCGCTTGCGGTCCGACGGCGTCTACTTGATTGACCTCGTTCCCTACCCCGTGAACGGGCTCGGCGGAGGCGTGCGGCGGCGGGCGCGCGAGGATCACGTCGGCGAGTGCGTCGCAGCCGCTGTTCTTCTGGCGCCGGATGGGG
>JAICIE010000213.1 GCA_025924515.1 Jatrophihabitans sp. | reverse complement strand
TGGCGCTCGGCGCGGGCCATGGCGCGTGCCTTGCTCACAGTCCGGTCACCCAGTTCTCCAACAGCGCCGCACCGGCGTCGCCGGACTTCTCCGGGTGGAACTGGGTCGCGCTCACCGGGCCGCGCTCGACCGCGGCGACGAACCGCTCACCGTGTTCGGCCCAGGTGACCGTGCCCTCGGTGTCGTGCGCGGCGTAGGAGTGGACGAAGTAGAACCGGATTCCGGCGTCGAGTCCCGCGAACAGCCGCGATCCTGGCGGCGCGGACACCGTGTTCCACCCCATGTGCGGCAGCACCGCAGCGTTGAGCTCGTCGACCCGGCCCGGCAGCAGTCCGAGGCCCGCCGTTTCGGTTCCGTGCTCGACGCCCGCGTCGAACAGCACCTGCATGCCGACGCAGATGCCGAGCACCGGCCGCTCGTCCTCGACGCGCTTGCGGATGACCGCGGGCGCGCCGACGTCCTCCAGGCCGTGCATGCACGCGGCGAAGGCACCGACCCCGGGCACGACGAGGCCGTCGGCCTCGACCGCGGCGGATGCGTCGCCGGTGACGGTGACCTCGGCGCCGACGCGCTCCAAGGCTCGCTGGGCGGAGCGGAGGTTCCCGGACCCGTAGTCGAGCAGGACCAACCGCGTCACAGCACGCCCTTGGTCGACGGCACGCCCTTCACACGCGGGTCGATTTCGACCGCGGACCGCAGCGCCCGCGCGACGGCCTTGTACTGCGCCTCGGTGATGTGGTGCCAGTCGCGGCCGGCGTGCACGACGACGTGCAGGGCGAGCGCCGCGTGATGGGTGAACGACTCGAACACGTGCCGGGTCAGCGTGGTGGCGTATGCCGGGCCGAGGGTCGGCGGCGCGCCGTCCGGCTCGTGGTGCACGAGGTACGGGCGTCCGGAGACGTCGACCGCAGCCTGCACCAGCGCCTCGTCCATCGGGATCAGCGCGTCGCCGAAACGACGGATTCCTGACTTGTCGCCGGCCGCCTGCGCGAACGCCTGGCCGAGCGCGATCGCGGTGTCCTCCACGGTGTGGTGAGCATCGATGTGTAGGTCGCCCTCGACCTGCACGGTCAGATCGAACAGGCCGTGCTTGCCGAACGATGTGAGCATGTGGTCGTAAAACCCGACGCCGGTGGCGACCTCGGTTCGTCCCGTGCCGTCGAGGTCGATCTCGACGACGACCTTCGTCTCGGTGGTGGCGCGCTCGATACGCCCCGTTCTCGTCATGCGGGAACAACCTCCTGCAGCGCGGCGCGGAAGGCCGCCATCTCTCCGGGCGTGCCGATGGATACGCGCAGCCACCCGTCCGGCCCGGTCTCGCGGATCAGCACGCCTCGGTCGAGCAGGCCCTGCCAGACGGCGCGGCGATCGTCGAACCTGCCGAAGAGGACGAAGTTGGCGTCGGAGTCAGCGGCCTCCAGCCTGCTGCGGCGGAGCCATTCGACGGTCCGGTCGCGCTCGGCGCGCAGTTCGCCGACGGCGGCGAGCAGTTCATCCGCGTGCGCCAACGCCACTCGCGCCACGGCCTGCGACACCGCCGAAAGATGATAAGGAAGCCGAACGATGCGTACCGCGTCGACGACCGCTGGGTCCGCGGCCAGATACCCGAGCCGTCCGCCGGCGAAGGCGAATGCCTTGCTCATCGTGCGCGTGACGACCAGGCGGGGGTTCGCCGGAAGCAGTTGCAGCGCGCTGGGCGTGCCCCGTCGGCGGAACTCGGCGTAGGCCTCGTCGACGACGACCATTCCCGGCGCCGCGTCGACCAGCGCCTCGATGTGGTCGAGGGGTAGCGCGGTTCCGGTGGGGTTATTGGGTGAGGCCAGCAGGATGACTAATGGTCGGTGTTCGGCGATCGCGTCGAGCGCCACCGGCAGGTCGATGCGGAAGTCGTCGGCGCGGCGGCCGGTGATCCAGCGGGTGTGGGTGTCGCGGGCGTACTCGGGATACATGGAATAGGTCGGCGCGAACGACAGCGCCGTGCGTCCGGGACCGCCGAAGGCCATCAAAACCTGCAGCATGATCTCGTTCGACCCGTTGGCGGCCCACACGTTGTCGACGCCGAGGCCGCTGCCGCCGTCGCGGTTGAGATAGGCGGCGAGATCGCCGCGCAGCGCCGCCGCTTCCCGGTCGGGATAGCGGTTCAACGCGCCCGCCACCCGCGCGACCGCGCGTCCCATCTCGTCGGCCACCGCGGCGCTGGGCGGGTAGGGGTTCTCGTTGACGTTGAGCGCAACCGGCACGTCCAGCTGCGGCGCCCCGTACGGGCGCTCGCCGCGCAACTCCTCGCGCAGCGGCAGCGCCTCGAGCGAGATCACGGCTGTGCCCGGCGCGGCGTCACGGCTGGGCGACGCGGACGGCGACGGCTGCGCCGTGCGCGGGGAGGTCCTCCGCGTCGGCGAGCGCCATCACGTGCGGCGCCACGTCGGCGAGCGCATCGCGGCTGTACTCGACGAGGTGCACGCCTTTGAGGAAGGTCTGCACCGACAGTCCGGAGGTATGCCGCGCTGTGCATCCGGTCGGGAGCACATGGTTCGACCCCGCGCAGTAGTCGCCCAGCGACACCGGCGCATGCGGCCCGACGAAGATGCAGCCGGCGTTGCGGACCCGCTCGGCCCAGCGCCGGGCGTCGGCGGTGATCACCTCGAGGTGCTCGGCCGCGTAGGCGTCGACGACCTCCAGTCCGTGCGCAAGGTCGCGCACCAGCACGGTGCCGGACTGCTGACCGGACAGCGCGGCGCGGACCCGCTCGACGTGCTTGGTGATCGCGACCTGCCGGTCGACCTCGGCGTCGACCGCGTCGGCCAGTTCGGTCGAGTCGGTGACGAGGACGGAGGCGGCCAGCACGTCGTGCTCGGCCTGGCTGATGAGGTCGGCCGCGACGTGGACCGGGTCGGCAGTCGCGTCGGCAAGGATCGCGATCTCCGTCGGTCCGGCCTCGGCGTCGATCCCCACGACGCCGCGAACCAGTCGCTTGGCCGCGGTGACGTAGACGTTGCCCGGCCCGGTGAGCAGGTCGACCGGCTCGATCGCCCGGGCGGCGTCGCCGTAGGCGGCCAGCGCGACGGCCTGCGCACCCCCGACGGCGTAGACCTCGTCGACCCCGAGGAGCGCGCAGGCGGCGAGGATGGTCGGGTGCGGCAAACCGCCGTGCTCCTTCTGCGCCGGGGAGAACACCGCGATGGACTCGACGCCGGCGACCTGCGCCGGCACCACGTTCATCACCACGCTGGACGGATACACCGCCACCCCGCCCGGCACGTACAGCCCGACGCGAGCCACCGGGACCCAACTCTCGGTGACCGTGCCGCCCGGCACGACCTCGACGTCGACCGTCTCCCGGCGCTGCGCCTCGTGCACGGTCCGGGCCCGCCGGATCGACTCGAGCAGTGCCGCGCGCACCGAGTCGTCCAGCCCGTCCTGCGCCCGTTCGAACGCCGCGGCGGGAACTCGGGGGTCCGGCACGTCGACGCCGTCGAAACGCAGCGTCGCCTCGCGGGCGGCGGCGTAGCCACGAACGGCCACCGCGTCGACGACTGGGGCGACGGCCTGCATCGCTGCCTGCACGTCGACGGCGGCGCGCGGCAGCGCGCGGCGCAGGTCGACCGGTTGCGCGGCGGTGAGGTCCAGACGTCGCAACACGAGCCCAGTCTACGGACGGCGGACCCCGCGACGGCCGGGCGATCGGGCGCGATCGGGCGACGACAGCCGGGCGGTGCCGTGGTGCGGTGCGCGGTCCCGCGGCAGTGGTCCCCCACGGCAGTGGTCCCCTACGGCAGCAGCGGCGGTGCCGAACCCGACGCTGAAGCAGCTGCAGCGATTCGCCCGGCGTGTCGCACCGCACCCGCTTCAGCGTCGCGGCTCGCCCGCCCCGATGGTGGGCGAGCAGGGCGATAGCGGCGTGTCACCCTGCTGGCGCTCCACCGACGACGTTGGCGCTCCAGCGGCGGTGCCGCACGCGCGCCGGCGTGGGCACCCGACGCTGAAGCAGCTGCAGCGATTCGCCCGGCGTGTCGCACCGCACCCGCTTCAGCGTCGCGGCTCGCCCGCCCCGATGG
>JAICIE010000212.1 GCA_025924515.1 Jatrophihabitans sp. | reverse complement strand
ATCGAGGCCTCGACTGGCACTGTTCCTCCTGGGCTGATTCGGCGGCGCGGCGGTGTTCGGTCGCCACGAGAAGGTCGCTTCTCCTGTTTCATCGGTGCCGCCGCGCACAGCCTGAGTACTGGCGCTTCGGCCTTGGCCGGCGGCAAGCCGGCCCGCCGACTGCTTGCAACCTCCTCCGCGACGACTCGCCGGTGTCTTGAGGAAACTTTGAACTAAGCCGATCCTCATGTCGTTTCGGTGCATGCCGATCCCCCCGTTGTCATCGACAAGTACAGCCGCGGAGCGGTTCGTATCTCCCTGAAGGCGATGCGCACGAGGGGAAGCGGACCGGTGGAGGCGAAGCCCTTCCCGCTCCGTGGCTGATGCCCGGAAGGCCGTCACAATGTCTCGATTCTCTGTTCGCCCCGATCGTCGTTGGGCTCGCCTCGTCGGCGTCACCAGCGTGGTGGCCGGCGTCGGTGCGTCAGCGGCCGTCGTCTGGCACGCGTCGTACTCCGCCTTCTCGGCGACGACATCGAACCCGACCAACAACTGGGCCGCCGGCAACCTGGCGCTGAGCGACGACGACAGCAGCACTGCCATGTTCAACGCTACGAACCTCAAGCCGACGTCGACCGGCACCAAGTGCATCGCGGTCACCTCGACCGGCTCGCTGGCGTCGACCGTCAAGCTGTACGGCACCAGCTACGGCACGACCAACGGGCTCGCGAGCTCCATCAACCTGACGGTCACGCAGGGCACCGGTGGCGGGTTCAGCTCCTGCACCGGGTTCACCCCGCTCGGCACCGGTTCCTCGGTCTTCTCCGGCACCCTCGCGGGATTCGCCGCCGGGTCGACCAACTTCGGCAACGGCCTGGGCACCTGGGCGCCGACCGGCACCGGGTCGGAGACGCGGGTGTTCCAGTTCGCCTACACGGTCGACCCGAACACCCCGAACACCGCGCAGAGCGGCACAGCAGCCATCGGCTTCACGTGGGAAGCGCAGAACAGCTAATCCAAGGTCTAAGGACGGACCTCTCACAGCGTGGGAGGAAATCGTGAGCCTGACAATCACTCACACCCCGGGCCTGGGCGCTGCGGAGCAGCCCCAGGCACCGAAAACCACCTCCCGGCGCGGCTGGCGCGCCGGCTGGGCGGCGCTGGTCGCGACCACACTGAGCCGCGGCCTGATCGCCGCGATCGGTGGACTCGTCAGCACGTCGCTGCTGCCGGCCCTGCTCGGTTGGCATACTGCCGTCGTCCTGAGCGGGTCGATGGAGCCCCGGCTCGTTACGGGGGACATCGTGGTGGTTCGGCAGGTGGCGGAGTCGCAGCTGGTGCCGGGCCAGATCCTGCTGGTGCACGACCCCGATCACCCGGGCGGCCTTCGTATGCACCGCCTGGTCGCGATCCGACAGGACGGACAGCTCACCCTGCGCGGTGACGCGAACCCCAGGGCCGACCACACGCCGGTCGCCACGAGCGCGGTCGTCGGTGTCGCCTCGTTGCACGTGCCGTGGATCGGGCTGCCGTTCTACTGGCTGCAGCAGCGGCGCTTCCTTCCGTTGGGCCTCACCCTGATCGCAGCTGCAGGCCTGTTGGCATGCGCATTCCTCTACAGGACACCGCCGACCTCCGGCGACGACGGATCGCCCGGCGGAGGGTCGGGCGATGCACTCGGCGGGGAGGCTCCCGCCCGCCGTCGACGTCGAATGCTTGCGCGGCTCCCCGGGCGCGCGCCGGGCGTTCGACGCGGTCGGTTGGTCCTCCGGGTCCGCGTGGTCACCGTGCTCACCGTCGCCGCGCTATTGGCGACCTCAGGTCTCACGCCCAGCGCGTTCGCCGTGACGATCTGGTTCAATTCGGCCGCCAACACCAACGACGCGTGGACGGCGACGAACTACTTCTCCTGCACCGCCGCAGTGCAGGCCGCCGGCCCGGCGATCTACTACCGTCTGGCGGACAGCGGGCCGCTGATGGTCGCCGACAGCTCGGGCAACAGCGCGACCGGCACTTATCAGGGTCTGGGCACCACCTTCGGTGTCGCCGGAGCCTGCCCGCGGGACAGCAACGCCGGGGTGAGACTCAACGGCACGAGCGCTTACATCTCCACGCCGAACACGGTCACCAACCCGACGGTCTTCACGCTGGAGGTCTGGTTCAAGACCACAACGACCAACGGCGGGGACCTGATCAGCTTCGGACCGGCACAGACGGGGCCGTCGTCGCCCACACTGGTCGACCGGGTGATGTACCTGACGAACTCAGGTCAGGTGGCCTTCAGCGCGGCGTCGGGGGGCAGCCCGTCCTTCTTCTCGTCCACCGGCAAGTACAACGACGGCCAATGGCATCTCGCTGACGCGGTCGTCACCACCTTGGGCGCCACGGTCTACGTCGACGGCGACAAGGACGTCAGCACCAAGAACAACGGCAGCGTCGGAAACAACCAGACGGGCTATTGGCGCATCGGTTATGACGATCTGTCCAACCAGGGCAACCACGCGCCGAGCGACAACTACTTCGGCGGCTCGCTCGACGAGGTCGCCATTTACAACACCGCGCTGACGGCTCAGCAGGTCAAGGACCACTACTACGCGTCCTGAGGACCTCAAAACGGGCCTAAAGGATCGCGCCCAACCGGCCGATCCCCTTCATGCCAGGACGGCGCTTCCCGGGTCGGATCCCGCAGATCTCGCGACTAGTCGCAGGTGTCAGGGAACGAGGGTTCGTGCGAACCAACCGGCTCAGCCAACTGGCGGTGCCCATCGGCGTCGTGGCGATCGTCGTCATGCTCGTCGTGCCCGTGCCGACCGCGCTGCTCGACGCGCTCATCGCCTGCAACATCACCGGCGCGATCCTGGTCGTCCTCGTCTCCATGTACGTCCGCCGGCCGCTCGACTTCTCCAGCTTTCCGTCCCTGCTGCTCGTGGCCACCCTCTTCCGCCTGGCCCTCAACATCAGCGCGACCCGGCTCGTCCTCACCCACGGTTTCGCCGGCAACGTGATCAGTGCGTTCGGTCATTTCGTCATCGGCGGATCGTTGATCATCGGCCTGGTCATCTTCGCGATCCTCCTGGTCATCCAATTCGTCGTCATCACGAACGGCGCCGGCCGGGTCGCCGAGGTCGGGGCGCGATTCACGCTCGACGCCATGCCCGGCAAGCAGATGGCGATCGACGCCGACCTCAACGCCGGACTGCTCGACGAGAAGTCAGCCCGCCGCCGCCGCGCCGAGATCGCCGCCGAGGCAGATTTCTACGGCGCGATGGACGGCGCGACGCGGTTCGTCAAGGGCGACGCCATCGCCGCGATCATCATCACCGTCATCAACCTGGTGGGCGGCATCGCCATCGGCGTCCTGACCCAGCACGTGCCGATCGGACAGGCGGTCTCGACCTACAGCCTGCTCAGCGTCGGTGACGGACTCGTCAGCCAGATCCCGGCGCTCCTGCTGAGCGTCTCGACCGGCCTCATCGTCACCCGCGCTAGCGACGCCGACGACATGGGGACCGTCGTCGCGCGGCAGCTCGGCGGCCAACGGAAGGCCGTGCGGATCGCCGGAGGTGCGGCGCTGATGCTGTGCCTAGTGCCCGGACTGCCGAAGGTGCCCTTCCTCATCGTCGGGCTCGCCCTGCAGTTCATCGCCGGACGCTTGCAGCCCCCCGCCGCCGAGGACGACGAGCAGCCTCCCGCCGCGGCGCAGCCCGGGGCGCCGGCCGACGAGAGCACCCGACTCATGAGCGAGGTCCTGGTCGAGCCGCTCGAGCTCGTTCTCGCACCGGATCTCGTGCCGCTCGTCGACGGTCCCGGCGCGGATTTGCTCGAACGGATCCGTGCGCTGCGCCGCACCCTGGCCGGGGAACTGGGGTTCGTCATGCCGCCGGTGCGCACCCGCGACAGCGTGACGCTACCCAGCGCGACCTACGTGGTGCAGGTCAACGGCGTCGAGGTGGCGCGGGGCGAGGCTCCCGCCGGGATGGTCCTGGCTCTCGGCGACGAGGTGCAGGGCCTACCCGGACGTGACGCGGTCGAGCCCGTCTTCGGGCTGTCCGGCAAGTGGCTCCCCGCCGAACTGCGCGGCCAGGCCGAGCT
>JAICIE010000211.1 GCA_025924515.1 Jatrophihabitans sp. | reverse complement strand
GTCTGCACGAGGTAGAGGCGCAGGTCGTCGCGGACGGTGATGGAGACGCCGCCGACCTCGCTGATCGCCTCGGTGGCGCCCTCGAAGCAGTCGGCGTGCTCCTCGACGAGGAAGCGCGCGCCGAGGCGGCCGCCGGCCTCTTCGTCGGCCACGAAAGCCAGCACGATGTCCCGCGGCGGCCGGACGCCGGTGCGGGCCCAGTCGCGGACCAGCGCCAGGACCATCGCGTCCATGTCCTTCATGTCGACCGCGCCGCGGCCCCAGATGTAGCCGTCGCGCTCCTCGCCGGAGAAGGGGTGGACGCTCCACTCGGCCGGGTCGGCGGGGACGACGTCGAGGTGGCCGTGCACGAGCAGCGCCGGCCGGCTGCTGTCCTCTCCCTCGATCCGGGCGACCAGGCTGGCCCGGCCGGGCTCCGACTCGTGGATCGCGGAGTCGATGCCGACCTCGCCCAGGGTGCAGGCCACCCACTCGGCGGCGGCCCGCTCGCCCTTGCCGGTGGCGGTGTCGCCGGTGTTGGTGGTGTCGATCCGGATCAAGTCGGACAGCAGCTCGGCGACCTCGTTCTGGGCCCCGGTCAGCGGCTCGGCGGTGTCCACGTGGCGAGGGTAGGTCGGCGCCCCCGCAAGCGCGGGACGGAGCGGATCCGGACGGTCGCGGACCGATTCACCCGCGGGGGTGATGCGCGCTGCACCGCCCCGTGTTCCGTGCCGATGCACCACGCGTGAGGATCCATGCCGCCTTCCGTGTACGCGAGCCCCGCACCGCGGCTCGCAGCGCTGCGGTGATCCTCGCTGTCTGCGCCGTGGTGCTGGCCGGGCTGACCACGGTCCAGGAGTCCGCAGCCGGCCTGCTCGTGAACGCCGTCTCGTGGACGGTCATCGCGCTCGTGGCGGCCGGTGCGGTGGCCTGTGCCGTGCTCTCCCCGGAGCGGCTGGACCGCGCGGGAGCCTTCATCGCGGTCGGCCTGCTGGGGCTCGGCCTCATCTGCACGCTCAACCTGCTCACCCGCGACCCGTCCGCGGCCGCGCAGGCATTTCTGGCTTTCCCCGTGCTGTGGGCGGCGCCGCACCTGCGCACCGGTGCCGCCACCGTGGTGACCGGTGCCGCCGTGGGCGCCGACGGAGTGACCGTGTTCCTGCTCGAGCCGCTCGAGCAGGCCGCCATCGACTTCACCTTCTTCGGGGCGGTCCTCCTCGTCATGGGCGGGATGCTGCTGCGCGCCGGGCTGGTGCAGGACCGGTTGGTGGGCGCGCTCAAGGAACAGGCCCGCGTGGACGCGCTGACCGGGCTGGTCAACCGGCGGGTCTTCGAGGAGGCACTGGAGTCGTCGTCGTCCTCGTCGTCGTCCTCGTCCTCGTCCTCCGACGACGGCGTCGCGGTGGTGCTCATCGACGTCGACGCGTTCAAGTCGATCAACGACGCTCACGGCCATCCCGTCGGCGACCAGGTGCTCATCCACCTGGCCGGCGTCCTGCGCGAGCACGTGCGGGCCGAGGACGCCGTCCTCTCCCGGCTCGGCGGCGACGAGCTGGCCGTGCTGGTGCCCAACTGCCCGGCCGAGGTCGCCGCGAGGCGCGCCCAGGAAGTGCTCGACGGCGTGCTGGCCCGCCCGGTGACGCTGGCCGACGGCACCGTGCTGGCGCTGTCGGTCAGCGTCGGCGTCGCCCATGCCGCGGGCTCGAGCAGGGACGTCAGCGGGCTGTATTCCGCGGCCGACGCGGCTCTCTACGAGGCGAAGCGGGCGGGGCGCGGCCGCGTGGCGGTGGCGTCCTCACCAGCGGTCTGAGGCCCGCAGGGTGGGTCCACCCCCGGCACTGGGTCGGGTACTCTGGCGACGCACTCGTCCGGGTGGCGGAATGGCAGACGCGCTAGCTTGAGGTGCTAGTGCCCTTTATCGGGCGTGGGGGTTCAAGTCCCCCCTCGGACACAAGATCACTTCGCTTGTCATCCACATCGCGACGCGCCTCCAGCGCGCCTGTGGACAATGCCCGTCAGCGTCAGAACCTGCTGCGATCGTGCGCCCATGCCCTTGATCCCCGGCTGCGAGACGCCGATCCGCTCCACGACCGACTTGACGATGTGGTGGGCGGCCGTGATCACTCCCGACAACCCGACCGGCAGCTTGTCGATGATGTGGCTGGACCGGCGGGGCCGGATGCGCGGCCGCATCCTGTGCGTCACCGGAATGCCGGAGGTCCCCCGGACCGGCGCACTCCGGCCGTTGCTGAGCTTCCATGACCGCATCGTCGCCGCGGAACCCGAGGCCGCCGGCCATCTCGCTCTCCTGCTCTCACGGGAAGGCGCATCCGCGCCCGACGAGAGAGACGAAGAATGGGCCGAGGCCCTCGAACTGGAACTCGACGACCAAATCGACGGGTCGTGGAGTCTTCACGTGGCGGCAGCCGGGGAGATCGTCTCTGTTCGCGAGCCCTTCGGCTGGGGGCTGCGAGCTGCGGGCATGGGCCTCGAGCTACTCGATGCGGCGCTTGACCTCGAGTGTCGAAGTGACCATAATTCAGGTCATGATGACCCAGTCGCTCGCCACGATCAAGGCCCACTTCAGTCAGGTGATCGACGAGGTGACCGGAACGCACGAGCGAGTCGTCGTCACAAAAAACGGAAGCCCCGTCGCAGTCATCATGGCCGTCGATGATTACGAGTCACTGATGGAAACGCTGGAGATTCTTTCGGATCGGCAGGCGGTCGCTGAGATTCGCGAGGCGGAACAGCAGATGGCACAGGGCGAAACTTTCGGTGAGGACCAGGTGCGCGCCGCACTCGCCGACCGCCGCAGCAGGTGAGCCAGCCGCGCTACACGGTCATCCTCTCCTCCAGCGCCAAACGGGCTATCGAGCGGGACCTCCCAGAAGCCGTGGCTGCTGCGGTCGTCGACTTTCTCTACGGCGCACTCGCGGAGGATCCCTACCGAGTCGGCAAGCCGCTGCGCCTTGAACTCGAGGGCTACTGGTCAGCCCGCCGAGGCCAGTACCGCGTCATCTACTCGATCCACGACGACCAGATCCTCGTCCGAGTAGTGCGCATCTCTCACCGCTCCGACGCCTACGGCTGACGGAAACGGACTTCAACTGTTGGCGCTGAAGCGTGTGCGTATGTAACGAGTCGCCTCTCGGACACCACGTGATGCACACCGGCATCTTCCCAGTGACCCTCGGGTTCACGTCAGGACGCGCGGCGTTCCTTGTCGAGTCGGTCCAGGAGCCATGCCCGGGCCATCGTGGACATCGGCAGATGCCGGCTCTCGGCGATCTCTTGGATTGCGGCGAACTGTTCGTCCGAGAGCCGGACGTTGAACATCCGACTCGTCTGGTTCGGACGGCTGATGACTATGCCCTCCGGGTACGGCCCGTCGGTATCAGCCTCCGCTTCCAGGCGCCGCGCGTCCTCGCGTGCGGCGCCAGCCTCGTGTGGATCAAGATCCTTCGCCATCGTCACCCTCCTTCAGGTATGTCGCGAGATCGCGGCCGCTGGCCGGCCAGGCGTTCATGCCGTGGAGATCACCGTCGAGATCGCGATAGGCGATGACGACCAGAACCTTTCCGGCAGACGGTGAATATCCGATGAAGCCGGTCGCGCCAACCCGGGACGTCGGGTACGGCGAGACTTCGACGAGCCGTTCAATGTCGAGCGCACCCGCATACCGCATCGAGCGGGACTGAATGTGGGCAGCATCTTCGTCTTCCCAGTACAGCCCCACCGCGACAGTGTAAGACATCGACTGACGGGACTCGGTGTTTCAGCGACAGCCAGAAGCCGGTCACTGCCCCGTTGGCGGCATGCCGTAGCTGCGAGAGCTGCCGGAGGGTCCCGTTCTGGCGACAGTATGGAGTCGTGCCGATTCCCTTCGAGTCCGCGAATCAGGGCACGCTGCCATTGATCGGTCTGGACGACGAGCTGTCGGCATTGCGCGGCGAGGTCACTCGGCTCCGGGCAGAGAACGCCCGGCTCCTCCGCCTGCTGGAGCTGACCCCGCGGCAGGCGCAGCAGCCCGGCCCTGTTCAGACCGGCGTTTTCGACGGCGAGCCTGGGCCGGTGCACGCCGGCTCCCCGGCCGCGGCGAAGGTGGGGTTCTTCGCGGCGATGTTCGCCGCTCGACCGGACGTGTACGCGGTGCGATGGGAGAACGCCCGGACCGGGC
>JAICIE010000210.1 GCA_025924515.1 Jatrophihabitans sp. | reverse complement strand
TGGCGCTCACCCTGGGCGACACCGATGACCGACGTACCTTGATGACTGCGGCCGCCGCCATGGATGCCGCGGACACGGTGCTGATCGCAAGCTCGCCCGTGCCGTCGCGGGCTCGGGCGATGGGGGCGGCCACGACAGCAGCGTTCGCCGGCGCGCTTGCCTACGGGCTCACCAGGTAGACCGGCGCGCCCGGCCAGCGCCGACCGCCACGTGCAGCCCGTGCCGGACGCCCGTCACGGCTCGAGAACGAACCACACCGTCGTACCGACGACGTCCAGATCGGAGCCCCACCGTCTCGCGAGGGCGTCGACGACGTGCAGGCCGCGCCCGTGGACCCGGAGCGGGTCCTCCAGCGGCTCGGTGGGCGCGACGTCGGAGGCGCCGTTGTCGCGCACCGTCGTCGTCAGAACGCCCTGGTCGAGCAGCACGCGCACCGCGCAGCCGGCGTTGGTGTGGATCAGGGCGTTGGTCACCAGCTCCGACAGGCAGAGCACCGCGCTGTCGGTCGTGTCCTCGTCTATGTCCCAGCCGTGGAGCGTCTCCCGTAGGAAACGGCGCGCCTCACGGACGGCCGAAGGGTCGGACACGACATCGTGGTGGGCGACGAGGGCACCGGCGGGCACCGGCTCGGTGGACAGCGAGGCACTCGAACGGACCTCGCCCCGCTGCGCACGTCGCAGCGCCTCGCCCATGTCCTCGCCGAGGCGGTACAGCCCTCTGCGCTGGTTGAAGTCGAACGTCTGCGGCTGGTCGAAGAACAGCACGAACCCGCCGAGCGCGACGCCGGTGCTGATGATCGGTACGGCGGCCAGCGCGACCGTCGGCGTCGCGTGCTGGCGCTCCACGAACTGCGGGTACCTGTCATGCAACTGGCTCAGCGCCCCCAGCACCGGCCTTCCGGTGCGGACGGCGGTGTTGAGAGGCACGTCGTCGTAGGCGTCGACGTGGCACCACTCCACGCCGCCCTCAGCCGGAGTGCGGTCGCTGGCGGAGAACCGCAGCCTCCGGCCGCCGCCTTCGGTGAGGGCCAGGCCGACCCGGCGTACGGCAGGCAGGCCGCTCAGCGACGCGAGCGCGTCCTCGGCCCAGGTCGTCACGTTCAGGCGCGTGTCTGCCCCACCGGCCGCCTTCCCCACGAACCGATCCTAAGCGCGACGAGCGCATCCGGCACCTGCCTGGCCCGATCGGTGTGGTCAGCGCGACAGACCCGGCTCCCGCGCGTTCCCGGTCCGCCGGTCAGGTCAGCTCGGTGAAGGCTTCCGCGGACCGGAGTACGGCGTCGTGCAGCCTCGCCTTGTCGGGGCCCTTGCCGAGGACCTCCCGGGAGCTGCTGGGCAGGACGTTGCGGCAGGCGGGGCCGAAGATCCGCCGCACGTCGTCGACGGTGCCGCCCTGCGCGCCGATCCCGGGCACCAGCAGCGGGCCGCCGACGTCGAGCTGGTCGGGGCCCATGCCGGCCGGCAGGTGGACGGTCGCGCCGACCACCGCGCCGATCGAGCCGAGGCCGTGCGCGGAGGCGTTCCGGGCGGCGACGGCGTCGAGCACGTGCGCGGCGACGGGACGGCCGTCGGAAGCGGTTGCGTGCTGGATCTCCGGCCCCTCCGGGTTGGAGGTCAACGCCAGCAGGAAGACGCCGGCGTCGTGCGCCAGCGCGGTGTCGACGAGCGGGTCGAGGGAGCCGACGCCGAGGAACGGGCTGGCCGTCACGGCATCGGCCGCCAGCGGCGAGCGCGGGTCGAGGTACGCGTCGGCGTAGGCCTGCACGGTCGAGCCGATGTCACCACGCTTGACGTCGAGCAGCACCAGCGCGCCGAGGTCGCGGCAGCCGGCGATCACCCGCTCGAGGACCTCGATCCCCTTGGCGCCGTGCCGCTCGAAGAACGCGGACTGCGGCTTGACGACGGGCGCCACGTTGCCGAACGCCTCGACGGCTGTCAGCGCGAACCGCTCGAGGCCGCGCGCGCTGTCGGTGAGCCCCCACGCGTCGAGCAGTTCCGGATGCGGGTCGACGCCGACGCAGAGCCGGCCGCGGGCACGCACCGACTCGGCCAACCGCGCCCCGAAGGTCATGGCACCAGCTCCATCTGCACGCGCGACGGCCAGCCCGGACCGCCGTAGATGAACCCGGTGTACGCCTGTAGAAGTGTTGCGCCCGCCTTCAGCCGCTCCCGTGCGTCGGTCGCGTCGCCGATGCCGCCGACGCCGACGAGCGTCAGGTCCGGACCGACCCGCTCCCGCAGCAGCGTGATCACCTCCAGGGCTCGGGCACGCACCGGGTCGCCAGACAGCCCTCCGGGGCCGGCTCGCTCCACGTCGGACGCGGAGGACCGCAACCCCTCTCTGCTGACCGTCGTGTTGGTCGCCACGATCCCGTCGAGGCCCAGCTCCAGCGCGAGATCGGCCACCGCCAGGACGTCCTTGTCAGCCAGGTCCGGAGCGATCTTCACGAGCAGCGGCAGGTGATCGCCGGTGACCGAGTCCGCGCGACGCCGTACCGCCTGGAGCAGCGGGCCGAGCCGGTCCACCGCCTGCAGGTCGCGCAGCCCCGGCGTGTTCGGGGAGCTGACGTTGACGACGAGGTAGTCGGCGTGCGGCGCGAGCAGGCCGGTGCTCTTCTCGTAGTCGGCGACCGCCTCGGACTCCGGCACCACCTTGGTCTTGCCGATGTTCACCCCGACGATCACGTCGCGGTGCCGGCCGGAGCGGCGGGCGGAGAGCCGCTGGGCCACGACTTCGGCGCCGTCGTTGTTGAACCCCATCCGGTTCACCACCGCGCTGTCGGCGGGCAGCCGGAACAGCCGCGGACGCGGGTTGCCCGGCTGGGGCTCACCGGTCACCGTACCGACCTCGACGAACGAGAAGCCCAGTGCAGCAAGGGAATCGATCCCCTCGGCGTTCTTGTCGAAGCCGGCCGCGAGCCCGAGGCGTCCGGGGAAGGTCAGGCCCATCGCCTGGGTCGGTTGGGACGGCGCGCGGAAGAGGGGGAGCGCCGGGCTGGCCCGCAGGGCGGCGAACCCGAGCCGGTGCGCGGTCTCGGCGTCGAGGCGAGTGAGGACGTTGTCGAACAGCAGCCGGTACGGGCTCACCGACGCGACCACTCCTGCAGCGACCTGACCTTGATGTCCCCGGCGCGCATCGCCTCGATCCCCTGCACCGCGGCGGCGAGCCCTTGCACCGTGGTGATGCAGGGGATGTTCGCCATCACTGCGGCGGTGCGGATCTCGTAGCCGTCCATCCGCGCCGACCCGCCGGCCGAAGCGCCGTGCGGCGTGTTCACGACGAGGTCGACCTGACCGGAGTGGATCAGCTGCACGGTGGTGGGCTCGCCGTTCGGTCCCGGTCCCTCGAAGTGCTTGCGTACGACGGTCACCTGCACCCCGTGCCGCCTCAGCACCTCCGCCGTACCCTGCGTCGCCAGGATCTCGAAGCCGCGGTCGGCGAGGACCTTGATCGGGAAGATCATCGTCCGCTTGTCGCGGTTCGCCATGCTGACGAACACCCGGCCGCTCGTCGGCAGGGAACCGAACGCCGCGGTCTGCGCCTTGGCGAACGCCGTGCCGAAGTCGGCGTCGAAGCCCATCACCTCGCCGGTCGACTTCATCTCCGGTCCGAGCACGGTGTCGACGTAGCGACCGTCCGGCGTTCGGAACCGGTTGAACGGCATCACGGCCTCCTTGACCGCGATCGGCGCGTCGCCGGGCAGGTCGCCGCCGTCACCCTCCGCGGGCAGCACGCCGGAGTCTCGAAGGCCCTTGATCGACTCCCCCATCATCACCCGCGCCGCCGCGCTGGCCAGCGGAGTGGCCGTCGCCTTGGACACGAACGGCACGGTGCGACTCGCGCGCGGGTTCGCCTCGAGCACGTAGAGCACGTCGGAGCCGAGGGCGTACTGCACGTTGAGCAGACCCCGCACACCGACGCCGCGCGCGATCGCCTCGGTGGCCTCCCGGATGCGCTGGATCTCGTGTGCGCCCAGGGTGATCGGCGGCAGCGCGCACGACGAGTCACCGGAATGGATGCCCGCCTCCTCGATGTGCTCCATCACCCCGCCGAGGAACAGGTCCGTCCCGTCGTACAACGCGTCGACGTCGATCTCGACCGCGTCGTCGATGAACCGGTCGACCAGGACCGGGTGCTCCGGGGTGATCTCGGTCGCGCGCTCGATGTACGACTCCAACGCGGTGTCCTCGTAGACGATCTCCATCCC
>JAICIE010000209.1 GCA_025924515.1 Jatrophihabitans sp. | reverse complement strand
GGGCGCTAGGCACGCTAACGCGGCGTTGCACGCGGTTAAGCACAGCAGGCGGGCCGGCCGTTATGGCCGCACCCGGGCCGTCACCAGGACCGATGACCGCAGCGACGCCGAGCGCCGAATCCGGGGCGGTCGCCGCTTCAACTCGACTATGAGCTCACCGGTCGTTCTGGTGCGCTCCCAGATGGTCGCAGCTAGCGTTCAGTCGTGTCCCTGTGACGCGCGAGGAGGCGGCATGTTGATCAGTCGCACGACGGGTTCAGCCAGCGTTGTCCCTGAACTCGTCTATCCCGACGTGGAGCAGGCTGTTGAATGGCTGTGCGCGACGTTCGGCTTCACCGAGGTGTGGCGGGCGGGTGGACATCGCGCCCGAATCGCGTTCGGCAACGGCGTGGTGATCGTCGCTGATGCCGAGGCCGAGTACGGGCGGGTTGCACCGACGCGGGGCGAGCTGCGCAGACACGCGGTCATGGTCAAGGTAGAGGACGTCGACGCACATCACGACCACGCACAGCAGCACGGCGCGCGGATCATCAGCCCGCCCGCCGACTACCGGTATGGCGAGCGGCAGTACTCGGCGGAGGACCTAGCCGGCCATCACTGGACGTTCACCCAGGCGATCGTCGATGTTGCACCCGAGGACTGGGGCGGGACGTCGATGGCACCGGCGAGCTACCGACCGGCAGACGGTTCCTGCACCCGTCGTTCGGACGAACGGTCACTATGACGACGACGGCCGGCGGCGAGCTCAGTCACCGATCGAAAGAGCCCGCTCGTGGCCGGCGGCTGACCTGCTTGGCCGGTTGATTCGGTTCACCGACCTACCGTTCGGGTAAGCGTGATTCTCGTGGGATGTGCTACGGCGTGAAGTGGATATCAGCCGAGTAGGTCCCCGTCGCCGTGGTGGAGCTCGTGAACTGCGGTGCGAACGTGCCCTGTCCGCGCAGTCCGGTCAGGCCTCCTGTTCCGTGGTCGAAGACAAGTTGGCCCGCGCCGGAGGTGCCGACGCCTTTGCTGACGCCGTCGATTTCGACGGTGCCTGACCTGCCGTCGACGGTGCCGGTGAAGACGCCCTCGTCTCGGGCTTCAAACGATCCGTCGGCGTGCACAATCATGACGCCTGTGGCGACACGGGTACCGCTGAAGGCACCGGTGAGGCGCTGTACTTCCGGGCCGTACAGAATGGTGTTGCCACCGACGTTCTCGACTCGGCTGATTCCGACCGTTGAGGTGAAGGAGCCGCTCTCGGACTCGATAGTGGAGGCGCTGGCGCTGGCCGGTACAACGCCTGGAACCAGGACGGGCACTGCCAGCAATGCCATCGCGAGCTTTCTCATGGTTGTCCTTTCTCGTTTACTGCGGGTGGGGTGACGCGGCGCCTGTCCCCTTTGGACCTGAGCCTGGGTGGGAGGGTGCAGCGGTTTAGCCGGACGTCACATCGACGCGTCGCGCGGCGGGTGGCCGGTGTCGGTCAGGCGGCGTTCGCCCGGACCGGCCCGGCTCCGTCGAGCTGCGACTCGGGCAGCACCCGGTCGAGCCACCGGGGCAGTGCCCATGCCGTTCGTCCGAGCAGCTGCATGATGCTGGGCACCAGGATCATCCGGACCAGGGTTGCGTCGACGAACACGGCGGTGGCCATGCCCAGTCCGAAAATTCGCAGTGGACGTAGGTCGCTGAGCGCGAAGGAGGCGAAAACGCAGACCATGATGCCTGCCGCGGCGGTGATGACGCGGGCTGTGGCGGCGAGGCCGTCGGTGACCGCGGCTTGGCTGTCACGGTGCCGGATCCAGTGCTCGCGCACGCGGCTCATCAGGAAGAGTTCGTAGTCCATGGACAGGCCGAACAGAATGGTGAACAGCATGATAGGAATCCAGGGGTCGATCGGTCCGGTGCGTCCGTTGGTGAGGCTGTGACCGAGCCATCCCCATTGGAATGTGGCGACGATGACGCCGTAGGCGGCTCCGGTAGACAGCAGGTTCATGATTGCCGCCTTAAGAGCAATGGCCGGTGATCGCAACGCGGTTAGCAGCAGCACCATGGCAAGAGCCACGACGAGGACGATGACGGGGACCAGTCGGTGCGACAGGTGGGCTGACGAGTCGATCGACGCGGCAGTTTCCCCGCCGACGAGAGCATGCAGACCCGTCGACGTGAGAGCGGGCGCCGATGCGAGCCGGCGAATGGCGTGGACCAGGTCAACTGTCCGCTGCGCTTGAGGCCCTGACCTCGGGATGACCGTCACCACGGTGGTGTCTCGAGCGGTGTTGGTTCGGGGCGGCACGATGGCCGCGACGTCGGGGAGGTGCCGGATTTGTGTGGTCAGGTGGATCAGGGCGTCGGCGCCGTCGGGGTTCCTGGGTAGCTGTGCTGCCAGCACGAGTGGGCCGACATCGCCCGGACCGAAATCGTGGGTGAGCAGATCGTACGCTGCGCGGGTTTCGGTCGACTTGGGGTCGTTGCCGGCGTCGCCATAGCCCACGCGGATCGCGAACAGCGGCGATGCGAGGACGACAAGCGCGGCGACCGCGGCGAGGCCGGTCACGCGTGGATGCCGCTGGATGGTTTGGCTCCAGCGCCAGGCGAACGTGCTTTCGGTGTTCGCGCGACGGCGGTTGCGGTGGATCGCAAACCGGTCGATGCGGGGGCCGAGCACGCCGAGCAGGGCGGGGAGGAGGGTGAGTGCGGCCGACATTACGAGCAGGACGGCGAAGATCGCACCGATCGCCGCTCCGGTGATGTAGGGCAGCCCGACGACGAACAGCCCGAGCAGCGACACGACGACGGTGCAGCCGGCGAAGAGCACCGCTCTACCTGAAGTAGAGATTGCGGCCGCGACCGCGCTGATGGGCGCGTCGCCCTCGGCCAGGCGCTCACGGTATCGGGTCACGATGAACAGCGCGTAATCGATGCCCACTCCAATGCCGAGCAGTGCGGCGAGTTCTGGCGCGAACGTCGGGACGGTTTGGCCGTGACTGACGAGGTCAAGGGCGCCGAAGGCCACGGCGAGGCCGAATAGTGCGGTTGCGATCGGAAGGCTGGCCGCGACTAGAGAGCCGAAGGCGACCAAGAGGATGACGAACGCAGCGAGAAGGCCGACGCCTTCACTCTTGCCGAACGTCGGCTTCTGGACCTTTTCGATTGGTGCCCCACCGACGACGACGTGGAGACGTCGGGAGTCGGCCTTCTGGGCAAGTCGGACGAGTCCGTTCGGCCCGGTGGAGGGCAACCGGTCGGAGGTGCGGTCGAACTGCACGACTGCGTAGCCGGTGCGCCCGTCGCCAGTCAGTTGCGGTGCACCCGCTGGGGCGAGTGGGTCTGTCACGCTGGTGACGTTGGGCAGCAGGCGCGCCGCCCGCAGCAGCGCCTCGATGCGACCTGCCGGTCGGCCGCGGAGGCCGATCGCGGCGTGAAAGACGATCTCTGCGTGGTCGCCGGCGTCGGCTGGGAACGTGCGGGCGAGGAGGGCTTGCGCCTGCTGCGACTGTGGATTGCTACCGGAAAAGTCGTCCCGGAAGGCTGATCCCGCGACCCGCGCGATTCCGGTGACCGCGATCAGCAAAAGTAGCCACGCGGCGATGGCACGGCGCCGGTGAAGGAAACTCCAGGTGCCGAGACGGGCGAGAATAGGTGGCCGGCGCCCGAAGGGCTCAGCGGTCGCGCGGACGTCGGAGGTCATGAAGTCTCCTCAACGGCGAAAAGTGGGCCAGTGAGTTCGCTCGGGCCCTGTTGGACGGCGACGGGACCGACTGCCCGCCCCGAAGTGGCGGTGGTGGCGATATGGCCGTCATCGACCTGGAGCCGCAACCTGCGGCCGGTCGCTTCGGCGAGCCAGAACGGCCCGAGGCAGGTCAGCCAGGCGCGGACCGACCGGCGGCGGCGGGTGAACCGAACTAGTGGAAGCGGTGCACCATGCTCGAGAGTGCCGACCGCAATCAGCGCCCGTGGCTTACGCGGCGTGGTGGCCGCCCAGATACCGCGGACTCCGTGGTGCACTGGATTGTGTGTCGCCACGAGGAGCATGCGACCGTCGGGCGTAAACAACTCCAGGCTCGTGCGCAGGCCTTCGGCATGCAGGGCGGCGGTAATCCCGGCGTGGCCCAGCCGTACCACCTCAAGCCCATCGGCGGCGGCGGCCATGTCAGCGAGCGGTGGCGGCGAAGGCCCGGTCGAACTCTGTCCCGGCGTAGCGGACGAACCGGTCGCAGTAGGAGACTAGCGCCAGGTACCCGTACGCCTC
>JAICIE010000208.1 GCA_025924515.1 Jatrophihabitans sp. | reverse complement strand
GTGAGCAGGACGACTGCCGGTGGACTCCGTGCTTCGACTGTGGGGTCTGCCCGTCGCTGGGCACCGATATCCAGGTCGGGCCCAGTGGCCGGCAGCTGCTACCGCTGCGTCCGGTCGCTGCGGACAACGGCCGCTGAGTCGGATCGGGCAGTGGCGTCGGGTCGAGCAGTGGCGGGTTGCGCGGTCACCGCCGTCAGCGCGTCGACGATGCCATGTCCGTAGAAGGCGTCACCGGCGCAGCCCGCGGCTAAGTCGTCGGGGTCAGCGCTGCGCGCTGGGCACGGCAGCGGGTCGGCCTGATCGCGCAGCAGGGTGGCCAGCTCCTGTGGGCCGGCCTCGGGTCGGACTGAGGCGAGCAGCGCCGCCACCCCGGAGGCATGCGGCGCCGCCATGGACGTGCCGCACAGATAGCCGTACCCGCCAGGAACGGTGGACAGCACGCATCCGCTGGAACCCACGCCCAACGGTTGCGCCCAGTCCCCTCCAGGGGCCGTCACCGCGACCACCCCCGACCCGTAAGAGCTGTACTCCGCCTTGACGCGCTGGGCGCCGATGGCCGACACCGCGACCACGCCGGGCAACTCCGCGGGCAACACGTTGCAGTGTTGATCCACCGGCCGTGGCCGGGGGTCGGGCGCATTGTCCGGGCTGCGCAGGTCCTGGCGGGGATTGGCCAGATCCATCCGTTCGTTACCGGCGGCGGCGATGCTCAGCACGCCGTGCGCGGTTGCGTACTGGACCGCGCGCCGGACGGCTTCGTAGGCCACCGCCTGACCCGGTACGTCGGAACAGGTCAACAGCCATGGGTCCAGCGAGTAGCTGCTGTTGGCGATCCGCATCTGCTGCCGGGCGGCCCACATGAAGCCGCACACGGCGTACTCCGGGTAGATGAACCCATCGTCGTCGACCACTTTCACCGAAGCCAACCGGACCCCCGGCGCCACCCCGGTGATGCCGCGTCCGTCGTCGGCCGCGGCAATCGTGCCGGCCACGTGCGTGCCGTGTGCAGACGTGGTCGGACTCCACGCGCTGCGCGACTGGTCGGGCTCACCCGACAGGCAGCCCGCCGATCGGGTGGGATCGACTGCGGCGGCAAGGTCGGGGTGGGTCGCGTCTATCCCCGAGTCCAACACTGCGACCAGCACCTCCGGACTGCCCCGGTTGATTGTCCTGGCCTGCGGAGCGTGGATGAGCGCCATATCCCACTGCTCGGCCGACCGGTCGACGCCCAGCGCTTGCGCGGCCACGGGAGCTGGGGCCGCGGTGGGCGGAATCGGTCTGGCCAGCTCTGCCCGCTGTGCGGAAACCAGCGCCTCGGCCTGCGCACTGTAGGCGCGATCGGCACCGAATCGAGTCCGGAATGTCGGCTCTGCGGAGGTGACGACTCCCACCCCGATCTGCGGATAGTAGGCCGTGGTGGTGCCGCACGCAGTCCGGACCGCTCGTGTCGCCTGCGGCGCGGACGCCTCGGCGTCGAACAGCACCACGTAGCGCAGCACGGGGCCGGTCGAGTCACAGTCTGTCACCGCGGATGCCATGCCGGTGACCACAGCGAATGCCGGACCAGCCAAGGCGACCACGGCTGCCAACACCGCGACGACTCGGAGGAGCCGGAGCAACACCCGCAGCCTCCGGGTGGACGGGGCATGCGCCCGTGGAAAGGTCGCCGTGACCCTAGTAAGGCGCCCCAAGCGTGTCCCACACCGGGGTCGTGAGTGGCGTTGAGTGCTAGAACACTCTTACGCACTCACGAGAGGTTTCGATGAGCCCCAACCCGTCTGCCGCACCGGTCTGCAAGGTGCGGCTGCGCTACGCCAAGCGTGGCAAATTGCGGTTCACCTCACACCGTGACGTCGCCAGGGCCTTCGAGCGGGCATTGCGGCGGGCCGGTCTGCCGATGGCGTACTCGCAGGGGTACCACCCGCATCCGAAAGTGTCCTGGCTGGGCGCGGCGCCCACCGGAGCGGCCAGTGAGGCGGAGTATGTCGAGATCGCGCTCGTGGAGCACCTCGATCCTGAGATGGTTCGTGCGCGGCTCGACGCGGCTCTGCCCGATGGGCTGGCCGTGCTTGAGGGCGTGTTTGCGGGCCCCGGGGCCCTTGCCGACCGAATCGATGCCAGCGCCTGGCGTATCGAGGTCCGCGGAGTGGACGGCGCACGGCTACGGGAGGCAGCGGACCTGCTGCTCGCCACCCCGAAGTTACTCGTCGAACGCGTCACCAAGGATGGCCCGCGGTCGATCGACGCGCGGGCGGCGATCGTCTCCTTGGAAGTCGAGGATGGTCCGGCGGTGCTGCCTGAACCCGATCACCTTGGCGAGTGTGGGATACTCATGGCGGTCGTGCGACAGGTCAGCCCTGCGGTACGACCCGACGATGTGCTGAGCGCGCTCGGCGCCGTCGCCGGACTTCCGTCGTCGGTGCTCGTGAAAGCGATCCGGACTGCGCAAGGCTGGCTTGACGACGACGGGGGTCTCGTCGATCCGCTCGCTGCGGACCGGGCATCCGCCCGGACGGCTGTGGTCGGGAAAGCTTTGGCGCAGCCCGACGATGGGTGGCATCAGCTCGACGTCGCGGGACACACCGGTTGACCGCTCCGGACCGCGGAGCTGCCGGTGCTTGACAGGATTGCCGTCGCCGACCTCGGCGGCGGATGACGCGCAGAGCCCCTGTGCGGTCGCGTTCCCACTTGTGGGACGCGCCCGGGGGCTGGAGGAGTTGAATGGCGAACACGACAACGCCCGCCAGCGGCATCGGCGGGCGGACAGACGCATCCGCGACCACCCCAACCGGCCGGGCTGATCTAGCAGACTCGCTGCCCAGGAAGCTGCGGGTGCATGCCCTGGCCAAGCTCCTTGCGGTGAGCAGCAAGGAGGTCATCGGCGCGCTGGCTGAGCTCGGCATCGTGGTAAGCAGCGCGCAGTCCAGCATCGACCGCGAGACGGCGATGCGGGCACTTGCGGTACTGCTGCCGGATCCCGAGCCAGAGCTAACGGAGCTCGACGAGGTGGCGCAGCAGAGTGCGCCGGAGACACCGTTGTTGACGTCACCGGCGCCGCCGGTGGTATTCAATTCGCCGGCACCGCCGGCGGTGTTCAACGCGGCTGTGCCGGTGTTCCTGTCGCCGACCCCGCAGCCCGCCGTTGCTGACAAGCCTGATCTCCTCGACGACGAGAACGACGAGAAGGACGACAGTGAGGGGGAACCCGGCGCGGACGAGGCGGAGAGCGACAGCGCCAGCCGTCGCCGTCGCCGGCGGGGCCGCCGTGGCCGAGGTCGAGGCAGAGCCGGCGACGACGGTGCCGCCGAGCAGGGTGACAACGTCTCAGACGAACCTGACGAACAAGACTCCTCGGACGGGCCGACCGAGGAAGTGACGGCCGAAGAGCCTGGCGAGAGCGTGGCTCGCCGTCGCCGTCGCCGCAGACGCCGTCGAGACGGCGGTGACGAGGACGTCGTCGTCGGCGAAGATGATCCACCGGACACCGTCGTGCATGTCCGGGACAGCAAGAGCAGCAGTCCGCCCGTTGAGGACGAGGTCCAGTCCATCCGGGGCTCGACCCGTCTGGAGGCCAAGCGGCAGCGCCGACGCGACGGTCGGGAGGCCGGCCGGCGGCGGGTGTCGATCCTGTCCGAGTCGGAGTTCCTGGCCCGGCGCGAGGCCGTCGAGCGCACCATGGTGGTGCGAGAGCGCCCTGAGCGCATTCAGATCGCGGTGCTTGAGGACGACGTCTTGGTGGAGCACTTCGTCACCACGTCCGGCTCGGGCTCGCTGGTCGGCAACGTCTATCTCGGCAGGGTGCAAAATGTGTTGCCGTCGATGGAGGCCGCCTTCGTAGACATCGGCCGGGGCCGCAACGCGGTGCTCTACGCCGGCGAGGTGGACTGGGACGCAGCCGGGCTCGAGGGCAAAGCGCGCCGCATCGAGCAGGCACTGTCGAGCGGCGACAGCATTCTCGTGCAGGTCACAAAGGATCCAGTGGGCCACAAGGGTGCCCGGCTGACCACCCAGATCAGCCTGCCTGGCCGGTTTTTGGTTTACGTGCCGGATGGTCGGGCCACCGGGATCAGCCGCAAGCTTCCGGACACCGAGCGCAAGCGCCTCAAGGAGGTGCTCAAGCGGATCGTTCCCGAGGATGCCGGCGTGATCATCCGCACTGCTTCCGAAGGAGTCAGCGAGGAGGAGCTAGCCCGCGACGTCCGCCGGTTGCAGGCTCAGTGGGAGGTTATCCAAACCAAGTCGGGTGC
>JAICIE010000207.1 GCA_025924515.1 Jatrophihabitans sp. | reverse complement strand
GCCGAGGCCCGAACCAGCGGAGGCCAGCACGCCGAGAACCGGCGCCGGCGCTGCGGCGACGCCGCTGTGCAGGCAGACCAATACGAGGCCGGCGACGGCGCAGACGAGAATCAGCAGCGATGACGGCGCGGGCGCCCGCCGGCGGACGAGCGCCCCACCGATCGTCAGCGCAACCGGAGCGACCGCGAGACTCACCAAGGTCGAGACGCTGACCCCGACGTCGCGCACGCCGACGAAGTACAGCGCCTGGTACGCGCCGAATCCGGCCCCGGACGACAGCAGCGCCCACGGGCGAGTCACCAGCGAGCGAACCGCATCGCGCACGCGGCGGCGTACCAGCGCGGGCAGCAGGGCTGCAGCCGCGACGAGCACGCGCAGCAGGCCGATCGACACCGCCGGCAGGCCGGTCCGGTCGCCGATCACCTGCACGGCCGTGCCGGTGGTCCCCCAGAGCACCGCTCCGCCGGAGACGGCGAGCATGCCCGCCCGGGCCCGGACGAGATCGCCGAGCGCCGGACGAACCGAGGCAGGGAGCACCGCGGGAGCCTAGCCAGCCCCTGACAGCGGCACCGGCCGGCGATCGCCCGGCTCCGCCGTGCGATGCGGGCGGCTCTGAGAGGATGAGGTTTCGCGTCCGCGAGAGGAGCCCGATGTCCGACCGCAGCGACAGTGCCGCGCCGGTTCCTCCAGAACTCGCCGTCAGCCGGCAGGCGCCCGATCGCAACCTGGCACTAGAGCTGGTGCGGGTCACCGAGGCCGCGGCGATGGCCGCCGGCCGCTGGGTCGGGCGCGGCGACAAGAACGGCGGCGACGGGGCCGCAGTCGACGCCATGCGGGTGCTCATCGGCACCGTGTCCATGCGCGGCGTCGTCGTGATCGGCGAGGGCGAGAAGGACCAGGCGCCCATGCTTTACAACGGCGAGGACGTGGGCGACGGCACCGGACCGCTGTGCGACGTTGCGGTCGATCCGATCGACGGCACCACGCTGATGGCCAAGGGCATGCCGAACGCGGTATCGGTCATCGCCGTCTCGCAGCGGGGCAGCATGTTCGACCCGTCCGCGGTGTTCTACATGGAAAAGATCGCCGCCGGCGCGGAGGCGGCCGCCGTGCTCGACATCACCGCGCCGACGGCCGAGAACATCCGCCGGGTGGCCAGGGCCAAGCGGGTCCACCCCGAGGACGTCACCGTGTGCATCCTGGACCGGCCGCGGCACGAGCGGCTGGTGCGGGAGGTGCGGGAGGCCGGCGCCCGGATCAAGTTCATCAGCGACGGCGACGTCGCCGGCGCCATCTCGGCGGCGCGGCCCGGAACCGGCGTCGACCTGCTGCTGGGGATCGGCGGCACCCCCGAGGGGATCATCGCCGCGGCGGCGCTGCGGTGCATGGGCGGCTGCATGCAGGCCCGGCTGTGGCCCCGCGACGAGGACGAGCGGAACAAGGCGCTCGACGCCGGGCACGATCTCGACCGCGTCCTGCTCACCGAGGACCTGGTGAAGGGTGACGACATCTTCTTCTGCGCGACCGGCGTGACCGACGGTGAGCTGCTGCGGGGAGTCCGCTACTTCACCGATTCCGTGCAGACCCAGTCGATCGTGATGCGGTCGAAGTCCGGAACGATCCGGCTGTTGGATTCCCTGCACCAACTCGGCAAGCTTCGCGCGTACTCGGCGATCGACTTCGACCGCCACTCGTCCTCGTCCTGAAAGGCTCGACGTTCGATGCTGGTAGTCACCACCAACGACATCCCCGGCTGGGAGATCCAGCGCGTCTGCGGCGAGGTCTTCGGCCTCACCGTCCGCTCCCGCAACGCGCTCTCCCAGATGGGCGCCGGCCTGAAGTCCCTTTTCGGCGGTGAACTGCAGGGGATGACGAGAAACCTCGTCGACAGCCGCAACGAGGTCATGGGCCGGATGCTGGAGCATGCCCGGCAGAAGGGCGGCAACGCCGTCATCGGGATGCGGTTCGACACCTCGGAGATGGGCGACGTCTGGACCGAGCTGTGCGCCTACGGCACCGCCGTGGTCGCCATTCCCGTCGACGAAGGGGCGAAGCAGACGGCGGCGGCGCTCGGCTACGGCGCGCCGGGCGGATCGCCCGCGACCCCGGATCCCGTGCAGCAGTCGCAGTACGGGCAGCAGCCCGGATATGCGCAGGGATATCCGCAACAGGGCTACCCGCAGGGCTATCCGCAGCAGGGCTACCCGCAGCAGCCGCCGCGCCAGTAGGACGGCGGGTCCGAGGCCGCTCCCGGCACCGGCCAAGGCCGCGATCTCACTAGGCTGCGTAGTCGTGACCGAACAGCAGTTCCGGGTCGAGAAGGACTCGATGGGCGAGGTCGAGGTTCCCGCCGCCGCGAAATGGCGCGCGCAGACCCAGCGGGCCGTCGAAAACTTCCCGATCTCGGGCCAACCGATCGAGAGGGAGTTGATCGCGGGCCTGGCGCTGATCAAGGGAGCGGGCGCGCGGGTCCGGGCCCGGCGCGGGCTTCTGTCGCAGGCCAAGGCGGAGGCTCTCGCGGCCGCGGCCGACGAGGTCGCCCGCGGCGACTGGGACGCCGAGTTCCCGATCGACGTCTTCCAGACCGGGTCCGGCACGTCGTCGAACATGAACGCCAACGAGGTGCTGGCCACCCTGGCGGCCGAGCGGCTGGGCGACCCGGTGCACCCCAACGACGACGTCAACGACCCGCTGTCCTCGAACGACCAGTTCCCGTCCGCCATCCACGTCGCCGCCACGAAAGCGGTCGTCCGAGATCTCGTGCCGGCGCTCGATCACCTGGCGGCGACGCTGCAGGACAAGGCCGACGAGTTCGCCACGGTCGTGAAGTCCGGCCGCACCCACCTGATGGACGCCACGCCGGTCACCCTCGGCCAGGAGTTCGGCGGCTACGCCGCCCAGGTGCGCTACGGCGTCGAGCGCCTGCAGGCCGTCCTGCCCCGCACGGCTGAGCTGCCTCTTGGCGGCACCGCCGTCGGCACCGGCATCAACGCACCCGCGGGGTTCGCGGCCGAGGTCATCGAGCTGGTCGCACAGGAGACCGAGCTCCCGCTCACCGAGGCACGCGACCACTTCGAGGCGCAGGGCGCCCGGGACAGCCTCGTCGAACTGTCAGGAGTTCTGCGGACGATCGCCGTCGGACTGAACAAGATCAGCAACGACATCCGGTGGATGGGCTCCGGTCCGCGCACCGGCCTGAGCGAGCTCCGGCTGCCCGACCTGCAACCCGGGTCCTCGATCATGCCCGGCAAGGTCAACCCGGTCCTCTGCGAGGCGGTCTGCCAGGTGGTCGCGCAGGTCGTCGGCAACGACGCGGCGGTGGCCTGGGGCGGGGCCAACGGGAACTTCGAGCTGAACGTGATGCTGCCGGTCATGGCGCGAAACGTGCTCGAGTCGACCCGCCTGCTCGCCAACGTGTCCAGGGTCTTCGCCGACCGGTGCGTGGCAGGCATCGAGGCGGACATCGAGCGGTGCCGCGAATACGCCGAGTCGTCACCGTCGATCGTCACGCCGCTGAACCACTACGTGGGATACGACGAGGCCGCGAAGATCGCAAAACAGGCGCTCGCGGAGCGAAAGACGATCAAGCAGGTGGTCATCGAGCGCGGCCACGTGCCCGAGCACATCAGCGAGCAACAGCTCGACCAGGTGCTCGACGTCCTGTCTATGACGCAACCTCGGTGACAGCGGCGCGCGCAGCAGCCAGGTACCGGCGCGTGTAGAACCGCTGCAGCAGCCGCCCGGCCGGCCAGCCGATCCGGACCAGCGGCGTGCCCGGGCCGGCGAAGGCCTGCACGGTGAGCTCGACCCGGCCGTCCTCGCAGCGTCGGGCGAGGAAGTGCTCGATGCCGCGCTCCGGATGACCCGGAAGGGTGACGTAGGAGAAGCCGCGCCTGTCCTCCTCCTCGACGACCGCCACCACGCGGCACGGCGCGAGGATCATGACCGGTCCGGCGGGAACCCCGACGACGACGTCGCGGCCGGGCTCCGCGCGCGGCCGGTCGGCGATCACCCGAAGTCCCGCGCCGCGCTGGAGCCCCCAGCCGAGCACCACCTGGCCGGCGCGGTCGAGGACACCGGTGCCGCTGCCCAGTTCGGTCCGGACCGTGAGGACTGGCAACCCTTCGGCAGAGTGCACCGACGGGTCGAAGGTGGGGCGCTGTGACCGGGTGCCGGTCAACAGCCGCTCGGCGGCGGCGCTCGACCGTCCTCGCGCGATTCGCACCACGCGGAGGATCCTGCCAGCCCTACAGCGGAAGATCCTCCAGCATCTCGGTCACCAACGCGGCGATCGGCGACCGCTCCGAGCGGGTGAGGGTGACGTGGGCGAACAGCGGGTGTCCGCGCAGCGCCTC
>JAICIE010000206.1 GCA_025924515.1 Jatrophihabitans sp. | reverse complement strand
GACAGCTGCACGGTGTCGTCGCCGGTGACCTGGCCACCGTCCAGCGGCGCGAAGCTCTCGCGGGTGCCGAACAGGCCGGTGCTGACGGTGACCCACGCCGGTTCGCCGGTGCGGTCGTCCAGATAGACCTGACCGATCTTCCCGATCTTGTCACCGCTGTTGTCGACGGCGGTCTTGCCGATCAGGGTCTGCGGATCGAAGGTGCTGGTCATGCGGACTCCCCCTTTGGGTGTTGGGCTTGCGCCCTTCGCGGGCTGCGCACGAAATTCGCACGCTTTGTACGGATGTTCGTCGCCAGGTAGGCGTCCCTCTACTAAGTCAGCTACCCGTCGCTGGACGTGCCATATCGGCGGAACTGAGGAAGGGGGGGAAGAAATCAGTCGTAGAGCGCGTCGACCTGCCAGGAGCCCGCGGGCATGGCTCCGCTGACGAGATAGGCACGGCCGCGCACGTCGACGAGCTGCAACCGCACGACGTGCCGGGCGGCGTCCGAATGCCACCAGCGTTCGTCGACCGGCCACGGACCTGCCCAGGACGTGACCGTGACGGGGCGCTCGGTTCCCATCGCGAACGATGCCGGCGGCATCGGCATCGCACCGCGCTCGGTAACCACGACCGGACGTCCCGCTTCGTCGAGGACCCGCGCTGCACGCGGTGGGTCGAGCAGCACCGTTGGCGCGGGAGCAGGCAACGTGCCGGGCCAGGGATGCTGCGGAGAGCGCACCGGCGCCGGCTCGTCACCCCACGGCACCAGCCGGGTCCGCTGTGCCGGGTCGCGGCCGCCGTCGAGGACCGGCGCCAGCACGGAGCCGTGGCCCAGCAACGTCTGCACCCGTGCCAGGGCCCGCGACGCCCGCTCGTCCTCGATTCCGGAGCCGCCCCACAGTGCCTGCTGATGGGCTCCGGTCGGGACCGTCTCGATCGGCACGAGTCGGATCCGGAGAATCCCGCCGGTGGGACGGGACGGTCCGGACAGCCATCCCTCGAGCTGCCAGCGCACCCGGTCGAGGACGTCGACGGTCCCCAGCACGCCGACGTGCCGCCACCGCCGCACCGTCTCTTCGCCGTTCTCCGACAGGGCCTGCAGTTCCAGGCAGGTGCAGGCGAGTCCGTGTGCGCCGAGGTCGGCGACGAACTGCTCGGCGCTGGAGCGGGCGCTGAACGCCACGCTGTCGACACGGTCGACCGGAGGCTCCAGATCCAGCGTGACGGTGAACTCGACCGGAGGACGCCGCCCGGCCACCGGCCGGTCGTCGCGTCCGCCGGCCCGCCGGTGCGCCTCCGCACCGTCCGGGCCGAAGCGGGTCAGGACATCGCGGGCCGACAGCGCCGCGAACGCGCCGAGGGTGCGGATCCCGAGACGGCTGAGCAGGTCGACCAGCGGCGACGTCCCGGACGGATCGAGGACATCGATCGGCAGGGGAGCGAGGAGCTCCGGGGATCCGCCCGGGTCGGCGATCACACCCCGGCGCGCCGCCTGCTCGGCGGCGAACGCGCCGTCGGCGATGCCGATCTGCACGTCGGCGCCGTCGAGGACGGGCAGGATCGAGATCGCCCGCGATAGGGCGTGGACCACGCCGGTCTCGCCGCCGAAGTAGCGACTGGGACCGCGCACGCCGAGCGCGGCCAGGCCGGGTCGGGTGATCTCGATCCCGGGCGCGATCTGCTCCAGTGCTGCGATCACCGGCTCAAAGGTGCGCGCTTCGGCGGCTTCGTTACGGGTGAGCACCGCCAGTTCCGGACAGCGGGCCTGCGCCTCCCTCCGGCGCAGGCCCCGCCGCACCCCCGCTGCCCGCGCCGGGTAGGAACAGGCCACGACCATGTTCGCGGTGACGACCGCCACCGGCGCCTCGGCCGTGAGGCCGGCCTCGAGGCGAGCCGTGGTTACCGGCCAGTCCGGGCACCAGACCGCGACCATGCGGGGTGCCGAAGTCATGGCCTCAGTATCGAACTAGCGTTCGATCCCGTCAATGGGTAGCCGATGCGCCACTTGCCCATTTCGGGACCAAGGTCCCTTGTCACCCTGGGTCCTCGGTCATAAGTTCGCCGTGAGGGACGACAACGACGCGTTCCTCACCCCCTAACGCGGAGAGCCAGATCCGCGCACTGTTCACGCTCCAGCGAGCAGTTCGGCTTTCGAGCTACAGCGAGGACGCGAAGCATGCTGACGCTTACCGGGACCCTTGACGCTGCGAATGCCGACGCCGTGGAAACCGCAGCCACGACTCGCCTGGCCCGCACCTCACCTCCCGTCCCGTTGGTGATCGATCTCGGTCAGGTGCAGTTCGTCTCCGCCACCGGCATTGACGTGCTCGCGTCCATTCACCATGAGGCCCTACGGCACGGGACCAACCTCGCTGTCCGCGGTGCCGACCCCTCCGTCATTACCGACCTCGTCGGCCGTGTCGGGCTGGCCGACGGCCTGGTGATCCTCCCGAATCGGGTCCCGGCCCACTCGTAAGCGCGCTTGCCGCGGCGAAGCAGGGCTCGACACCACCGCCTCCCGCTCTGCCGCCTCCCCTCTGCCGCTTGCCACCGCTGCGCCGCCCGCACCGCTCTGTGCCCGCGGCGCTGCGCGCTCCTGCCGCCGCGCGGCCGAGGCTCAGTCCTGGAGCGCGGCGAGTGCTGCGGCCACGCCCACCTCGGTGTCGGTCATGTCCACGACGATGCGCGGGCCGTCGCGGGCCTCGTCCCACGCGAGGTAGCCGTCCGCGGTGACCTCCGCCCAGGTAGGGACCCGTTGTCCGACGAGATCGGCTTCTCGCCGCTCCACACGCCGCCGGTGCTCGTCCACGTCCGGGACGACCGTCTCGACAACGCGTAGCCGTCCGATTTGTCCCAATCCCAGCCAGCCCGCCCGTGCTTCGGGAACGGGGTTGACCGCGTCGACGACGACCGCCGTTCCGACGGAGAGGCATGCAGCGGCCAACTCGTGCGCGACCACGTATCCGACCGGTCCGACGGGGGGCTCCGCGAGACCCGACCGGACGACGGCCGTCTCGATGGCGTCGATGCGCAGATAGGCCGCGCGCAGCGCCGCCGCGAGCCGGCGGGCGAGCGTGGTCTTGCCCGTGCCCGGTCGCCCGGCCAACACGACGAGCGGGGGTGCGGGCACCGCCCGACGGTACGGGCTCGATACTCGCTCAGGTGGAGGCTCCCTGGCGTGAACGCAGCCGACTCGTCCGCCAGTGGAGGTTGCTGCGCACCCGCCGGCCGACGACCTTCAACGAGAAGGTCAGGTACAAGATGCTGCGCGACCGGCGCCAGCTGCTGGTCACCATGGCGGACAAGGCAGCCGTACGCGACCACGCCGCCTCCACAATCGGACCCGAGTACCTCCCGCGGTCGTATGGGATCCTGACGGATCCTGCGGAACTGTGGGCGCTTGATCTTCCGCCGGCTTACGTGGTGAAGCCGACCCATGGCAGCGGAGCCGTGCTCGCCGTCCATCCCGGCGCTCCTCCCAATGCCGTACTCCCTCGGCCCGATCACGACTGGGCCTACACGGAACTGCACCCGACCGCCCTCGACCGGCGGGAGTTCGAGGCTCTCGCCCGGGGCTGGCTGAAACGACTGCATGGGGGTGGCCCGAACCGTGAATGGGCGTACAGCCTCGTGCCGCCACAGCTGCTCGTCGAGGAGTTCTTGATGGACGCCCAAGGTTGCGTCCCCCATGACTACAAGTTCTTCGTCTTTCACGGGCGCTGCCAATACGTGCAGGTCGACACCGGGCGCTTCAACGGGCACACCCAGGACTTCTTCCTCCCGACCTGGGAGCACCTCCCGATGAGCGGCGGTCCCCCCTGGGCGGATCCGACCCCGCCGCGCCCGGAGCGCCTGGCGGAGATGATCTCGGTTGCCGAGCGGCTCGCAGGGGACACCGACTTCGTGCGTGTGGACCTCTACGCGCTGCCCGATCGGATCGTCTTCGGTGAACTGACCAACTACCCGGCGGGCGGTCATAGTCCCTTCTTTCCGGAGTCCTTCAATGCGGAGTTCGGGAAGCACTGGAGGGTGCCGAGACGCTATCGCTGAGCAGAAGTTATCGGGATCCCTAACGATCGATCAGCCGCTTACTGCCCGCAGGACGGCGTGGGCGATGCTGCGTCGGGGTTGTCGGTCTGGTCGAGGGTGGCTGGTGGGGTCCATTCGGGGGCGTGGTCGCTGGGGCATGCGGCAAGTGCAGCCGAGGCGGCGGAAGTCGCGGTGTGGTATCCGCAGAGCAGGGTGAGGTTGTCGAGGGTGGCCGGCCCGTCGTTGAGTGAGGTTGCCGGTCAGCCGGCCGGTGCCGGCCGAGCGGATGGTCAGGTCTAGGAACCGGCGGGCCCGGATCTGCTGCTCGCGCGGTGGGGTGCCGTCGGGGTCGAGAT
>JAICIE010000205.1 GCA_025924515.1 Jatrophihabitans sp. | reverse complement strand
GCCGCCGGGCAACGCCCTCGTCGGCCTACCGGTGATCTTCTATACCGACAGTCCGACCAGCCAGGACTTCACCGTGAACATCCGCGGCTTCACCGTGACCATCGCCGCAACCGCGACGAAGTACACCTGGCACACCGGCGACGGCACCGACCTCACCACGACCGACCCGGGCGCCCCGTACCCGGACCAGACCATCACGCACGACTACTCGAGCGGCACCTACACCGCCTCGCTGACCACGACTTGGGGCGCCACGTTCAGCGTCGACGGCGGCGCCAGCGCGGCAGTCCCGGGCACGACCACGACCGACGGCCCGCCCGTCACGTTCCGGGTGCTGCAGGCCCACGCCGTCCTCACGAATCCCTACGACTGACCGACGACAGAGCGCGCCGACCAGGCTCCTCAGCAGTACATCGGGAGCACGTGCGGTGCGTCGGGCGCTGGGCCGTACCGGTTGGGTCCGCCGTCGCCGCTCAGGAATCCGTTCTGGATCAACAGCACCAGGCTGCCGACCCCCGGAAAGAGCACCCACAGCAGCCACCAGGCCGAATGCCCGCGGTCGTGCAGGCGCGCCACGCTCGAACTCAACGAGGGCGCGATCGTCAGCAGCATGATGGCGACGCTCAGCGGCCCGCCGGTGTACGTGTAGATCGACCAGCCCTCGCCGGCGGGGTGCTGGTAGCCCAGGGAGCTGTCCGCCAGGCCGGCGAGGCTGGCGGCGATCGCCAGCGGCAGCGCGTAGTGCAGCCACCAGGTCCGGCGCGTGATGCGACCGCGCCGCACGTACCACTGCCCGACGGTCATCCTGGTCAGCCGGCGACAGGTTCCGTGCACCCGGAGGCCAGCGCACGCTGCGCCGTCTCCAGCACACCGACGACCTCCCGGGCGAAGCCGACGTCGAGGGGATGCGCTCCCCCGGTCAAGGCGGCCGCCATCAGCTCATCGACGGCCACGTGGTGCGCCTCGATCGGGGCGTCGTAGTCGGGAAGCAGCACCAGCCGGCCGGCGTCGCCGTGCACCCACACCTCGATGCCCGACGCCAGCGATCCCACGGTCAGCGACAGCGTCACCGTGCTGGCCGCCCCGGAGGCGTGCTGCAGAACGAGATGCACGGTGTCCCGCCGTCCGGCCCCGGCCTGCACCGAGACCACCGGCCCCAGCAGCGGCACGAGCAGGGACAGCGCGTGCGGGCCGAGGTCCCACAACGCCCCGTGCTCCTTGCGCCAGACGGAGTCCCTGAACGGGCTGTCGGGCTCGTAGGTGGCGCCCAGCCAGGTCACCGAACCGCCGTCCAGGGTCGTGCGGGCTGCCTGCTGAAGCCAGGACGACGTCCCTTGCATGAACCGAGCCGTGAAGAAGACGACCGATGCCACGCCGGTCGCCTGCGCCGCGTCGACGACCCGGTCGGCCCCGGCCATGTCCAGCGCGAGCGGCTTCTCCAGCAGGAGGTGCTTGCCGGCGCGGGCGGCCTGCTCGGCCACCTCCACCTGCACCGAGGGCGGCAGCGACACCGCGACGGCGTCGACGCCGGCCAGCAGTTCGTCGAGGTCGACGAAACCGGCAACGTCGAACTCCGCGCCGGCCGCCTTCGCCTTCGCCAGGTCACGGCCCCAGACACCCACGAGTTCCGCGGACGGGTGCGACGCGAGCGCCGCCGCGTGCACGGTCCGCGCCCAGAACCCGGTGCCCAGCACCCCGAAACGCATCACACGGCCCCGAACTGACGGTCACCCGCGTCACCGAGCCCGGGAACGATGTAGGCGTGCTCGTTGAGCCGCTCGTCGACGCTCGCGGTGAACACCCGCAGCGGCAAGCCGCTCTCCTCGAGTCGCGTCAGCCCCTCCGGCGCGGCCAGCGCGCACAACACGGTGATGGACGTCGCCCCGCGCTCGGTCAACAGGCCGCAGCAGTGCACCAGCGAGCCGCCGGTGGCCAGCATCGGGTCGAGGACGAACACCTCGCGATCGACGAGCGACGCCGGCAGCGAGGCCATGTAGGCCTCCGGCTGGAAGGTGACCTCGTTGCGGGCCAGCCCGACGAAGCCCATCTGCGATTCCGGCAGCATCCGATGCGCGGTGTCAGCCATGCCCAGCCCCGCCCGGAGCACCGGAACGATCAGCGGCGGCGCCGCGAGCCGGTAGCCCGTCGTGGCGGTGACGGGCGTCTGGATCCGGTCCTCCGACAGCGCGAGGTCGCGCGTCGCCTCGTACATCAGCATCTGCGTGAGGTCGCGAAGGGCGGCGCGGAAGTTGGCGTTGTCGGTCCGCTCGTCCCGCATGCGGGACAGGCGGGCGCGGGCGAGCGGGTGGTCGACGACGGTCAGCTGCACGCGCGACACCGTATCGGGCCGCCCGCCTGGTATTCAGGCCGCCAACGGCGGCTCTCCCCTCGCCTCAGCTGCCAGTCGCCGCTCGAGGTCACGGTTGCCCATCAGCACGCCGACCACATAGCGCATGTTCATCCGCTCGCCGTTGACCTGCATCGCGTCGGGCAACGGTGGCGGCCCGTCCGGGAACAGCAATCCGGTGATCGCCGTCTCCGGGTCGGGTCGGATCGCGTCGGGGACGGGCCGAACTTCCTCGACGGCGGGCCGCCGACCGCGGACGTCGTCGATCGGCGTCACCCCGACGAACGAACTCGGCGACTCCGGCTCATCGAGGGACCCACAGGAATCGACCCCTCCGACGAAGGCTGCGTCGGCTGCGCCCCATACCCGTTGGCCGTCCGGCGTGACGACGATCAGCTTTCCGTCGCGCCGGGTCATCACCAGGTCGTGGTCGTGAGCCAGGCCGTGGTCGGCGTCGCAGAGGAGCACCATGTCTGCGATGTCGGTGCGGCCCCCGAACGTCCACCAGCGCATGTGGTGAGCGTGCAACCGCTCGATGCGGGTCTCGGTGCACCCCGGCCGCGCACATCCGCCGTCACGGCGAAGCAGCGCCCGGCGCTGAGCGCGGGTCGCGAGACGACGGCTCCGGCCCACACCGAGAACCTCACGGCCGCGCTCGAGCATCGTGATGACCGTCGCCTCGCAGAGCATCCGGCGGACTTGGGAGGGGTGCAGCGCCGGGCCGTCCTCGATATAGGCCTGCCCGGCGGCCGCGTCGTCGGCGATGACCGCCGCATCGGCGTGGATGACGACTTCCCGTCGCGGTGGGTCACCGGGGCGCCGGCCGACGTGGTGGGCCGCATCGGCGAGCTGCGCGACCGCGGCGCAGCGCCGGGCGGCGGTGCGCTCCCGGGCGTACGCGATCTCGTCCCGCTCGAGGTCTTCCTCGCTGCGATCCCCACCGTCCGGGCCCACTTTCTTGGCGGCAGCCCGCTCGCGACGGGCGTCCCTCTCGGCGATCGAGTCGACCGTGGTGAGAAAGCGAGCCCCCTCCTCGGCGTCCATGCGCATGCGGACGACGAGCATCCCGTCGTCGTCCCACCAATGGTCGAACTGCCGTTTCAGGGTGATCGTCTGCTGATCGACGGCGTCCGCCCGCCGCCAGGAGCGCACCACGCGCTCGGTCTGCGACGCCGTCAGCTCGATCGCCAGCTCGAGCAGGGACGCCTCGGTATCGGGTTCGGCGATGCGCGTCAGCGCCCGCACCTTGGAGTAGGAGAGCCGACCCTCCGCGAAGGCAGCGGACAGGAGAGGGAGGTCAGCGAGGGCCCGGGCGACCCGCACGTGTTCGCGCGCGGCGCCCGGCGACATGCCGCACTGCCACGCCAGCCAATGGGCGCAGGACAGGATCCCGATGCCGTGCCACCCCTCGCGGCGGTCGAACTCGGCGACCAGGCGCAGCCATGCCGCCGTCGCGGCGGCCAGTCGCACCGCTCCGTTGGTGATGTCGCGCGCCAACTCGGCCAGGGATCGTTCGACCATTCCATCTCCTTCGAACAGGTGATCGAAGAATAGGGGGAGGGAATGACAGTTTCGGAGGGAAGCGATCGGGCGGAGCGGCCGGCACGTTCCCGCGGGAACGCCGACGGAGGGTTGGGGACGTTCCCGCGGGAACGCCGACGGACGGGCGTGGACGTTCCTGCGGGAACGCCGGGCCGGAGGGGACGACGTTCGGAGGAACTCACCGCCCGGAGGATGATGATCGCCATGACCCACCTGCTCGACCCCGACGCGATGCCGGACGACGCGCGCGCGTTGATGGCACCGCTGCCGCCCTACGACGACGTGACGCGGTCCGACTCCGCTTTCCGCACCTTCCTGCACGGCCTGCCCGGGGTGGATCAGGTCGGCGCCGAACAGCGGGTCGCCATGCTCGGCACGCGGTCGGTCAAGACGACGTCGAAGGCCTGGGCGATCGACACCGCCATCTCCATGGTCGACCTCACGACCCTCGAAGGCTCGGACACCCCCGGCAAGGTCCGTTCGCTGGCCGCCAAGGCGAAGCGGCCCGACCCCGACGACCCGACCTGCCCGCACGTCGCGGCGGTGTG
>JAICIE010000204.1 GCA_025924515.1 Jatrophihabitans sp. | reverse complement strand
GGCTGCGGTCGAACGCGCCGACGATCTGTTCGCCGCCGAGATCGGCGCCGACCCGGCGCAAGTGCGCCGCCACAACCTCCTTCCTGCGTTCTCCGAACCGCGCCGGACCAGCACCGGCGCGCTCTACGACACCGGGAACTACCCCGGCGCGCTCGACCGACTGCTGGACGGCGCCGACTACGCGGGCCTGCGCGCCGAGCAGGAGCGCCGCCGGGCCGCCGGAGATCCCGTGCACCTCGGCATCGGCCTGTCCTGCTACGTGGAGATCACCGGGGGAGGCGACGAGTCCGGGCCGCCGAACGAGAACGCGACGGTCGAGGTCCATCCCGACGGCACCGCGACGATCCTCACCGGCACCTCGCCGCACGGCCAGGGCCACGCCACGGCGTGGGCGATGCTCGCCAGCGACGAGCTCGGCATCCCGGTGGCGAAGATCCGGCTGGTGTGGGGAGACACCGATCTCATCCCCGAGGGCGGCGGAACGGGCGGTTCGCGCAGCCTGCAGCAGGGCGGCGCGGCGGTGCGGCAGGCCGCCCGCGACCTGGTGGACCTGGCCCGCCAGCGGGCCGCCGACCGGCTCGAGGCCGACCCGGACGACCTCCGCTTCGACCCGGCCACCGGTCGCTTCGGCGTGGCCGGGGTCCCCGGCGCCGAGGTCAGCCTCCCGGACCTGGCGGGCGAGGAGCGGCTGGTCGTCCGCGCGGTGTTCGCCGCTCCCGGTGCGACGTTCCCGTTCGGAGCGCATCTCGCGGTCGTTGACGTCGACTCGGAGACCGGCAAGGTCTGGCTGCGGCGCATGGTGAGCGTCGACGACGCCGGCGTCGTCCTCAACCCGCTGCTCGCCGAAGGACAACGGCACGGCGGGATCGCGCAGGGCGCGGCCCAGGCGCTGCTCGAGGAGGTCGCCTACGACCCCGACGGCAACCCGCTGACGCCCAGCCTCGCCGACTACCCGTTCCTGTCGGCTGCCGACGTGCCGTCCTTCGACCTGCTGGACATGGCGACGCCGACCTCGTACAACCCGCTGGGCGTCAAGGGGATCGGAGAGGCCGGGACGATCGGCGCGACCCCGGCCGTGCAGAACGCGGTGGTCGATGCGCTGAGCCCGTTCGGGATCCGGCACCTCGACCTGCCCACGTCGCCGCTGCGGGTGTGGCGAGCCCTGGCCGCGGCGCGCAACGGTGGTGCCCCATGATGCGCGTGGACATCACCGTCAACGGCCGGGCCCGCGCCGATGACGTCGAGGCGCGGTTGTTGCTGGTGCACTACCTGCGTGACGTCTGCGGGCTCCGGGCCACCAACGTGGGGTGCGACACCACGTCCTGCGGATCCTGCACCGTGCTCCTGGACGGGGCCTCGGTGAAGTCGTGCACGGTTCTGGCCGCGCAGGCGTCCGGTCACGAGGTGACGACCCTGGAGGGCCTGAACCGGTCGGACGGGTTGCACCCGGTACAGGAGGCGTTCCGGCAGGAGCACGGCCTGCAGTGCGGGTTCTGCACGCCGGGGATGGTGATGGCAGCGGTCGGCCTGCTCGCCGACAACCCCGACCCGAGCGAGGACGAGGTCCGCGAGGGGCTGGAAGGAAACTTCTGCCGCTGCACCGGCTACCACAACATCGTGCGTGCCGTGCGCGCCGCCGCTTCGGGCGGCCGCGCGTGATCCCGGCGCCGTTCGACTACGTCCGCGCCGCGTCCGTCGAGGACGCGATCCGGCTGCTGAGCGAGGCCGGCGAGGACGCCAAGATCCTCGCCGGCGGCCATTCCCTGCTGCCGATGATGAAGTTGCGCCTGGCCGCACCCGCCGTCCTCGTCGACGTCGCCCAGATCCCGGACCTGCACGGCGTGGCCGAGGACGAGGGTGAGATCACAATCGGCGCAGCCACGACGCACGCGGCCGTGGCAGCGTCCGAGGTGGTCCGGCGCGGCGCGCCGCTGCTGGCGCACGCCGCCGGGCTGGTCGGCGATCCGCAGATCCGCCACCGCGGGACCATCGGGGGCTCGCTCGCCCACGCCGACCCGGCCGCCGATCTGCCCGTCGCGGTGCTCGCACTGGGCGGCGCCGTCACGACGGTCGGTCGGCAGGGTGCGCGCCGGATCCCGATCGACGACTTCTTCGCCGGATATTTCGAGACCGCCCTGCGCCCGGGAGAGGTTCTCACCGCGGTCCACGTGCCGTGCCGCCCGCACGCCGCCTGGGGCTATCAGAAGTTCGCCCGACGGGCCAACGACTGGGCCATCGTGGGGGTCGCGGCGAACGCCGGACGCATCGCGCTGGCCCACATGGCGTCGACCCCGGTCCGTGCCTCAGCCGCCGAGCAGGCTCTCGCCGAGGGGGCGGGCATCGACGCCGCGGCCGCGTCGGCCGACGCAGGAACTGATCCCGGCGACGACCTGCACGCGGATGCCGAGTACCGACGCGTCCTAGCCCGAGTGCTCACCAAGCGGGCGCTTCTCGGCGCGCGCTGACCGGAAGCATCGGCCTGCCGCCGGCGTTGGGACAACCGACGGCGCGGTTACCGTCCTCTCAGCGCCGATATCGCCGGCAACCCGGCGGCGATACTCCCCGCTGAGTCGGTTTCGGACGACGATGGGGAGTTCAGCTCAATGACCATGATCGGGTCGCGACGCCACCGCGTGGTGGTCATCGGTTCAGGTTTCGGCGGTTTGTTCGCGACGAAGCGGTTGAACCACTCCGACGTCGACGTCACCATGATCAGCCGGACCACCTCCCACCTGTTCCAGCCGCTGCTGTACCAAGTCGCGACGGGCATCCTCTCGGAGGGCGAGATCGCCCCGCCGACACGGGAGATCCTGCGACGCCAGGACAACGTCCGCGTCCTGCTCGGCGATGTGCACGACATCGACCTCGCGCACAAGACGGTGACGTCGAGCGCGGCGGGCGCCGAGACCGTGACGCCCTACGACACGCTGATCGTCGCCGCCGGCGCCACGACGTCGTACTTCGGAAATGACGCATTCCAGCTCAACGCGCCGGGCCTGAAGTCGATCGACGACGCGCTGGAACTGCGCGGCCGGATATTCGGCGCCTTCGAACTCGCCGAGCTCGAGACCGACCCGGAGGTGCGCACCGAATACATGACGTTCGTGATCGTCGGGGCGGGAGCTACCGGCGTGGAAATGGCCGGTCAGATCTCGGAGTTGGCGCATCGCACGCTCCCGCAGGATTTCCGGAACATCGACACGCGGCAGACCCGCATCATTCTCGTCGACGCGATGGACAGCGTCCTCACGTCCTTCGGTACCAAACTCTCCGCGGGCGCCGCCAAGCAACTGAAGGAACTCGGCGTCGAGGTGTGGCTGGGCGAGAAGGTGGTCGACGTCGACGAGCGCGGCATCACCGTCGTCGACGGCGCCGATCAGCGCACCCGCATCGCGGCGCGCACAGTGGTTTGGGCCGCGGGCGTGCACGCCTCGTCGCTCGCGCGCGCGTTGGCGGAGCAGACCGGTGCGGAACTCGACCGCGGGGGCCGTGTCAAGGTGCTTCCCGACTGCACCCTGCCCGGCCATCCGGACGTCTTCGCCATCGGCGACATGATGTCGCTGAACGACTACCCGGGCGTGGCCCAGGTGGCCATGCAGCAGGGCAAATACGTCGCCGACGTGCTGATCGACCGGCTGCGCGGACGCGCACCCAAGGGTCCGTTCCACTATTTCGACAAAGGCAGTATGGCTACCATCTCCCGATTCCAGGCCGTGGCGAGCGTCGGGAGCAGGCTCCGGTTCAGCGGCTTCATCGCATGGCTGCTGTGGCTGGTCATCCACGTTCTCTACCTGGTGGGGTTCAAGAACCGGCTGACCACCGTGTTGCACTGGGCGATCAGCTTTGTCGGTCGGGGCCGGTCCCAGCGGACCACGACCCATCAACAGCTGGTCGCACGCGCCGCCTTGCATCAGCTGGGTGTGGCTCAACTCGGAATGCCATCCGAGGGGCGGACGGACGCGCCGGCCACGTCGACGTCGGCTCGGGTCGAGGCGGACAGGCGCAGCAGCACCGGTTGATCAGGCTTTCTGCTCAGTAGGGTGCAGCGCCATCTCGACGGCGAACGATCACATTCGCCCCGCCACTGCTCGATCGGGCTCGTCGCAACGAGCACACGCGGGGCAGACCCGATCAACAGCGTTTCGCCGCCAGGGAATCACGTGTGCGTGACCGACCCGAAGCTTGCACTCGACGGGTCCCAGATCGTCTGGTAACCGACGCCCTGCGCCTCGTCGATCGCGGCGATCGTGCGGTTGCCGCCGAGATAAATTCCGACGTGATACACCGAGCCGACGCCGTCGTGGTAGAAGACGAGGTCGCCCGGAACCGCGCGCGACTGCGGAATGACGCGGGCAACGTGCTGCTGCTGACCGGACTGATGAGGCAATGTGATGCCGAATTTGGCGTAGGCGTACGTCACCAGACCGGAGCAGTCGAAGG
>JAICIE010000203.1 GCA_025924515.1 Jatrophihabitans sp. | reverse complement strand
CATGCCTCGATGTCGAACTTGCGGGCCGCGCTCGAGCCCAGGTCGCCGGCGGCGATGTCGACCACGCGGTAGGGCAGCTCGAGCTGCTGCAGGAACTCCTCCTCCCAGGCCAGCAGCCGGCGGTGCTCCTCGGCGGCCTCCTCGGGGCGGCAGAAGGCGAACATCTCGACCTTGTCGAACCAGTGCACGCGGATGATGCCGCGGGTGTCCTTGCCGTACGAGCCGGCCTCGCGCCGGAAGCAGGAGGACCAGCCGGCGTATCGGCGGGGGCCGGCCGGCAGGTCGAGGACCTCGTTCGCGTGCATGCCGGCCAGGGCCACCTCGGAGGTGCCGACCAGGTACAGCTCGTCGCGCTCGATCCGGTAGACCTCCTCGCTGTGGGCGCCGAGGAAGCCGGTGCCCTCCATCGCCTGCGGCTTGACCAGCGCGGGGGCCACGACGGGCGTGAAGCCGTTGCTGACCGCCTGGCCGATCGCGAGCTGGGCCAGCGCGAACTCCAGCAGCGCGCCGGGGCCGGTGAGGAAGTAGAAGCGGGCGCCGGAGACCTTCGCCCCGCGCTCGGTGTCGATCGCGCCGAGCGCTTCGCCGATCTCCAGGTGGTCGCGCACCGGAAAGTCGTAGGTCGGGATCTCGCCGACGGTGCGGAGCGTCACGGCGTCGTCCTCACCGCCGGGCGGGACGCCGTCGTGGACGACGTTGGCGATCTTCAGGTGCGCCTCGCGCAGCGCGGCGTCGGCGGTGCGCTCGGCCTCCTCGGCCTGCTTGACGTCGGCGGCGAGCGCCTTGGCCCGCTCCAGGATCGCCGGGCGCTCCACCGGGGAGGCGCTGCGCACCGACTGGGACGCCGACTTCTGCTCGGCGCGGAGGTCATCGGCGCGCTTCACCGCCTGCCGCCGCCGCTCGTCGGCCTCGAGCAGCGCGTCGACCAGCGACTCGTCGGCACCGCGGGCGCGCTGGCTGGCACGGACGACGTCGGGGTGCTCGCGCACGAGTCGCAGGTCGATCACGCACCGATGGTAAGTGGGCAGCCCGTCCCCGCCTGCGTCAGCGGGTGCTCGTCGTCGTCGTCGCGAGGAACATGTCCACCGCCTGATCCACCAGCTGCTGCCAGCGGTCACCGCCGGGGTCGTTGCTGATCTGCTGCGTGGCCAGGCCGGTGAACAGCGCCGTCCAGAGGTCGACCTGCTCGGGCGCGCCCGACCCGGCGGCGGAGAGCACGTCGACCAGCCCGTCCAGCGTCCGCACGGCCAGCGCGTAGGACTCAGGAGACGGCTCGAAACCCGGGATGGTCCGCAGGAACAGCAGCTGGTGGCGAGCCGGGTCCTCGACGCAGAACTGGAAGAAGCCGGTGGCCGCGGTGTGGACCAGCTCACGCGGCGAACCGGTGCGGTCGACCGCGTCGAAGCGGGCGAGCAGCTCGCCGTAGCCCTCGGCGAACATCGCGTCGTACAAAGCGTTCTTGCTGTCGAAGTACACGTAGAGCGACGGCGCCCGCATGCCGACCGCCTCTGCGACGTCCCGGAGTGACCAGCCGCCGAGCCCCCGCTCGCGCGCCAACCGCCAGGCGGCGTCGAGGATCTCCCGCTTCGTCGCGGTGTGCCGCTCGGCTCGGCGGTCACGGCGGGGCTCGCTCATGTAGGAATCCTAACAGCGATAGGAGTTCCTCTTGACGTATTCACCCTGGCGGGCCACGATCCCTAACACCGTTAGGAAGACTCATGTCGGAGGCCGCCATGACCGTGTTCTCATCCGCTCGCGCCGGTGCCGTCCGGGCGGCGGAGGCCGTTCCGCTCCTTCAGGGACCGCTCGGCGCACTGTGCCTGGCGAGCGGGACCGACACGGGTGGCGGCGCGTCGTTCGTCATCCATGACCTGGCCCCGCGAGCGCTCGGCAGCCCGGTGCACACGCACACCCGCGAGGACGAGTGGTCCTACATGCTCTCCGGTGAGATCGGGGTGCAGCTCGGCGACGAGACGACGACGGCCCGCCCGGGTGACCTCCTGCTGAAACCGCGCAACGTCCCGCACGCCTTCTGGAATCCGACCGACGAACCCGCCCGGTTCCTCGAGGTGATCACCCCCGGCGGCTTCGAGGACTACTTCGCCGCCCTGGGCGAACTGTTCGCCACCGGTGGTCCGCCCGACCTGGGGGCGCTCGCGGGCGTGGCCCAACGGTTCGGGCTGATCTTGGACATCTCCTCGGTCCCCGGTCTGGTGCAGGAGCACGGGCTGGTGCTGTCATGACCGCCGTCGTCACCCGGGAGCAGAGGATGAACCACGCCGACTGGATAGCCGCCGCCGAGGAGGAGTACCGCCGGCTGGGCGAGGTGCTCACCGGACTCGCCCCGGAGGACTGGCGAGCTCGCACCGACTGCAGCGAGTGGACCGTGCACGACGTCGTCGCCCACCTGGTCGGGGCGGCGGAGTCGAACGCGCGCATGCGCGAGCTGGTTCGGATTGCGTGGAAGGGCCGGTCGCTGCGCCCCGGTGAGCCGCGCATCGACGCGTGGAACGACGTCCAGGTGGCCGAGCGCGTCAACCGGACCCCCGACGAACTGCTGCACGACCTCGCCGACGCCGGCGCCCGCGGCGTGCGCGCCCGCCGCCGCCTGCCGGCCCCGGTGCGGGCGATGCGGATGCCGTTCGGTCCGCCTCTGGGCTTCCGCTCGATGGGCTACCTCATGGACCGCATCTACACGCGCGATGCCTGGATGCACCGCGTGGACATCTGCCGCGCGACCGGTCGTCCGCTGGAGCTGACCGCCGAGCACGACGGGCGGCTCGTCGCCGACGTCGTCGCCGAGTGGGGCGCCGCGCACCGTCAGCCGTTCCGCCTCACCCTCACCGGCCCGGCCGGAGGGCAATGGGCGCAGGGCACCGACGGCGAGGCCATCACGGCGGACGCGGTCGAGTTCTGCCGGGTCCTCGCGGGGCGCGCGCCCGGCGTCGGATTGCTCGCCCACACCGTGCCGTTCTGAGCGAGCCCCCGGGACCGGCCGCCGGGGGACGACAATGGGGACATGCGTTTCCTCGGCGGCCGGCCCGCCCACGACCTCACCTACGCCGACATCTTCATGGTGCCGCAGCGCTCCGACGTCGGATCGCGGCTCGAGGTCGACCTGACCACGCCCGACGGCCTGGGGACGACGATCCCGCTGGTCGTCGCCAACATGACGGCGATCTCCGGACGGCGCATGGCCGAGACCGTCGCCCGACGCGGCGGCCTCGCGGTGCTGCCGCAGGACATCCCGGCCGACGTCGTCGGCGAGGTGGTGGCGTGGCTCAAGGCGCGCGACACCGTCTACGACACGGCGATCACGCTCAAGCCGCACTCCACCGTGGGTGAGGCGCTGGCGCTGATGCAGAAGCGGGCGCACGGCGTCGTGGTCGTGGTGAAGGGCCACCGGCCGGTCGGGATCGTGACCGACGGCGCCTGCCAGGGGGTCGACCGGTTCACCCAGCTCAGCCAGGTCATGACCGAGCCGCTGACCGTACCGGCAGGTACGGAGCTGCCGAAGATCTTCGACGTCCTCTCCGACGAGCGGGTCAACGCGGCGCCCGTGGTCGACGGCGACCGGCTCGTCGGCATCATCACCCGGACCGGCGCACTGCGGTCCGCCATCTACCGCCCGGCGCTGGACCGGGAGGGCACGCTGCTGACCTCCGCCGCGGTCGGGATCAACGGCGACGTCGCGGGCAAGGCCTCGGCGCTGCTGGAGTCCGGTGTCGACGTGCTCGTCGTCGACACCGCTCACGGCCACCAGGAGAAGGCGGTCGAGGCGGTCCGCGCGGTGCGGTCGGTGGCCGGGTCTGCTCCGGTCGTGGCCGGGAACGTGGTGACGCCGGAGGGGACGCGCGAGCTGATCGAGGCGGGGGCCGACGTCGTCAAGGTCGGCGTCGGGCCGGGCGCCATGTGCACCACGCGGATGATGACCGGCGTCGGCCGGCCGCAGTTCTCGGCGGTGGAGGAGTGCGCGACCGCCGCTCGCGAGCTGGGCAAGCACATCTGGGCCGACGGCGGCGTGCGCCACCCGCGCGACGTGGCGCTGGCGCTGGCGGCCGGCTCGGCGAGCGTGATGGTCGGGTCCTGGTTCGCCGGCACCTACGAGAGCGCCGGCGACATCCACGACGACGGCAGCGGCCGGCTCTACAAGGAGTCGTTCGGCATGGCCTCGGCGCGGGCCGTGAAGGCGCGGACGGCGAACCAGAGCGGGTTCGAGCGGGCGCGGGCCGGCCTGTTCGAGGAGGGAATCAGCTCCTCGCGGATGTACCTGGACCCGGCACGGCCCGGCGTCGAGGACCTGATCGACCAGATCGTGGCCGGCGTCCGCTCGGCGTGCACCTACGCGGGAGCGCGGACGATCCCCGAGCTGGCCGAGCGCGCGGTGCTGGGAATCCAGAGCGCGGCCGGGTACGAGGAGGGCCGGCCGCAGCCCACGTCCTGGTGACGCAGTCCTGGTGAAGCCCCT
>JAICIE010000202.1 GCA_025924515.1 Jatrophihabitans sp. | reverse complement strand
GTGCTGTCCGAGAGCGCCCCGTCGAGATCCTTGCGGTAGGTACGGATCTTGCCGATCGACGTCCGCGCCAGGGCGGCGAGCGCCGCGACGAAGGCCGGGAAGGTGACCGCGGGGGCGCCGCCGTGGTGCCCGAAACCGAGGCCCTGCACCGCCAAGGCCACTGTGCTGCCGGCGCCGGACGGCGAGGCGACCCGCGAAAGGTAGGCGATCACCGCAGGGGCCACGACAAGACAGGCCACGGCCGCCAGCGACATCCGCGCCAGCAGCCAGGCGATCGATGCGGCACGGCCGGCGGCGTCCTGCTCCCACCACTTTCGCCAGGCCTGCACCGGCCACGACCGCGGCACGGCGGGATCGTGCTGGACGGAATTCCGGAACCGGCGCCCGACGAGCACGTCGCGATCGCGGGTCTGGCTGAACAGGTACATCACCCAGGAGGCGAGCGTGCCGACGATCAGCGGGGCGAAGCAGGACAGCCACAGCCACCACGGCAGGTTGGCGGTCGGCTTCGCGCCCAGCCGCAGGAGGTCGGCGCCCCGCAGCGCCCAACCCAGCAGCGCGGACCCGAACAGCAGCGGGACTCCCACGATGATCAGGTTGACGAGAATGCCCAGGAAGAGGACGGACAGCCCGAAGAGCGCGGTCGGCGCATCCGGCGCGATGTAGCGGGTGTTGGCCCGCAGATGGCGCTCTTCCGGCGTGCCGACGGCGAAGGCTTTCGGGTCCTCAACCGACGAGGTCCCCGACAGCAAATCCTTGAGCGGCGGAATGTCCGAGACGCGCGGCAAGCCCTCGGGCACCCTGCGGCGTCGCTTTCCGGCGGTCCGCCCCGGCGGCGCGTCGTCGGCGGCACGGTCCGGAGTCGCGAGCAGGTGCTGCTGCAGCGACCAGGCCGCGGCGGTGTACGAGCCGCCGGACACGGCCGTGATCGTCGTGACGCGCTGGAACAGGTCGTCGTCCTGCAGTTTCTGTAGGGCGCCGAGGCAGAACGCGGCGGAGCGGATGCCGCCGCCCGAGCAACAAAGGATGACGTCCTCGCCGTGCTCACGACCCGCAGCCGGCGTCGCGTGCTCGGTACCGTTCTCGGTCGACGTGGCGTCCATCTGGGTGGCCTCCCGCGGGCCCGGGACGTGTTTGCGCGGTTCGTCAGCAGTCCCGCTGCGGGCATGGAAGCACCGATTACGCAGCGTGTACAGCAGCTTTCCGAGATCCTCCGGCTAAAGACCCGACCGGACGCCCCGATTACCGCCGATTCGCGCCGGTTCGTCCGGACCGGCACCTCACCGCGGCACGGCCTCTGCGCGATCGATCGCCGTCCGCATCGCCGCCCGCGCGCGGCGCCGGTCGCCGGCATCGTCGTAGGCCAGCGCGAGCCGGTACCACCCCCGCCAGTCCGCCGGATCGGCCTCGACCTCGACCCGCCGCCGCTCGAACGCCTCGTCGGCGCGGTCACGGTCGATCCGCCCGGAGGGCAGCCGCTCCGGTTCCTCCTCCGGCGGCGTCCCCTCGGCGTCGAGGCGCTCGGCCAGCCGTTGCGTGGCGAGCCCGAACCTGATCTCCGCGACGACCACCCACAGCCCGACCAAGGGCAGCGCGAGCACCGCGCAGCCGAGCACCCGCAGCCCGACCGCGGGCTGCTGCAGGAGGTACACCCCGCGGTAGCCGATGATCGCGAAGTAGGCCGCCAGGGCGAGGACGAGCAGGCCGACCACGCGGCGTGCGGTCACAATTCGAGCAGTGGCTCGATCCCGACGGTCAGGCCCGGACGCGAGGAGATCGCGCGGACGGCCATCAGGACTCCTGGCATGAACGACGACCGGTCGAGCGAGTCGTGCCGGATGGTGAGGGTCTCCCCCTCCGTCCCGAACACGATCTCCTGGTGCGCAACCATCCCGGTGATCCGCAGCGCATGCACGTGCACGCCGTTGACGTCTGCGCCCCGGGCGCCGTCGATGGCCTGCGTCGTCGCGTCCGGCGGCGATCCCTGCCCCGCCTCGGAACGGGCCGCGGCGATCATCTGCGCGGTGCGCACCGCGGTGCCGCTCGGGGCGTCCGCCTTGCCGGGATGGTGCAGCTCGATGACCTCGGCCGAGTCGTAGTACCGGGCGGCCTGTTGGGCGAACTTCATCGACAGGACAGCGCCGATCCCGAAGTTGGGCGCGATGAGCACGCCGACCTGTGGCGCGTCGGAGAGCCACCGCTGCACGATGGCCAGCCGCTCGTCCGTGAACCCGGTCGTCCCGACGACGGCGTGGATGCCTTGGTCGATGGCGAAGCGGACGTTGTCCATGACGACGTCCGGATGGGTGAAGTCGACCAGCACCTGTGCCCCGGCGTCGGCGGCGCTGAACAGCCAGTCCCCCGTGTCGACCATGGCGACCAGGTCGAGGTCGGGCGCGGCGTCGACGGCCTGGCAGACCTGTTGCCCCATGCGTCCGCGCGCGCCCAGCACGCCGACGCGGATCGGTTCGGTCATCCGTTCCTCCCGGGGGAGATCTCGCGGCCCACGCCCTACACGGTCCCGTCGAAATCGTGCTCGCCGAACGGGCCCACCACGGTGAGGCAGCGCGGACGGTTGAGCAGCTCCTCCGCCACCGCGGCAACGTCGGCCGGGGTCACCGCGTCGACACGCTCGAGCAGCTGGTCCAGGCCCAGGACGTCACCGTAGACGAGCTCGCTCTTGCCGATGCGCGTCATCCGCGAGCTGGAGTCCTCGAGACCCAGCACGAGGCCGCCGCGCATCTGTCCCTTGCCGCGCTGGATCTCGGCGTCGTCAAGCCGGCCGTTCGCCACCGCGTCGAGCTCGGTGACCATGAGGCCGAGGACCTCCTCGGCCTTGCCCGGTTGGCAGCCGGCGTAGACGCCGAACGAGCCGGTGTCGGAATAGCCGGCGCTGAACGAGTACACCGAGTAGGCCAGCCCCCGTTCCTCGCGGATCTTCTGGAAGAGCCGGGAGCTGCTTCCGCCGCCGATCGCCGCGGACAGGACGCCGAGCGCGAAGCGCCGCTCGTCGTGGCGCGAGAGGCCGTAGCCGCCGAGGACGAGATTCGCCTGTTCTGTGTCGTCCTCGACGACGTGCACGGCATGTACCGGCGCCGACGTGGGGTGCTCGGGCCGCGAGCGGGCGGCCGGGTCCGGCCCGTCCTCGTCGCGGAACGCACGCCGCACCTGGCGCAGGACGTCGGCGTGGTCGACGTTGCCGGCGACTGCGACCACCATCGATCCGGGCGAGTAGCGCCGGGAGTAGTAGCCGTGTATCTGCCGACGGGTCAGCGCGGTGATCGAATCCACGCTGCCGAGGATCGGACGGCCGATCGGTGTGTCGCCGTGCAGTGCGAGCGCGAACTCGTCGTGCACGAGGTCGGTCGGATCGTCGTCGCGCATCGCGATCTCTTCCAGCACCACGCTGCGCTCGACTTCGACGTCGCGGGCAAGGACGGTCGCGTGCAGGACGACGTCGGACACCACGTCGACGGCCAGCGGCAGGTCGCGGTCGAGGACGGTGGCGTAGAAGCAGGTGTGCTCCTTCTCCGTGAACGCGTTGAACTCCCCGCCGACCGCGTCCATCGCCGCCGCGATGTCGAGCGCGGAGCGCGTCTCGGTGCCCTTGAACAGCAGATGCTCGAGGAAGTGGCTCGTCCCGGCCAGGGCGCGGGACTCGTCGCGGGATCCGACGGGCACCCAGATCCCGACGCTGGAGCTGCGCACGCCCGGCATGGCCTCGGTGACGAGCCGCACGCCGTTCGGCAGGACGCTCCGGGTGACCGTGCCGCCGCCGGTAGCCGGTAGCCGCCGGGTCGACGTGCGGGCGGAACTCACCCCAGCAGTCTAGGGATCAGCCCCGCGGCCGGTCCTGCGGCGGTTGCGGGATCGGCTCGGGGACGGGGCCGGGGTCGGGAGTGGGCACCGGTTCGGGGGTGGGCACGGGCATCGGATCCGGGCTGGGGACCGTGAGCGTCGCCGGACGGGTCTCGAGGACGGCTGGAACGGACGGCATCGCTACCTCCTTCTGCAGGATGCCGACGCTAGCGCGGCGACGCGATGCCCTGGGCGAGGTCGTACAGGCTGCGGGAGAAGAGGACGAGGCGGGCCTCGCCCTCGTTGTCGGCGGCGCGGATGGTCGACACCGCCTGCCGGATCGCGTCGTCGGCGGGCCACCCGTACACGCCGGCCGAGATGAGCGGAAAGGCGACGGTCCGGGCGCCGAGCCGCTGCGCGACCTCGAGCGACGACCGGTAGCACGACCGGAGCAATTCGGCATCCCCGGAGCCGTAGACCGGCCCCACCGTGTGGATGACCCAGCGCGCCGGCAGCAGCCCGCCGGTGGTGGCGACGGCCGAGCCGGTCGGCAGTCCGTCGGGATACTGGGTCTCGCGCAGCTCCCGGCACGCCCGCAGGACCTCCGGCCCGCCGCGGCGGTGGATCGCGCCGTCGACCCCGCCGCCGCCGAGCAGGGAGGAGTTGGCCGCGTTGACGATGGCGTCGACGTCCTGGTCGGTGATGTCGCCCTGG
>JAICIE010000201.1 GCA_025924515.1 Jatrophihabitans sp. | reverse complement strand
AGCACGCCCAGCACCACTGCGAGGGAGACGAGCAGCCTGCCGACGAGGACGACGGTGTCCATCGTCCGGTCACCGCGCCCGATCGTCGCTGACGACGGACGTGATCCGCAGGCCGTAGTTCTCGTCGACCACGACGACCTCGCCGTGCGCGATCAGCCGGCCGTTCACGTACAGGTCGGCCGCCGCCCCGGCCGGACGGTCGAGTTCGACGACCGCGCCGTTGCGCAGGGACAGCAGCTGATCCACGGTCATCCGGGTGCGGCCGAGCTCCGCGGTGGCTTCCATCTCCACGCTGCGCAGCAGGTCCAGCCGATTGGCGCTGGGCATCGCCGACTCGAAGGCCGACACCGAGTCCGCGGCCTCGAAGCCGACGGCAAGGACGGCGCGGATGCCGGCCGCGCCGCGCAGCGGGATGACGACGCTCTCCGCACGCGCGGTGGCCCGGTTGAGCGCCAACCGCCCGTCCATCTGCTGCACCGGAGCGAGCGCCACCGGGCCGAGGGCGTCCGCGGTGGCCTGCACGGTCTGCTGCAGGGCGGCGGCGAGGTCGAGCGAGCCGGCCGGCGAGTCGCGAAGCGCCGTGGCGAGGTCCTGCTCGACGACGAGCACCAGCTCACCGGAGCGGGCGCCGGTGAAGGCGACCTGCACGGCCGCGCCGCCGTGCAACGCGTCCTGCGCGCTGCCGGGGTCACCAGGGGTCAGCGGCTCGTCGCAGGGCAGCGCGCGGGCGGCGGCCTCGGCGGCGCGCAGGGCGAGTTCGGTGGTCCCGGTCGCGACGGCGGTCATGAGGTCTCCTGAGAGTTGTCGACGATGAGAGCGGCGAGCTTGGTGCCCGACCGCCCGGCGACTGCGGCGGCGTAGGGGCGCTCCCCCACGTGAATGTGCAAGGGGGCGCCGACGCGGTGCGGCAGCGGGATCACCTCACCGGGTCGCATCGACAGCAACCGGTCGGAGGAGATGCGGACGGGCGCGAAGCGGACGCTCACGTCGACAGGGACGTCGCCCAGCCGGCTGCGCAGGCGGCGGACCGCGGCGGCCGCGGACACGTCCGGACCCCCGTCCTGCCTGTCGCCCGGATGCTGCGCCTCGAGTCGGGGCAACAGCGGCGCCAGCGGAAGGCACAGCGTCAGCCGGCTCTTCTCCCGGCCGATGTGCAGCGCGAACTCGCCGGTGATCATGGCGTCGGTCGCGGCGCCGGCCTGCAGGAACTGGGGGTTGTACTCGATGGCCCCGGCTTCGGGGGCCAGCGCGACGACCGGTTCGATGGCGTGCCGGAAGGTGGCGACCATCTGGTCGAGCAGCCCGCCGACGAGACCGACCTCGATCTCGGTGAGCGTGCGCGACGGCTGCGGGCCGCCCGGACCGCCGAGCAGGTGGTCGATCGCGCCCAGCGCGACGGGCAGCGAGAACTCCAGAACGCCGGTGCCGTGCAGCGGCGCGATGCTCAGCGGCACGAGCAGGGTGGGCGACGGCAGGCCGGCGATGTACTCCTCGTAGCCACGCTGCGTGATGTCGCCAACAGACACCTGGCACACCTGCCGCAGCGCGCTGGTGAACACGGTGGTGAGCCGGCGCGCGAAGCTGTCGTAGACCATCTGCATGACCCGCGCGTTGTCGCGGGACAGCTTGGTGGGGTGCCGGAAGTCGTACGGCTGAACGCCGCTTCGCGGGGCGACGACGGAACGGGGACCGCCAGCAGCGTTCAGGGGCACGAGGACGGGATCGGCAGCCCCTCCTCCCACCTGAGGGGCTGCCGCGCCCGCCGCGGCGGCGCTGACAGTGAGCGCCGTTACATATCCGGGAGGTGCTCCCGGACGGTCACTGGGTGACGAACTGGGTCAAAAAGACGTCGTACACCTCTCCCGGGTAGGCCTTCTTGATCCGCGACTTCAGGTCCGTGGTCAGCCGGTCCCGGGCCGCGTTCGACGACAGCGACGGCACGCTGCGGTCGCTGAACTCCTCGATCACCGACTCCGCCGCCTGGCTGGTGGAGAAGTCCGTCGAGGACGCCTTGCCGGCGACCAACTGCACCGAGATCGCGACCTTGAGGTAGTGGCCGCCCTCCAGGTTCAGCGTCGTCGCGTCGAGCGCCACCACGTCGCCGGGCTGCGGCGGCAGCACCTTGGCCGGCATGAGCTTCTTGTAGCCGAGGAACCCGGCAACGGCCAGGATCAGCACCAGGATGATCACGACCTTCTTCGACGGCTTCTTCTTGCCCGAAGCCTTGTCGCCCTTCCCGTCGCCGGGTGCGGCTTCGGCCGTCTTGAGTGCGCCGCTCCTATCGGCGCGGCCGGATTCCACAACAGTGCTGCTAGCCATCGGTCCTTGATCCGTTCACTTGGCGCCTGCAGCCCGGAGGTCCGGGCCGGCTGCCGGCGGGAGGGTGGACAACACCACGATCTCGACCCGGCGGTTGAGCGTCACCGAGCGCGGATCACTGGCTGGGAAGAGGGGACGCTGGTCGGAGTAGCCGACCGCGGAGAGCCGGGACTGGGACACTCCGCGCGAGGAGAGGTAGCGCACGACCGCCGACGCCCGGGCCGAGCTGAGCTCCCAGCCACTGGGATACGGGTAGGTGCTGACCCTCTCCTGGTTGGTGTAGCCGTCGACCTCGATCCGGTTGGTCTGGTCGACCAGCGGAGCGCCGACGACGGAGAGCAGGCGCTCTCCTTCCGGGAGCAGGGTCGCGCTGTTGCCGGGGAACACCAGCGCATTCGTGATCACGGTGATCACCAGCCCGCGTTCGGTGATCTTGAATCGCACCTGGCCGGCCCGGTCGTGCTTGCGCAGCGCGGCCTTGATCGCGTCCTCGATTGCCTTGAACTCGTTGACCTCGCCGCTCACCTGGGCCTGCGTGTACCCGGTGTCGCTGACCTGCTGGCCGCTGACCGGCGCCTGGTTGCTGACCTTGCCGGAGATCGGTTGCACCGGTTCGCCGGGCATCACCAGTTGCTGGCCCGAGCCCTCGGCGTCGTTCTCGAGCAGTCCGTTGCCGCCGCTCATGACGCCCTTGATCCCGTTGCCGAACACCGAGGCCAACGAGGTCTTGAGCGAGATGTATTTCGACGTGTTCACCACGGACACCGAGAAGAGGACGATGAAGAGGACGAGCAGGAGGGTCAGGACGTCCGCGTAGGTCACCAGCCAGCGTTCGCTGCCCTCCTCGTGCCCCTGGTGGGTCTCGCCGTGTCGGCGGCGGGCGCTGCGACCGTGTCCGGACCCACGCGTCGGCCGCGGTGGCATCTACGCCACCTCCCGAGCAGGCTCCTCCGCGGCGGCCGGCAGCATGCTCGTGAGCTTGCGCGCGATGAGCCGCGGATTCGACCCGGCCTGGATCGCGAGGACGCCTTCGATCACCAGCTCCATCTGCTCGCACTCGGCGGCGCTGAGGCGCTTGAGCCGGTTGGCCAGCGGAAACCAGAAGATGTTGGCGGTCATGACGCCCCAGAGGGTTGCCACGAACGCCGATGCGATCTTCTCGCCGAGCGTGGCCGGATCGCCGAGATTTCCGAGCACGTGCACGAGGCCGAGCACGGTGCCGATGATGCCGATGGTCGGGCCGTAGCCGCCCATGTCGTTGAAGATCTTCGCCGCGGACGCGTCCGACGCTCGCTTGGCCTGGATCTCCGCACCGAGGATCTCGGCGACCTCGTCGGCGTCGGTGCCGTCGACGGCCATCTCGAGCGCGCGGCGCAGGAACGGGTCCTCGAGGTCCTTCAACGCGTCCTCGAGCGCCAGCAGACCGTCGCGGCGAGCACGCTCGGCCAGCTTGACGATGGTCTGCACGCTCTCGTCCGAGCTGCCGACCTTTGCGGTCACCGCGCGGATCAGCGTCTTCGGCATCGCTTTGGCGTCCCTCATGACCGAGCCGGCCATCGCGGCGCCGATCGTGCCGCCGAGGACGAGGAGGATCGGCGGAATCAGGAAGATGGCGCCGATATTGCCGCCCTCCATGATCAGGGATCCGAAGATGCCGACGAGGGCGAGCCCCACGCCGATCATCGTTGCCGGGTCCATCACTCTTCTCCGGTGCGAAGAGAGATCACGGTGGGACGGCTGATGTCACGGTGTTTGCCGGGGACGGGCCGCGCGGGCCGGTGCGCCGGCACCTGTTCGACGACCTGCTGTGATGTGACGATGATGTCGGCGCGGTACTGGCGCACGAGCGCGGCGAGCTCCTCGAGGGACTCGCGGATGACGTATCGACTGCCGTTCACGAGAGTGAGGACGGTGTCCGGCGTCGCCTCTGCGCGCTCGATCAGGTCGGGGTTGAGCGCGAAGACCGGCCCACCCAGGCGAGTTAGCTGAAGCACGGAATCCGTCCTTGGATCAAATCGAGTGCGAGCCATCCGTGGCCCGTCCTTAACTGAGTCGGCGGGAAAGTACTTGTCTTGAGTCGGCGCTGCCGCTGTGCCCGGGCGGGCTGCCGTTGGGCGGCGTTGTCGACGGGCTCACGATCCCGTGATCAACAGACAATCCGTGCTGCCATAGCGGCAGATTCTGTCTGTTGATCAACGGGAGGGGGCGCGTAGAGCGGCCGCTGCGGGAGCCGCGGGGTCAACGGGTCCCGTCCCGCTGCGCAGCCGCGACGTCGACAGGCGCCGGGTGCTGCCCCCCGCATCCCGTGATCAACAGACAATCCGTGCTGCCATAGCGGCAGATTCCGTCT
>JAICIE010000200.1 GCA_025924515.1 Jatrophihabitans sp. | reverse complement strand
TCGGCGTCGTGACCCGCCCGTTCAGCTTCGAAGGGCGCAAACGGGCCAGCCAGGCCGAGGACGGCATCGACTCGCTGCGCGCCGAATGCGACACGCTGATCGTCATCCCGAACGACCGGCTCCTGCAGATCTCCGAGCGCAACGTCACCGTCATGGACGCCTTCCGCGCCGCCGACCAGGTGCTGCTGTCCGGCGTTCAGGGCATCACCGATCTGATCACCACGCCCGGCCTGATCAACCTCGACTTCGCCGACGTGAAGAGCGTCATGAGCGGGGCCGGGTCGGCGCTGATGGGGATCGGGTCGGCCCGCGGCGACAACCGCGCCCGGCAGGCCGCCGAGGTGGCCATCGCCAGCCCGCTGCTCGAGGCCAGCATGGAAGGCGCCCGAGGCGTGCTGCTGTCCATCTACGGCGGGTCCGACCTCGGCCTGTTCGAGATCAACGAGGCGGCCTCGCTGGTGGCCGAGGCGGCGCATCCGGACGCGAACATCATCTTCGGAGCGGTGATCGACGACACCCTGGGTGACGAGGTGAAGGTCACGGTGATCGCCGCGGGCTTCGACAGCGGCCAGCTTCCGTACAAGAAGGTGGATGTGCGGCGCGAGCCCGCTGCGGCCGCCCGTGCCGCAGCACCGGTCGCCGCCCCGGTGCCCGCGGCGGCGGGAGTTGCCGCGGGTGGCGCCACGAGAGCTCAGCAAGGGCCGTCCTCGTTCGCGCTCACCCCGCCCAACGGAGCCCGTCCCGCGGTCGCGCTCGACGACGACCTCGACATTCCGGACTTCCTGAAGTAGGTGACCGCCGTTGCCCCCGACGACCGAGCCGCCCGACGACCAGCGGGCCCGCGAGGTCGCCGAGGGGCTGGCGGAGGTGCGGCAGCGCATCCGCGACGCCTGCGCCGCGGCCGGCCGCGACCCCGGCGGCGTGACCCTCGTCGGGATCACCAAGACCTTCCCGTCGAGCGATGTGGCACTGCTGGTGCGACTCGGTCTCCTGGACGTCGGCGAGAGCCGCGATCAGGAGGCCCGCGCCAAACTCGCGGAGGTTGCCGTGCTGCTGGGCGGCGACGCCGCAGAACGGATCCGGTGGCACTTCGTCGGCCGGTTGCAGTCGCGCAAGGCCCGGTCGGTGGCCGCCTACGCAGCCGCGGTGCACAGCCTCGACCGGGCCGCGCTCGTGCCGCTCCTTGCGACTGCCCGCGGCTCCGACCGCCCTCCCCTGGAGGTGTTCGTGCAGGTCAGCCTCGACGGTGATCCGAGCCGCGGCGGAGCCCTCGACCGGGACGTTCCCTCGATCGCCGACGCCGTCGCCGAACAGATGCAGCTTCGCCTGCGTGGCGTCATGGCGGTGCCACCGCTCGACGCCGACGCCGACGCGTCCTTCGCGCGACTTTCGGAGATCTCGACGGCGCTGCAGGAGCGCCACCCGGGCGCCGACGCGATCCCCGCAGGCATGACAGATGATCTTGAGGCGGCTGTCCGTCACGGCTCGACACACCTCCGGATCGGATCGGCGTTGCTCGGCCGACGACCGCCCGTTTTCGGATAGCGTCCGCCTAGATGCGGCTCCCCAGGAGGGACCGCCTCCCCGCACACTCGAGCTCGAAGGAGAACCGATGCCCGGAGCGATGCACCGGATGGGCGTCTACCTCGGCCTGGTCGAGGACGACGACTACGCCGAGTCCGGCGACTACGCAGGGCACCGCGAGCCCGAACGAGTGCCCGCCCGCCGCGAAGAACCGGCGAACCGGTACGCGCGCCCGACGCGTTCGGCCGAACCCGCTGAGCTGTCCTACGCCGACGAGTCGTACGCGGAGCCGGAGTACTCCTACGGCTACGGCGAACATGGCGGCGCTTCGGCGCAGCCCGCCGAGCCGACCTACCAGATCACCGCACTGCACCCGCGCACGTACAACGAGGCACGCACCATCGGCGAGGCGTTCCGGCGGAGCACGCCGGTGATCATGAACCTCTCCGAGATGGAGGACGCCGACGCCAAGCGGCTGGTCGACTTCGCCGCCGGCCTCACGTTCGGGCTGCACGGGCGCATCGAGCGGGTCACCGCGAAGGTGTTCCTCCTGAGCCCGCACAACGTCACGGTGACCGCCCAGGACAAGGCCCGGATCGAGAGCGGCTTCTTCAACCAGTCCTGACCGGCGCTCGCGCTGCGAGCCCTCGCCACGGCGGCCTGGCACCATTGACGGTGCCGGGCCGTTGTGCGGAACAGAGCGCGCCGCCCGAATGAGCTCGTTGAGGAGGACTTCCCGCCGTGTCGCTGGTCTGGGCCCTGGTGGGGTATCTCCTGTACCTGTACATCCTCGTGGTGCTGGCGCGGTTCGTCGTCGAGGCAACCCGCCAGTTCGCGCGCTCCTGGCGCCCGGTCGGAGTCGCCGCCGTGGGCATCGAACTGGTCTACATCGCCACCGACCCGCCGGTGAAGCTGCTGCGCCGACTGATCCCGCCGCTGCGCATCGGAGCGGTGAGCCTCGACCTCAGCGTCATGATCCTTCTGCTGGCGATTCTCGCCGTCTACTGGGTCGTCGTCTCCTACTCCTGACGTCCTAGTATCTGCAGCGAGTCCCGGCTATCCGGGTGTACCGCGCGCCGTCCCACCCTTCCTGCTCGCCAGGCTTCGGTGAGGACGGCAGCGGCCCGAGTTCTACTTCCGCGCTGACGCGCCGGAGCACCCGGCGCGCGACGACACAGAGGTGACCGACATGCCGTTGACGCCCGCCGAGGTCCACAACGTCGCCTTCAAGAAGCCGCCGATCGGCAAGCGCGGCTACGACGAGGAGGAGGTCGACGCGTTCCTCGACGCGGTCGAGACCGAACTGGCGCGGCTCATCGAGGAGAACAACGACCTGCGCTCGCGCGGCGACGGCGCCGGCGGCGCTACCGCAGCCGGCGTGGCGTCGGCGCCGGAAGCGGACTCACTGCGCGAGGAGAACCAGCGGCTGCAGGCGCACGTCGCGCAGCTCGAGTCGGCCGTGAACCAGGACGGCGACGGCGCGCACCAGCAGGTCGTGCAGCTGCAGCAGCAACTCGCGCAGACGCGCGAGCAGCTGCAGGAGGCCCGGGCAGCGCTCGCGGAGGCTCAGCAGCGCGGCGGAGGCACGCAGGTCGACCAGAACGCCCAGGCGGTCGGCGTGCTGGCGCTGGCGCAGCAGACCGCCGATCGGCACGTGTCGCAGTCGAAGACGGAGGCGGAGCGGCTGCTCGCCCAGGCTCGCGAGGAGGCCGACAGGACGCTCTCCGACGCGCACCAGCGGTCCACTCAGCAGGTGAGCGAGGCGGAGGAGCGCGCTCGCCAGCTCGACGCGGAGAGCTCCAGCCGAGCGGCCCGGGCGGTGCAGGAGGCCGAGCAGCGCGCCGCGACGATCAACGCCCAGTTCGAACAGCGCAAGGCCGCACTGGAACGGCGCGTCGAGGAGCTGCGGATGTTCGAGCGCGAGTACCGCAGCCGGCTCAGGAGCTACCTCGAGTCCCAGCTGCGCGACCTGGACGCGGGCGGGCGGGCCGAGCCGGCCGGCGCACCCAGCGCACTGGCCGACTCCGAGCACGGCTGAGATCCCGGGCCGACGCACGACCGTGGTCGTGCCCGTCCTCCTCGTCGTCGCGCTGGCCTGCCTTGTCCTGGGCGTCCTGCTCGCCAGCTCCCCGTGGCTGATCGGCTCGCTGGCTGCCGGCGCCGTCGCGGCGGTCGTCCTCTATCGCAGCCGGACGCAGATCGCAACTGCGGCCGAGGTTGCGGACGTCGCCGTGGGTCCGGGTGCGACAGCACCGGCAACGCCCGCGCCGGTCGCGACCGCTGTGGTCACCGGCACGTCCTTCGCCGCTCGCCGGCGGCTCCGCAAGGCGGGGGCGCCGCGCTCCGACCTGCGGGTCTGGGTCGTCGACGGCCGGCCCGCATACCACCTCGGACAGTGTGCGGTTCTCGACGATCTCCCGGCCGGGATCGTGCCGGAACGGATCCCGCTGCGGCAGGCGCTCGAGGACAGTTTCGTCCCGTGCCCGACGTGCGAACCGACCGAGGAGCGCCTCACCGCCGGCAGCGCGGCCGCCGTGGCCAAGACGCAGGGGTCGGGCGCCGCCGATGGCGGTCCCGAGCAGGTCTGGGTCGTCGACGGGCGGCCGCGCTACCACCGCCCGGGCTGCGCATCGGTCGCCGGCGAGCCCGCGGCACCGATCCCGTACTCGCAGGCCGTCGCGGACGGGTTCACCCCGTGTCCACGTTGTCAGCCCGACGCGGTCGAGACCTGACCGCCCCGTGCGCGGGCTCACCCGCGCGCGACGATCAGGATCGCTCCGCGTCCGGTCGCTCGCCGCGCCGAGATCGAGCAGGCGCGGGGCACACCTGATCAACGTGCCCGGACCCGGCTGATCAGAGCGCGCGCCACCCGCCGCCTTTAATCAGCCGGGCCAGAACGGCTCCGCGATCACGCCCGCCGCAGCCAGAGCGACAGGCCCAGCTCCTCGTCCTCGGTCGCGTACAGCCCCTCCACCGCCGACGGCCGTTCCTCCTGGTGCACCGTTGAGGCGAGCACCTCCGCCTGCAGCTCCTCGGCGTGCTCGCGCAGCGCGTCGGCCGGATCCGGCGACCCGCCGACGAGCCACCACAGCTCGATCCGGTCGGTGACCTCGAGCCCCGCGTTCTTCCGGGCCTCCTGGACCAGGCGGACGACATCGCGGAACAGCCCGGCTCGGCGCAGCTGCGGGGTC
>JAICIE010000199.1 GCA_025924515.1 Jatrophihabitans sp. | reverse complement strand
GTCCCGGCGCTGATCGGTCTCAACACCGACCTGCGCCGGGAGTACGTCACCGACTGCCAGAGCGGTCTGAAGCGGTGGAACCGGATCCTCGACGGCGCCGGGCTCCCGCATCGGCTCTATCTCCCGTCCGTCGCCTTCAACCGAAAGGTCGGCGCATTCGCCGGGACCGAGGCCACCCCCGACGGTGAGCTGCTCGGGACCGACGAGTGGGAACGGCGCAAGGGGGAGTGGTTGCCGACGCAGGTCGACAAGACCTACGTGAAATCGCTGATGCGGCCGGTGTACGAGCGGGGCAAGATGGCCGCCTGGATCGCGCCGCCGAAGAACGGCATCAACGGCAAACCCTTCGACTACGACTACGTACATCTCCCGTGACCGGCGGTGTCGATTCGCCGTGACCGGCGGTGTCCGTCTGCCGTGACCGGCGGTGTCTATTCGCCGTGACCGGCGGTGTCCGTTTGCCGTGACCGGCGGTGGCCATCTTCCCTAGCACCTTTCGCCGGACGAGGATGCGCCCATGACCGAGTTCTGGAACGCCGCCGAGTACCTCGTCGACCGGCAGATCGAGGCCGGCGCCGGCGGCGAGGTTGCGCTCACCGGCGCGGCCGGTGAGCTCACCTATGCGGAGTTGCTCGACCAGGTGCAGCGCGCCGCTGCCGGCCTGCGGCAGGTGGGGATACTGCCCGAGCAGCGTCTGGTGCTTTTCATGGCCGACTCGCCGGACCTGGTCGTCCTCTATCTGGCCGCACTGCGGATCGGAGCCGTGCCGGTCCCGGTGTCGACGATGTTGCATGCCGACGACCTCGCCGCCCTGCTGCGCGACTCCCGCGCCCGCTTCCTCGCAGTGAGCTCCGACTTCGCCGCGACGGGCGCCGCGGCGGCCGCGGACGCTCCTGAGCTCGTCGGCGTGCTGGCGGACGCGCAATCCGCGGTCGACGCGGCGCTGCCCGTCGACCGGATCGACGAACTGCTCACCACCGCACCCGACGAGTCGGTGTACTCGACGAGCGGGGATTCGCCGGCCTTCTGGCTCTACACGTCCGGCACCACCGGCCGGCCGAAGGCCGCGATGCACCGCCACGGGGCCATCCGGGTCGTCTGTGAGACCTACGGCACCCAGGTGCTCGGCATCGGCCGCGGGGACCGGTGCCTGTCCGCCGCCAAGGCCTTCTTCGCCTACGGCCTCGGCAATTCGATCCTCTTCCCATTGTCCGTCGGCGCTACGGCGGTGCTGGAGGCGGCGCCGTCGCGTCCCGACCTGCTAGCGCAACGTGCTCGGGAATACGGCGCGACGCTCTTCTTCGCCGGCCCCACCTTCTTCGCCGGCATGCTGCGCGCGCAACTACCGGCGGACGCTCTGGGATCGGTCCGTCTGGCGACCTCGGCGGGCGAGCCGCTGCCCGCGGCGCTCTACCACCGCTGGACCCAGCATTTCGGCGTCGACATCCTCGACGGGATCGGGATGACCGAGATGCTGCACATCTTCTTGTCGAACCAGCGCGGCGCAATCCGTCCTGGGACGACCGGCGTCGCCGTTCCGGGGTACGACCTGCGGATCCTCGACGAGCAGGGACGCGAGGTATCGCCGGGAACGCCAGGAACCCTGTACGTGCGCGGGGCCTCGGCCGCAGTGGGGTACTGGTCCCGCTACGACGCCTCGCGGCAGGTCTTCCAGGGCGAGTGGCTGCGCACGGGCGACACGTACGTGCAGGACGAGGACGGCTATTACAACTGTCTCGGCCGCACCGGAGACATGCTGAAAGCCAGCGGCATGTGGGTGTCCCCGGCTGAGGTCGAGGCGCGCCTGCTGGCCCATGACGCGGTGGCGCAGGCGGTCGTCGTCGCCGCGCTCGACGCCGACGGTCTGGAGAAGCCCGTGGCCTACGTGGTGCGCCGCGACGACGCCGCGACCACCGAGGAGGAGCTCATCCAGTTCTGTCGCGACGGCCTGCCGTCGTTCAAGCGACCACGGCGGGTCCTTTTCGTAGCGCAGTATCCGACCACGGCCACCGGCAAGATCCGCCGCGTCGATCTGCGCGCGCAAGCAGCGACCGTGCTGGTCGAGCAGCCGCTCGAGGAGCCGGTCGCGCCGATTGCGTGAGCGCACACTGGGCCGGTGCGCGTCGCCGTCCTGTCCGACACCCATGCACCGCGGCGATGGAAAGTCTGCCCGCCTGCGGTCGCCGAGCGCCTGCGAAACGTGGAGGCCATCCTGCACGCGGGCGACGTCTGCACCGCTTCGGTGCTTGACGAGCTCTCGCAGTACGCGCCCGTGCACGCCGTCCTCGGCAACAACGACGGTCCTGACGTCGCCGCCTGGGGTGCACCGGAGGAGCTGCGGCTGGCGCTTGAGGGTCTGACCGTGGCGATGGTGCACGACAGCGGTCCCGCCGCCGGGCGAGCCGGCCGATTGCGACGCCGCTTCCCGGACGCCGCGCTCGTCGTCTTCGGGCACTCGCACATTCCCTGGGATCAGACCGTCGACGGACAACGCGCGATCAATCCGGGATCACCCACCGATCGCCGCCGTCAGCCGCGAGGAACGATGGGCGAACTCACGATCGAGGACGGCCGGTTGATATCCGCCGCTCTCATTCCGGTGACCTGACGACCGACCGCCGGTCTCGGACGAGCAGGAATCCGATTCGTCGTCGCGTCGTCTTTGAGGACGCCGACTCGTGGGATACACGCGGCTGCCGCGACCGTCACCTACCTGCGGCGGTCGGCGCGACCGGTGGCCAGGAACCCTGAAAAGCCCGGAAGGGCTCGCGCATTCGGCGCAAATGAGTCACCATTTGATCGTGAGGTGGCGTTCGATCGCTCGGGTGTGCTGTGACCGCGCGACTCCTCCGTCGGTCCTTCAGCTGAGAGGGACCTCCGCCGACGCTCGACGGCCCCCAAATGACGACGCGGCCCGACCATCAGGGACACCGATCGTTGGTGGTCCTGTCGGTGACGGATCGTCCTCGGGCGTCCGAACGGCGTGGCGGGTTGACGGGCCGATGAGCGGCACGTCCACTTGATGCAACGAACCCCGGGTTCGTGCACCGGCTGCCGAGGAGGCACAGCATGACCGCACCCACCAAGAAGGCAACGGCCAGGAGAGCCGCGGCCAAGAAGACCGCGCCGTCGAAGACGACAGGCACCGCGGCCACACGCACGGCGGCTACCAAGACCACCGTGAAGAAGACGGCCGGAATTACGGCGGGGCGCACCGCGCCCGGCAGGAGCAGCGCCGGCACCAAGACCACCGCCAGCAGGACGACCGGTACGAAGACGACCGGTACGAAGGCGATCGGTACGAAGACGACGACCAGGGCGACCGGCAGCAAGGCGACCGCCACTAGAAAGAGCGTCGGCGCCAAGGCCGATGCGGCGACCAAGACCGTCGCCACCAAGATGAACGCCGCGAAGAAGGCCGTGACGTCGAAGACCACCGCCAAGAAGGCGGGCCCGGCTTCAACGGCGAAACGAACCGCGAAGAACACGGCCAAGACGACCGGCGCCAAGACGACCGGTACCAAGACGACGCGTATCAGGGCGACCGGCACGACCGGTATCAAGGCGACCGGCACGAAGGCCACCGCCAAGGCGACCGGATCAAGGGCGACCGGATCAAGGGCGACCGGCACGAAGGCCACCGCCAAGGCGATCGGATCAAGGGCGACCGGATCAAGGGCGACCGGCACCAGTTCGGCCGCCAAGGCGACCAGCAGCGCAACCGCAAAGGCGGCTCGCGCGAACGCGAACGGCGCCAAGACGACGGCCCGAACCGGCAGCAAGGTCATGCCGCGCGTCGCGCCGGGTAGGGCCGGTCGCACCGCCAGAACGCCGGCGAAAGCGCCTGCCCGTCGCGTCCCGGCCAAGCGGAGCAGCTGAAACTAGTCAGACCAACAATTCGCCGGCGAGCACGACGACTGCTGACCCGCTCAGCTCGACGCGCTCGCCGGCGACGCGCACGCGCACCCGCCCGCCTCGCGCAGACAACTGGATCCCGGTGAGGTCATCTCGCCCGAACCGCGCCGACCAGAACGGCGCGAGCGCGCAGTGGGCCGATCCGGTGACCGGATCCTCGTCCACCCCCACGCGCGGCGCGAAGAATCGCGAGACGAAGTCGTGATCCGAGTTAACGTCCGCCGCGGTCGCGATCACGCCGCGGCACTCGACCTCGGCGAGAGCAGGGATGTCCGGTCGCAACCCGCGCACCGCGTCGGCGGTCGGTAGCTCGACGAGCAGGTCCATTCCGTTGCCGTAGACGCCGATCGGATCCGCCTTGAGGGCGTCCGCGAGACCGTCCGGTGCGGTACGAGAGGTGACCGGCTTGGCGGGGAAGTCGAGCGTGATTCCGTTCTCGCGACCCGTAGCGCTGAGCACTCCGCTGCGGGTCTCGAACCGGAAGGGCGCCGGCAGCCCGACGTGGGACAGCACCGCAGCGGTCGCCAGAGTGGCGTGCCCGCAGAGGTCGACCTCGACCGCCGGGGTGAACCATCGCAGCGGAAATTCGCCGGTGCTTCCGAGTACGACGAACGCCGTCTCGGCATGGTTCATCTCGGCCGCGACCTGCTGCATCCATCGCGCGTCGGCCGGCGCGTCGAGCAACACGACCCCCGCCGGATTGCCGGAGAAGGCCGCGTCGGTGAATGCGTCGACGACGAACACGCGCACGCCGTCAGGCTAGTTGGCGCGATCACCGACCGAACGCGCTACCGTCCCCGCCGGCCGCCCTCGCCCGCTGCGCGCCCGCGCGGCATCGT
>JAICIE010000198.1 GCA_025924515.1 Jatrophihabitans sp. | reverse complement strand
GGGACCCTCGCCGAGGCCGAGAATTCGCTGCAGGAGCTGGCCCGGTTGGCCGAGACGGCAGGCTCGGTCGTCCTCGACGGGTTGATCCAGCGGCGCGACCGTCCGGACCCGGCGACCTCCATCGGGTCGGGAAAGGCCAAGGAGCTGCGCGACATCGTGCACGCCACCGGCGCGGACACGGTCATCTGCGACGGCGAGCTGGCGCCCGGCCAGCTGCGGCAGCTGGAGCAGGTCGTCAAGGTCAAGGTCGTCGACCGCACCGCGCTGATCCTCGACATCTTCGCCCAGCACGCCCGCTCGAAGGAGGGCAAGGCCCAGGTCGAGCTCGCGCAACTGTCCTATCTGCTGCCCCGGCTGCGGGGCTGGGGCGAGTCGCTGTCGAGGCAGGTCGGCGGCCGCGCCGCCGGCGGCCTAGGCATCGGCGGCCGCGGACCCGGCGAGACGAAGATCGAGATCGACCGCCGGCGGATCAACGCGCGGATGGCCAAGCTGCGCCGCGAGATCTCGGGCATGAAAACCGCCCGCGACATCAAGCGCTCGCGCCGGCTCAGCCGCCGCATTCCCAGCGTGGTGCTCGCCGGCTACACCAACGCCGGCAAGTCGTCCTTGTTGAACCGCCTCACCGACGCCGGGGTGCTGGTGGAGAACGCGCTGTTCGCCACGCTCGACCCGACCGTGCGCCGCTGCCAGGCTCCGGACGGACGGCCCTACACGCTCGCCGACACGGTCGGCTTCGTGCGGCACCTGCCGACCCAGCTCGTCGAGGCCTTCCGGTCGACGTTGGAGGAGGTCGGCGAGGCGGACCTGGTCGTGCACGTCGTCGACGCGTCGGACGCCGACCCGGAGGCGCAGATTCGCGCCGTCCACGAGGTCTTCGCCGAAATCGACGCGACCGGGGTGCCCGAGCAGATCGTCTTCAACAAGGTCGACGCGGCCGATTCGGACGTGCTCCTGCGGCTCAAGCGGCTCGTCCCGAACGCGGTGTTCGTGTCCGCCCGCACCGGACAGGGGGTCGCCGAGCTTCGCGAGTGCATCGAGCGGGGGCTGCCGCGCCCGGCCGTGGAGGTCGACGTGCTGCTGCCGTACTCCCGCGGCGATCTGCTGGCGCGTGTGCACGACCGGGCCGAGGTGCTCAGCACCGAGCACACGGCCGACGGCACCCGGCTGCGCGCCCGGGTCGCGCCCGACCTGGCCGCCGCGCTGCACCCGTACGCGTCCTAGGACCCGCGGCCGAGAACGCCGTCGGCGTAGTCTGGCGACGTTCGCGAAGCTACCGCCCGCCGCGAGGGGAAAAGCCGATGGAACTGTTCACGCCGGGGCATCTGCTCGTCCTCGCCATCGTCGCCCTTGTGCTCTTCTTCGGCTGGAAGCAGCTTCCCGACATGTCGCGGTCGCTCGGGCGGTCACTGCGCATCTTCAAGACCGAGATCAAGGGCATGGCCGAGGACGACTCCACCCGTGCGGCCTCCCGCAGAGAGCCTGCGGCGCTACCGGAGGCCGCCGCGCCCGGAGCTACGACCGCGTCAGCGCCGAGCATGCCGTCCGAGCGGGCCGCGAACCCGCCGGTGCAGGAGCACACGCCCAACACGTCTGGTCAGTAGCCGCGACGCGGCGGCGCCGCTGCCGCCGCTCAGATCTTGCGGAGGACCGCGACGACCTTGCCGAGGACGGTGGCGTCGTCGCCGGGGATGGGCGCGTAGGCGGAGTTCTGCGGCAGGAGCCAGAGGTGGCCGTCGCGTCGGCGGAAGGTCTTCACGGTGGCCTCGCCGTCGATCATGGCCGCGACAATGTCGCCGTTGTCGGCGTCGGGCTGTTGGCGCACGACCACCCAGTCGCCGTCGGAGATCGCCGCGTCGATCATCGAGTCGCCGACGACGCGGAGGAGGAACAGCGACCCGTCGCCGACGAGGGTCTTGGGCAGCGGGAAAACGTCCTCGATCATCTGCTCGGCGAGAATGGGACCACCGGCCGCGATCCGGCCGACCACCGGAACGAACACGGGCGCGGTGCCGCGAGGAGCGCTATCGCTGACCGCGAGGGCGCGCCTAGCGCCTTTGCCCCGCTCGTCGCGGCGCGGCTCGCCCGATCCGCGCACGTCGACGGCCCGAGGACGGTTCGGATCTCGTCGTAGGAAGCCCTTTCGCTCCAGCATCGCGAGCTGGTGAGCGACACTCGAGGTCGATGCCAGCCCGGCCGATTCGCAGATCTCCCTGATGCTCGGGGGATAACCGCGCCGCTCGACAGAGTCCCTGATCACGTCGAGTATCGCCTGCTGGCGTCGGGTCAGCCCGGTCACCGGGTCGGGGAGCTCGGTGACCTTGGGACGCCCCGGTCCGCGGCGCGTCGGCATCGAGTCGTCCGGTCGCATCGGCGCGCCGGATGCCACGGACTCCGCGGACGTCGGTTCGGAAATAGTCGGAGCTCTCCTGGCCATCGCCCTGCCGCTTCCTCTCGGTCGTCGCTCGGTCGGCTGCGCCGCCCTCTGCGACCGTAGCGGCCCGGCCCGGTCTCGCCAAACATGCGTTCGACCGACACGCCGACGAACTCGCGGGGTCGGCCGATCGCAGCCGTCCACCGTGCAGGCCGGCGAAATTGTCGGACCCCGCTGCTAGACCTGTACCTGCGTTCGATCGAACGCCCGTTCGACTCGAACGGTCGACCTCGGCCGCCGGTGTCCCGCGGCCCGGACGTCTTCGGAGGATGCCATGTCCGCATCGTCAGCACTGGCCCGGCAGGATGCTCCGGAGCGGGGGGGCCGTGCCGCCCCGGGCCCGCGCCACCTGGCGCTCGTGCCGCACCCGGCACCGCACCCCGCGTCGACCCGCGGCGGTTCGGTCGTCGAGTTGCTGCCGCCGGCCGACTCCGCTTCGGCCGCGCCATTGCGCCTGACCCGGCGCGGGGTTGCGGCGGTCGCTGGTGCCGTGGCTGTGCTCGCGGCGACTGTGCTCGCCGTGGCCACCCCGCCGGCAGTGCGTCCCGCGCGCGTCGACGGTCCGGCACGGGTGAGCGTGCGGTCGGGTGACACCCTCTGGGCGCTCGCCACCAGGGTGGCGCCGCAGGTCGATCCGCGCGCGGAGGTCGCCGCGCTCCAGCGCCTCAACCACCTGACCGACAGCACGCTGCGCCCCGGCCAGATCCTCCGCACCCGGTGAGCCCGCAGTCACAGCGCGACACGCGGGGCACAGACCCTTGCGGAACATCAACGCGCGCCCTACGGTTCAACCACTAGATGTAGTAGTTACACAGATGTAAGTTGTCCACAGCTTGTGGGGTCGCGGTCCACAACCCATCCCCAGCTGCGACGGCTTACGCACAGCTCGGCCCACAAACCCGTGCACAGATCCGGGGACCCGACCGGAAAGGAGCCGCAGATGCGCTGCCCTTACTGCCGTCATCCCGACTCCCGGGTCGTCGACTCGCGGGAGCAGGACGAAGGCCAGGTGATCCGGCGCCGGCGGTCCTGCCCGCAGTGCGGCCGCCGGTTCACGACGGTCGAAGAGGCGACCCTGGCGGTGATCAAGCGCAGTGGCGTCACCGAGCCGTTCAGCCGGCAGAAGGTCGTCAACGGCGTTCGCCGCGCCTGTCAGGGCCGTCCGGTCGACGAGGACGCACTGGCGCAGCTGGCGCAGACCGTCGAGGACGCCATCCGGGCGACCGGTGTCGCCGAAGTCCCGAGCGACGAGGTGGGCCTGGCGATCCTCGGCCCGCTCCGATTGCTCGACGAGGTCGCCTATCTGCGTTTCGCGTCCGTGTACCAGTCCTTCAGCTCGGTCGACGACTTCGAGAAGGCCATCGCCGAGCTGCGCTCAGAACACCGCACCTCCGCTCCGCCCGCCCGCTGACCCCCGATCCGCAGCATCCCGCCCTCCGTGCTCGTCCGCACGTCCCCGAAAGGACCGCAGCGATGACCGAAACCGTCGACACGACCGGACTCTCCAACCGCGCTCCCGCCTCCGTCCGGCCGGCCTTTCCGCCGAACGGGCTGCGGGTGGAGCGCGTGTACACGACCGGCGGCCGGCACCCGTACGACGAGGTCACCTGGGAGCGGCGCGACGTCGTCATGACGAACTGGCGCGACGGGTCGGTGAACTTCGAGCAGCGCGGCGTGGAGTTCCCCGACTTCTGGTCGGTCAACGCCGCCAACATCGTCACGACCAAGTACTTCCGCGGCGCGGTGGGCACCGAGGCGCGTGAGTGGTCGCTGCGGCAGCTCATCGACCGCGTGGTGCACAGCTACCGGCAGGCGGGCGAGCAGCACGGTTACTTCGCCTCACCGGCCGATGCAGAGATCTTCGACCACGAACTCACCTGGATGCTGCTGCACCAGGTGTTCAGCTTCAACTCACCGGTGTGGTTCAACGTCGGCACGTCCTCCAAGCAGCAGGTATCGGCCTGTTTCATCCTGTCCGTCGACGACACCATGGATTCGATCCTGAACTGGTACCGCGAGGAAGGCCTCATCTTCAAGGGGGGCTCCGGCGCGGGGCTCAACCTGTCGCGGATCCGCTCGTCGAAGGAGCTGCTCACCTCCGGCGGCACAGCGTCGGGCCCGGTGAGCTTCATGCGCGGCGCCGACGCCTCGGCGGGCACCATCAAGTCCGGAGGGGCGACCCGGCGCGCCGCGAAGATGGTCGTCCTCGACGTCGACCACCCCGACGTCCGCGAGTTCGTGCAGACGAAGGCGCGCGAGGAGAACAAGATCCGCGCCCTCCGCGACGCCGGGTTCGACATGGACCTCGGCGGTTCGGACATCACCT
>JAICIE010000197.1 GCA_025924515.1 Jatrophihabitans sp. | reverse complement strand
CGGAAAACGGGCCCGGCGGCGCCGCCCCCGGCGGTCGTCGCGTGATCAACAGCCCGAATGCGCTGCTATGGCAGCGCGGATTGTCTGTTGATCACGGAGACGGGCGGGGCGGCGGTTGGCCCGAAGCGGGCGCGGCTGCGGGCCCCGCCCGGCCGGAAAATGGGTGGGCGCGGCGGCGGGGCCCTGGGTGGCCGGAAGGGAAACGGGCCGGGCGGCGGGCCGCCACCGGCTGACTTCGCGTGATCAACAACCCGAATGCGCTGCTATGGCAGCGCGGATCGTCTGTTGATCACGGAGACGGGCGCGGCTGCGGAGCGGCGGTTGGCCCCCAAAGCGGGCGGGGCGGCGGCGGGCCGCCACCGGCCGGAGACGGGCCGGGCGGTCCGGGCCGTCCGTAGAGTATGCAGGCGTGGGCACGACCCTGCTCAACGTCGGCATCGTCCTGCTCCTGATCTTGATCGAAGGGGTGTTCGTCGCTGCCGAGATCGCCCTGGTCTCGCTGCGCGAGGGCCAGGTCCGCGCCATGGCCGAAAACAGCAGGCGCGGGCAGGTCGTCGCCCGCCTCGTGCAAGATCCCAACCGGTTCCTGGCCGCGGTGCAAATCGGTGTCACCTCGACCGCCCTGCTGTCCAGCGCCTTCGGTGCGGTGACGCTGTCCGAAGAGGCCAAGCGGGCCCTGGTCCAACGGGGACTGGGGGACGGACTCGCGGGGGTCATCGGCATCGTCGGAGTGACGCTGCTGATCAGCTTCGTCACCCTCGTCCTCGGCGAACTGGCGCCGAAGCGGATCGCGCTGAGCCGCACCGAGGGGGCCGCGGAGTTCTTCGCGCCGCCGCTGAATCGGATCGCCGGCCTCTTCCGGCCGGTCATCTGGCTGCTGTCGAAGGCCACCAACGGTGTCGTCCGCGTCTTCGGCATCGACCCGGAGGCCGGTCGGGAACCGATCAGCGAGGAGGAGCTGCGGGGGTTGGTCGCGGCGCACGAAGCGCTGAGCAACGACGAGCGGCGGCTGATCGACGAGGTCTTCGCGGCCGGCGAGCGCAGCATCAGCGAGATCATGGTGCCGCGAACCGAGGTCGTCTTCCTCCAGGCCTCAGTGACCGTCAGCCGAAGCATGAAGATCGCAGCGGAGCAACCGCACGAACGGTATCCGGTGGTCGGGCGCGGTCATGACGACGTCGTCGGGTTCATCCACATCCGCGACCTTTTCCTCGGGGATGCGCGGAGCGATCGCGACCGGACCGTCGGGAGCCTGGCTCGCGAGGTCAAGCAGCTGCCCAGCACCAAGGACGTCCTCTCCGCGCTGTCGGAGATGCGCCGCGAAGGGCACCACCTGGCGGTCGTCGTCGACGAGTACGGCGGCACGGACGGCATCGTGACCCTGGAGGACCTGGTCGAGGAGGTCATCGGCGACATCCGCGAGGAGGGCGGCCTGCCCGGCGACGAGCCGGTGCGACTGTCCGGTGGGGTGGTGGAGCTCGACGGCAAGGCCAACCTCGACGAGGTCGCCGAGGCGACCGGACTCGAGCTGCCGGAGGGTCCGTACGCGACACTGGGCGGCTTCGTGATGGCCCGCCTCGGGCGGCTGCCGCGCGCCAACGACCGGGTCAGTCACGACGGCTGGGTCGTGCAGGTCGTCGAAGTGGAAGGACGCCGGGCCGCGCGGGTGCGGCTGACCCCGCCGCCGGAGTCGGTTCCGGCGCAGGACGAGGCGGTGCCGGCCGTCCGCTGACCGAGCGCGGCCACCGATTTGGCAGGATCGAGTCGTGCCCCCCGACAGTGCCGCGCGCCCCCGCGTGCTGTCCGGTATCCAGCCGACCGCCGACTCGTTCCATCTCGGCAACTACCTCGGCGCCGTGAAGCAGTGGGTAGCGCTGCAGGACAGCCACGACGCGTTCTACTGCGTGGTCGACCTCCACGCGATCACGCTCGACCCGCCCCCGCCGGCCGAGCTGCGGCAGCGCACCCGGATCGCTGCCGCGCAGCTGCTCGCCGCGGGCCTCGACCCGGAGCGCTGCACCCTGTTCGTGCAGAGCCACGTGCCGCAGCACCCGCAGCTGTCCTGGGTGCTGGAGTGCCTCACCGGGTTCGGCGAAGCCAGCCGGATGACGCAGTTCAAGGACAAGGCCGCCCGGCAGGGAGCCGACCGTTTCGCCGTGGGCCTGTTCACCTATCCCGTCCTGCAGGCGGCCGACATCCTGCTCTATCAGGCCGACCGGGTGCCGGTCGGAGAGGATCAGCGCCAGCACCTCGAGCTCACCCGCGACCTGGCGCAGCGCTTCAACTCCCGCTACGGACCGACCTTCACGGTGCCCGAGGCCTCCATCCCCGCCCGGACGGCCAAGGTGCTCGATCTGCAGGACCCGACTTCGAAGATGAGCAAGTCGCTGCCGGACGCCGGGACGCTGAACCTGCTCGACGACCCGGCACTGCTGACTCGAAAGATCAAGCGCGCGGTCACCGACACCGGCAGTGAGGTTCGGCACGACCCTGAGTCGCAGCCCGGGGTGTCGAACCTGCTGGCGATCCTGTCCGCGGTCACCGACCGCCCGGTGCAGGACGTGGCCGGAGACTTCGCCGGCTCCGGGTACGGCGCGCTGAAGGCGACCGTCGCCGAGGCGGTCGTCGCCTTCGCGCAGCCCTTCGCCGAACGCACCCGGGCGCTGCTCGACGACCCCGGGGAGCTCGACCGGCTGCTGGCGCGGGGCGCGCAGCAGGCGGTCGAGGTCGCGGCCGGCACACTCCGCGCCGCCTACGAGCGGGTCGGGTTCCTCCTGCCGGCCGTGCCGGCCCGGGTATGACCGCGGCCACTCACGGCTGCGGCGGCGAATGCGCCGTCGACCCTGGGGCAGGCGACGCCGGCGCTGAGCTGGTGCTGGGCGTCGCAGTCGCCGTCCCACCGCCGCACTCGAGCGTGCTCGCGACCTGGCGCAAGCGGGTGGGCGATCCGGCCGCCGAGCTCGTCTGGCCGCATGTCACGCTGCTGCCGCCGACGCCGGTGCCGGTCGACCGGTTCGAGGACGTCACCGTGCATCTGCGGGCGGCGGCCACGGCGCGCCAGCCGTTCATCATGCACCTGTCCGGCACGGGGACCTTCCGTCCTACCTCTCCGGTGGTGTTCGTCCAGGTTGCCCGGGGCGTCGCCGACTGCGAGGAACTGGAGAAACTCATCCGCTCGGGGCCGCTGCAGCGTCCGCTCGACTTCCCCTATCACCCGCACGTCACGGTCGCGCACCACGTCGACGACCAGGCGCTCGACGAGGCCTACGAGGGGCTGGCCGGCTTCGTCGCCCGGTTCCGGGTGCAGTCGATCCAGCTGTTCTGCCGCGACGCCGACGGCCGGTGGCGCCAGGACATCGAGTTCCCGCTCGGGAGCGCGGGTAACCCGCAGGCGTGAGCCTCTCCGACCGCATCGGCGCGGTACGTACCGCGGTCAGCAGCCGCTGGCAGCGCCTCAAGGCTCGGCGGCCGTCGGTACGGCACGCCGCGGAGGCATGGCAGCGACTGTCCCGCACCAACGGCAACCTGTACGCGGGAGCGATCACTTTCTTCAGCTTCCTGGCGCTGTTCCCGCTGCTGTTGCTCGCCGTCGCCGTGCTCGGATTCGTCCTGCACGCCAATCCGGGCACCCAGCAGCATCTGCTCAACAAGATCACGACCGCGGCGCCGGGAACCGCGGGGCAGACCCTGCGCAGCTCGGTGAAGGCCGCCATCGACGCGCGAGCGGGCGTCGGCGTGCTGGGGCTGCTGGGCCTGCTGAGCACCGGGCTCGGCTGGATCGGCAACCTCCGCTCGGCCATCGACGCGGTGTGGGACCGCGGTCAGGTGTCCCGGAACCCGATCATGTCCCGGCTGGTCAATCTCGGGATCCTGGCCGGGCTCGGGGTGGGGTCGCTGGTCTCCATCGGGCTGACCGCGGTCGGGTCCGCCGTCACGCAGCAGCTGCTGTCGCTGCTGCACCTGTCCACCGCGCCGGGCGCGACGATCCTCGTCAAGATCGTCGGATATCTACTCGCCGTCGCCGGCGACATGGTGATCTTCTTCTGGGTCCTGGTGGGACTACCGGACCCGCACGTGCCGCGGCGGATCGGGATCAAGGCGGCACTGCTGGCCTCGGTCGGCTTCGAGATCTTGAAGACCCTCGGGACGTACACGATCGCGCACACCGCCAACAGCCCGACCGCAGGTCCGTTCGCCGGCGTGCTCGCCGTCCTCGTGTGGATCCAACTTGTCGCGCGGTGGCTGCTCTACTGCGTGGCGTGGAGCGCGGTGCTCACCGAGGAGCGGGAACCGGATCGGCCCCCGAAGGTCCCGGCCGTCACCGAGGAGCGCGCGCCGTCGAGCGCGTCGGCGGCCGGGATCAGCCCCGCGGCGCTGGGGGCCGGCCTGGTCGGCGCGGGTGCCGTGGCCGGGGCTGCCGTCGCGACGGTGGCGGGCCGGGCGCTGCGCCGTCAGGGCGAAAGGTCCCACAGGAGCCGGTAGTAGGCGGTCCGCTCCGGGTCCGGGTCGATGCCGTACGCCGCCAGCAGCGCGGGCGCCCACTCCGGCCCGAAGTTCCATTCGGCGCTCCACGTCGCTACGGCCAGGTCCGCCCAGCGGTCGGCGACGCCGAGATCTCCGAGGTCGACGTGGCCGGTGCACTCGCCGTCGTCGGCGAGCAGGGTGTTGGGCGCACAGGGGTCGCCGTGGCAGACGACCAGCTCGTCGACCGGCGGCGGAGCGTCGAGGCGCGAGTAGGCGTCCTGAACGTCGAGGCCGCGGTGCACGGGAAACCACTCGGCCGGGTCGCGCCGGCCGCGGGCCTTGGCCTGG
>JAICIE010000196.1 GCA_025924515.1 Jatrophihabitans sp. | reverse complement strand
TTGTCCCCCCCCCGCCCGGGCGGGGCGGGGGCGCCCCCTCGGCCCACCCCCCCCCCGGCCTGGTGCGACGCCCGCGACGTCAGGACGGACACCGACGGCGGATCAGGACGAGGACGACGAGGTCACCGGGTGAGCGGCGGTGGTCGGTTCGCCGGCCGGCTTCGTCGGCGCCGGGACACGCGGGCCGGTGACGGACCGGGTGAAGCCGCGAAGGACCGAGCCGAGAAGGAGCCCGCCGACCTCGGTGACCGCTGTGCACGCGCGCTGCACGTCGAGCGCGTGGGCCCGCCGGTCGACGACGACGAGCACGCCGTCGGCGCGCTCGGCCAACACCAGGCTGTCCGGAGATCCCAGCAGCGGCGGACCGACGACCACCACGAAGTCGGCGTACTCGCGCAGCTCCGAGAGGACGATCCGCACCCGCTCGGGGTTGAGCAGGTGCCCTCCCGACCGCAGGGCTTCGCCGTCGGTGACGCGCAACCGGCCGTCGGCGGGAAGCCATTCCGGTTGGAGGGAGTGGGGGTTGGGTGTGAGCAGTGACACCCGCATGCCGGAGTCCGCCAGGGCCAGCGCGATGTCGATCCCGACGGACTCGGCGGCGGCCTCGGACTTGGGGCTGGACACCAGGATGGTGCGCATCTCGTCGCGCTCGGCCAGCGGCACCAACCGGGCGACGAGGCCGCCGAGGGACATCCGGCTAGTGGGCGAGCCGGTCGGGAAGGTCGGCGCACCCGAGGCCCCGCGGCGGCGCGGCAGCGCCCCGAGCGCCGGGACCGACAGGAGCCGGCCGGCGTCGCCGACGTGCCGCAGCCGGTCGTCACGCCGGTCGCGGATGAAGGCGAGGACCAATCCGAACAGCAGGCCGATGAGGGCGCCGACCGCGATGAGGATCGTCTTGGACAGACCCGCAGGCATCGTCGGCTCCTGGGCGCTGACGATGACCGAGCCGGGGTTGACCACGAGCGTGTTCAGATCGTCGAGCTTGGTCTGGATCGGATTGATCTGCTGCTGAAGCAGGTTCTGGTTCACCGATGCGGTGACGTAGGCCGACGTGCCGGGCGTGGCCGTCTGCAGGGTCGACTGCACCTTGGCGAGCTTCTGCTCCAGGCCGGCGAGTTTGTCCGCCTCCCGCTTCACCACCGCGTCGAGTGCGGCCTGCGCCTGCTGGGTGCGGAGCTTCAGGTAGGCGTTGGCGAAGGCGTTCGCGTAGGTGGCGGCGTCCTTGGGGGTGCTGGCGGTGTATTCGAGCGTGAGGGTGTTCCCCTTGCCGGGAGCCAGGACCGCGAGGTTCGCCCGCAGGTCGTCCGGGGTCTGCGTCGAGTGCAGCGCAGAGCGCACCTGTGCTGCGACCGTGCTGCTGTCCAGCACCGACTGCTGCGTCTCGATATTGATGCTGTTGCTGTCGAATCCGCCGGTGAAGATGTCGACCGTCGCCGGCCGGACCTGGACGGTCGCATCCGCCGTGTAGCTCTTCGGCCGCCACTGGCTGTACGCGAACCCGCCGGCCAAACCGAGGATCAAAAGCAGGAGGATCAGCAGCCACCGACGGCGGAGAACGCGGAGGTATTCGGAGAACTCGACAAGCCCGTCGTCGGCTTGCCTGTTATCGGATCGCACCGTGTTCCTCCCAGCTGCCGCGCCGTTCGCGGCAAGAATCGTAGCGGGATCTTTACTCATTTGCGCCCTCAGCGTCGCGGTGGTCAGGATTTGCCCCATTTGCTGCCGCTCCCTGGGGCCACGGAGCCGATACTGCCGCGTCACCCTCGCTCAGAAGGCGATCAAGCAGCAAGAAGAGGTCAGGAAACGCACGGTCATCGTCCTGTCCGCCGCCGGCGCCGGTGATGGCCAGGCGCCTGAGGACGAGTTCGACGACGAAGCACAGCCGGGCGATGACGCGCTGGTCCCGGTCACGCGGTGCGGCCACCGGAACCGTGGCGAGCGCCGCGGTTGCTGCCTCGCCCGCCCGGCGGCCGCTGCCGAAGAACTGCCGGCCGAAGACGTACTGCATCTCCTCCAGGCCGAGCGGAGCCGATTCCTGCCAGTACTCCCAGTCCCAAACCTGGATGCGACCGCGGCGTTGCGCGTAGTTCCACGGCACCAGGTCGCCGTGCCAACCACCGAACTCGATCACCCGGGAGCCGGCCAGCTCCAGCACCGCGGCCATCCGGTCCTCCAGGTAGGCCGCGGTGTCGGGCCCGCAATCGGCGGCGAGCGAATCGACGCGCTTGCGCACGGCAGCCCAGTACTGGCTGTCTGCGAGCGCTACCCGCTCACGCACGCCGATGCCGGCCAGTTCGGAGAGGACCTTGTCGGCCGGGAGGTCCAGGCGGGGCCGCAGCGGCGGAATCCCGAGCGGGAGCGGGCGGGTGACCAGTAGGTCGAGGGGCCCGTAGGACGTCCGGGCGAGGACCTGCGGGGGCCGCAGCCAGCGCAGCCGCTCCAGTTCGCACCTGCGCAGCGCCGCCTCCTCTGCGTCCAGAAGCTGCCTGGTCAAGCCGTTCCAGGCGATCTTGACGTAGGCCAGCCGCTTTCCGTCCGGGCTGAGCGCGAGCATCACCTGGCTCTGGTGGGGGTCGAGCCTCCGCAGCCGGGTGCCGAGCAGGACAGGGGATGCGAGCAGGTTCGACAGATGGCCGGCCAGCCCGCTCAGCCCGGGGTTGGGCTTGTTTTCCGCGCCGTCCGAGCCGGACAGGTTGCGCACGACGCCGGCGCGCAGCGCGAATGCCGCCGCGGCGCGCATCGCCCGTGCGGGTAGCGGTCGCTGCCCGTTGTAGCGCAACTGCAGGGCCCGCGCCGCCGCCGCCCGCGACGTCGTCGGCAACAGCAGCCGGGGGTCCTCGCGGCTGGGAAAAAGCGTGTAGCCGGCGCCGACGCGCGCGGGTTGCCCGTCGGTCAAGGTGCCGACCCTGAGGATCTCGAGCGTATCGGGTGTGCGGGGAAGGCCCAGGGCGGCGTCCTCGACGATCCCGGTTCCCGCGGTGCGGCCCCCCGCGGACTCGCTTCGGGAGTGTCGCAGGTTGGTTACGTCCATGGAATCCTCGCTGCTGGAAACAGTTTCGCAAGCGCAGCGTTGTCCGAGGCGTAGGAAGAGCGCAACTCGAGAAAGACAGGAGAATCACTGTCGTCCGGGGGAGCCGAGGCATTCAGCCATGGCAATTCCGGCTGCGGATGGGGCGCCAACCCGAGGAAATCGGTGATGGCACGCGGCGCGGCCGAACCAGGACGCAGGAGGTCTTCCGTGCAGACCACGAGCACTCGTTCTCTGGGCCAGTCGGCGAGCCAGCGCGTGAGATGTGTCGCGTAGCGGCCCCAGGTCCGATAGGTCAGATGCTCGTGGACCCAGCTATAGTACGTGGGGTCCTGCTGCATGCGTTCGAGTTCCGGGCCGACCCGGGATTGTTCGGCACTCAGCGCGTCGGCGAACGGCAGGGGCTCGTTGCCGAGTCGAACCTCGTCGCGCCAGTGCGAATACGCGCGGGCGGCCGGTTCGCGTACGAGGACGATGACCTTGGCGTGGCCGACGGCGGCGGCTGCGCGAGCTCCGGTGTACGGATGGATGAGGTAATAGGGGCTGGCCTCCCCGGCCAGCCGTGGCCTCGTCGGGATCCGCACGGGGAAGTAGGACCGGTACCACGACGGAGATCGCTGCGGCTGCCGGTCGAACCAGTGGACGCCCTTGATGTGCTGGGTGGCCGGGAACAACGGCGCAACCTTCGGATGGCGCAGCACCCAGTGGTACAGGGAGGTCGATCCGCAGCGCTTGGCCCCGATGATGAGGAAGTCGGGCTTTCCCCGTAGCGGGGAGGTCGCAATCCCGTAGAAGCGCAGGGCGCTCTTGAGCCCCGACTTGACAGTGACCGGGGTGAACGACTTCCCGAACCGGGTAATCGCGGTGTCGGGCGGCGCCATCGAAGTACTCATCAGACCGCCGCCTGTCGCAGCGGGCCGGGTCGCCTGCGCAGCAGCGTCTGCGCGAGCAGGTCCAGCCGGAGGCGACTACGGAACCGATGCAGGACGGCGAGGTAGGCGACACCGCCGACCAGCACCGTGGCCGCCAACGCGGCAGGACCCGGGAGGCCCACTGCACGCGCGAGGACGCCCAACCCCAGGAAGCAGGCCAGTGAGGCAAGAGCGACGTAGACGTACCCGGACCCGAACGGCCGCATCTTCATGAAGAGTGCGACCTGTAGGGCCGCCGCGCCGTTCTCGATCACAATCGTCGTCGCCCATGCGATTGCCGCGCCGACAACCCCGTAGCGGGGAATCAGCAGAACGCCGAGGCCCACGGTCGTGACCAGCCCCAGGCTGATATTGATCAGGTTCCACTTGCTCCGTCCGCCCATCAACAGGACGAGCGTCACGTTGCCCGTTCCCATGTCGATGAGCTCGGCGGCGCAGAGAATCGCCAACGCGGTCGCACCGGATGTGAATCCGTGCCCGAACAAACCGAGGACGGTGGAGGCGAATACGCCGAGAAGTAGGTACAACGGCCAGGACAGCGCCATCAACCACCATGTCGCGGTTTGGAATACCGTCTCCGCGTCGCGGTCGCGACGTTCGGCGAGCAGTCGCGCGATCTGCGGGCCGATGGCCACTCGCATCGCCTGGAACGCGAATGTCCCCATGATGACGTAGCGCATGACCGCGCTGAAGACACCTGCGTCGTGAGCGGAGCGCAGGCCGCTGACGAGCAGCAGGTTGACCTGGGTGACTGCGATTGCCAGGGCGCCGGCCACCCCCCGCGCCGCGGTGAAGGACCAGAATTCCTTGGCGACGACCCCCGTGGGCCGCGGCTCTTGCTCGCCGGCGGGTCCCCGCTCG
>JAICIE010000195.1 GCA_025924515.1 Jatrophihabitans sp. | reverse complement strand
GACAAAGGGCGAGCCGTTGGTGCAGATGACCGACGTCGGCAAGGCCTACGGCGCGATCCGAGCATTGCGGGGCATCAATCTCACGGTCAACGCCGGCGAGGTCACCTGCGTGCTCGGGGACAACGGCGCCGGCAAGTCGACCTTGATCAAGATCATCTCCGGCGTTCACCAGCCGAGTGAGGGAACGTTCCGGGTCGACGGCCGCCCCGTCAGATTCCGGTCGCCCCGACATGCGCTCGACCACGGCATCGCCACCGTCTACCAGGACCTGGCGGTCGTCTCCCTCATGGAGGTGTGGCGGAACTTCTTCCTCGGCTCGGAGGTGACTGCCGGGAAGCTGCCATTCGCGCCGCTCAAGGTCAAGGACATGAAGGAGATCGCCGACTCCGAGCTCCGCAAGATGGGGATCGTGGTCAAGGACATCAATCAGCCGATCGGAAGCCTGTCGGGCGGTCAGCGGCAGTGCGTGGCGATCGCCCGCGCCGTCTACTTCGGGGCTCGCGTCCTTATTCTCGACGAGCCAACCGCTGCGTTGGGCGTCAAGCAGTCCGGGGTCGTGCTGAAGTACACGGCGGCGGCGCGCGATGCCGGCCTGGGCGTCGTGTTCATCACCCACAACCCACACCACGCCTACCTGGTCGGCGACCACTTCATCATTCTCAAGCTGGGCACGACCGTCCTGGACCGCAAGCGCTCGGACGTCACCCTCCAGGAGCTGACTGCTGAAATGGCCGGCGGCAGGGAGCTCGACGAGCTGTCGCACGAGTTGCAGCGCTGAGTCGCCTGCTATCCGTCAGCCGATACCCGAGGAATCCGCATGCAGATTGCACTCGATCCCTACATGCTCCGAGCGACCCCGCTGACCGAGCTGCCCGGGCTGGTGGCTGACCTGGGATACCAGTATCTCGAGCTGTCACCGCGCGAGGATTTCATCCCGTTCTATCTGCACCCGCGCGCGGACAGCGGCACGATCTCGTCGTTCAAGGCTGCGCTGGACTCGGCCGGCGTACAGCTGTCGTCGGTGCTGCCGCTGTTCCGCTGGGCCGGACCGGACGAGGACGAGCGGATGGCGGCCGTCCTCTACTGGAAGCGCGCCATCCAGATCACCGTGGACCTCGGTTGCACGGTGATGAACTCGGAGTTCAACGGCACGCACGACCAGCCGAGCCGGTGCGAGGGCATGTTCTGGCGGTCGATGGAGGAGTTGCTGCCCGTCTTCGAGCGCGAGGGGGTCCGCCTGGTCCTGGAGCCGCACCCCTACGACTTCGTGGAGGACGGCAGGACCGCGGTCGACATGGTCCGCGGCCTGAACTCGCCGCTGGTGTCGTTCCTGTACTGCGCCCCCCATACCTTCCACCAGGGCGGGGACATGGTCGGCATCATGGAGTACGCGGGCGACCTGCTTACCAATGCGCACGTCGCCGACTCCTTCGATCACCGCGCCTCGTCGGGCAACCGGTACATCGTCAATCCGCCCTGGTCGACCGCCACCATCCACCAGCATCTCGACATCGGGCAGGGCGAGGTCAACTGGACCGACTTCTTCGGCACGCTCGGCCGGCTCGGGTTCGACGGAACGATGACGGCCTGCGTGTTCGCCTGGGAGGAGCGTGCCCGCGAATCGAGCACCTTCATGCTCGAGCAGATGCGCAAGTACACGAGCTCCTGGTGACCGACTGCGACGGCGCGCGTCGAAGGTCCGGTGGGCCGTGTCCCTGATCGTCGAAGGAGGTGGCGGACCCCGATACGGGGAGCTGCTCCGAGTCACGCCTGACGACGCTGGGTGGCGTTATTCAGGTATCCGGATCGTTCGTACTGGACCGGAGTTCCCGTACATGTTGGCCACCGATGACTCGGAGGTCTTCGTCCTTCCGCTCGCCGGCTCCCTCACCGTAGAGGTGGCCGACGCGACGGGACGCGCCGAGGCGACCTTCGTCCTACAGGGCAGGGCGTCCGTGTTCGCCCGCGTGACGGACTTCGCCTACGCCGGACGCGACAGCGTGCTGACGCTCATGTCGGAGCAGCCCGCCGAAGTGGCCATTCCATCGGCTCGCTGCGCGCATCGCCGCCCGGCCGCGTACGGCCCGGCCGGGGACGTCCCGGTCGAGGTCCGCGGCTGTGGCCCCGCCACCCGTCAGGTGACCAACTTCGGCGTTCCGGGGACCTGGGACCACGCCGAGAAGCTGATGTGCTGCGAACTCATCACGCCGCCGGGCAACTGGTCGAGCCATCCGCCGCACAAGCACGATGCGACCGACCCCTGCACGGTCGTCAACGAGGAGATCTATTACTACCGGATCGCGGGCCAGGACCAGGTCACCCCGGATCGTTCCGGGTTCGGGTTCCACCGGACGTACACCGCAGCGGAGCACCAGGCGGCGGGTCTGCCGGCGTTGGACGAGCTTGTCGAGGTGCGCGACGGCGACGTCGTCCTGGTGCCGCACGGCTACCACGGACCGTGCACCGCGGCGGAGGGCTACCCGATGTACTACTTGAACGTTCTCGCCGGCCCGGGCGCCGAGCGGTCCATGGCCTTCTGCGACGACCCCGCACACCACTGGATCCGCGACGCCTGGGAGCGAACAGGCCCCGACCCGCGCTGCCCGGTCACGTCCGCGTCGGGCCGAGTCGGGCGGGACTGAGATGTCCGCCGGGTCGCCCGCAGCCGGCGTCATCCGCGTCGGTGTCATCGGAGTCGGCGTAATGGGCGCGGACCACGCGCGCCAGCTCAACACCGCAGTGCCTGGTGCGCGGGTCGCCGCGGTCGCCGACGCGGACCCGTCCCGGGCCCAGGCCGTCGCCGCGGATGTAGGGGCGGCCGCGGCGGACGATCCGTTGTCGCTGATCGCCGGCGCCGACGTCGACGCCGTCGTGGTCGCGACCTCCGACCCGACGCATGCCGGCCTGGTGCGCGCCTGCGTCGGGGCGGGCAAGCCGGTGCTCTGCGAGAAACCGTTGACACCCTCGCTGGCCGAAACCGCCGAATTGGTCCGCGACCTCGGTGAGAGCGGCGCTGCCCTGGTCTCCATCGGGTTCATGCGCCGTTTCGATCCGGGCTACGCCGGGCTGAGGGACGCCATCCGGTCCGGTCGACGCGGCGCGCCGCTCGTCGTGCACTGCGTGAGCCGCGGAGTCAGCTCCGGTCCCGGTGCCACCTCCGAGTACAGCATCACCGGCGCCAGCATCCACGACCTGGACATCGTGCCGTGGCTGGTCGGCAGCCCGGTCAGTGAGGCCGCCTGGCTCGCGCCTCGACAGAGCCGGGAGGCCGACGGGCTGCGGGACCCGCAGCTCCTGCTGCTGCGGACCGAGGACGGCGTCCTGGCCACCGTCGAGACCTATCTCAACGCCCGCTACGGCTACGACATCAGGTGCGAGGTCGTGTGCGAGTCCGCAGCCGTGAGCCTCGCCGAGCCCCGTCGCGTCCTGATCGATGCCGACCTGACCCGCGCGGGGGACTACTGGCCGGACTGGCGCGGCCGCTTCGCCGACGCCTACCGGCTCGAGCTCACCACCTGGGTCCGTGCGATCAGCTCCGACCGCGCGCCGCGCGGTCCGCTCGCGACGGTCGCCGACGCGATCGCGGCAGCGGAGGTTGCCGAGGCATTGATCCGCTCCATGCGGCAGGGCGGCGGCTTCGTGCCCACGCAGCTGTCCCGGTCCGTGCGGCCGTGACCGGTCCGGTGCTGCTTCCGGCCAGCACCGTGCCGGATCCCCGGCAGGCTCCGCCGCTTCGGTAGGGCAGCTCGGGGTGAGCTTCCAGGGCGAGGACGCTGCGAAGCCCGGGTGACCCGCAACACGATCGGCGCGATGGGCGCAATATCTGAGTGCGTCGGCCGTTGCTTATTTAGCAAGGATAAATGCTTTCTTTGGAGACAGACCGTGCACGACTTCGACGTCAACCAGCGACTGAGTGACCTCAACGCGGACTACACCTATCTGGTCAACGAGCTGATCGGCCAGGGCCGCGAACGAGAAGCGGCCGCCCTTAGCCGCAATTACGAGCGCGACGCGGCGGAATTACTGGCTTCGATCGTGAATGTCCAGACCATCTGACATACTGCTCGGATGACGGCCGCGGCTGAGGACGATCTCGTCCGCGCGCTGCACGTGGACCGGTCGAGTCCCATCCCGTTGTACTTCCAACTGGCGCAGCAGCTCGAGGAGGCCATCAACGACGGCCGGCTGACGCCCGGTACCCGGATCGACACCGAGGTCGAGCTGGCCCGCCAGCTGCGATTGTCGCGGCCGACGGTGCGCCAGGCGATGGACTACCTGGTGGACAAGGGCGTCATCGCCCGCCGTCGCGGCGCGGGAACCCGAGTCGTCTCGGCCGATGTGCGCCGCCCGCTGGAGCTGAGCAGCCTGCACGACGACCTGCTGCGCAGCGGTCAGCGCCCCAGCACGCAGGTGCTGTCGATGACCGTCGAGGCGGCGACCGCAGAGGTCGCCCAGGCGCTGCAGATCCCGGAGCACAGCGAGACGGTGATGCTGGTGCGGTTGCGGTCGGCGATGCACCGACCCATCGCCCGGCTGACGAACTACCTGCCGATGACCTTCGCCGATCTCACGAGCGCGGAGCTCGAACAGCACGGCCTGTACGAGATCCTGCGCGCCCGAGGGGTCCGGCTGCATTCGGCCAATCAGGTCATCGGTGCGCGGACGGCGACGACCGCGGAGGCGAAGCTGCTCGACGAACGCCGCAGCGCCGCCGTGCTGACGATGCAGCGCACGACGCTCGACGATCACGGCGGCGTGGTGGAGTTCGGCACGCACATCTACGCGGCGAGCCGCTACCGCTTCGAATTCTCGCTGCTGTCGCCGTGACGACCGCGGTTCAG
>JAICIE010000194.1 GCA_025924515.1 Jatrophihabitans sp. | reverse complement strand
GCCTCGCGCAGCGACAGCTCGAGGACCTTCTTCGCCCGCGCGGTGAACGGGATGTGCCCGCCCCGGTCGTAGCGTCCGCCGCGTTTGCCCGGCCTGGCATCGAGTGCGCCCGGCCCGAACGACGCCTCGACCGTGCTGCGTACCGCATCCAGGTCGATGCCGAGGGTCGCGAGCGCGTCGGCATCCAGCCCGTCCGAGCTGACGTACCCCTGCACCGCCGACCGCACCGTCTCGCGGGTGAGGCCGTGTTGCCGCAGCACCGCGGTGGTCGCGCTGTTCTGGTCGGCGAGCAGCCCCAGCAGCAGGTGCTCGGTGCCGATCCATTCGTGGTGCAGCGCTCGCGCCTCGTCCTGGGCGGCGACGACGACGGCCCGCGCACTGTCGGTGAACCGTTCGAACATGGTCAGCTCCTCCGCCGCAGCGGACCGCGGCCCGCCGCGTACTTCTTGTGGACCGCCTGCCTGGTCACGCCCAGCAACTGGGCGATCTGCTCCCAGGTCCAGCCCTGATCGCGGGCGTTGTGCACCTGGATTTCCTCGAGCCGCTCGACGAGCGCCCGCAGCGACCGCACCGCACGCAGTCCGACCGCGGGATCGCGGCTGCTCGCCGCCGATGCCACGTCTGCCGTCTCGGTCATGGCTGTCAACTTAGGTTGCACCGGCGGGGGTTGTCAACCTTCCTTGACACATCGTGCGGAGTTCGGCGACGCGGTTCAGCAGATGGCGGCCGCGGTCCCTGCGGTCAGCCGGACCAGCTCGTCGTAGCTGAGACCGATCATCGTGTGGTGGTCGCCGCCGCCGGCCCAGAGCTGGCGGTAGGCGGCCAGGTCGATGTCGACAACGGTGCGCAGCGCCCGAGGGTGGCCGGTGGGCGCGACGCCGCCGACTTCCTGCCCGGTGGCCGCGAGCACGAACTGCGCCGAGGCCCGGCGGACCTTCCGCGCGCCGATCAGCGCGGCGACCTTGCCGGTGTCGACCCGGTGCGCGCCACTGGCCAGCACCAGCAGCGGCGCGCCGTCGGCGTCGAAGACCAGGCTGTTGGCGATGGCGCCGACCTCGCAGCCGAGGGCCCCGGCGGCCGCGACGGCGGTGGGCACCGGGTCGTCGAAGCGCCGGACCTCGGCGTCGACCCCGCCGACCCCCAGCGCCGCGAGGACCGGGGCTGTCACAGTGTCACCGGTTCGCTTCCGCGGGGCGCTCCGCTCCTCGCTCGTTCCTCGCTGCGATGCTCACGCCCCTGTCTGCTCACAGCGTGAAGACGATCTTCCCGGCCGTCCGGCCCTCGAGCATCCGCTCGAAGCCTTCCCGCGCCTCGGTGAGCGGCAGCTCGACGTCGATGGTCGGCCGGATGCCGGTTCCGCGGCACATCTCGATCAGGTCGACCAGCTCGTCCCTGGTGCCCATCGTCGAACCGACGATCCGCAGCTGGGTGAAGAAGACCCGGTTCAGCTCCGCGCCGGGGCTGAAGCCGGTCGTGGCGCCAGAGGTGACCAGCACGCCGCCCGGCTTGAGCGACTTGATGCTGTGCGACCAGGTGGCCTCGCCGACCGTCTCCATGACGCCGTCGACCCGGCCCGGCAGCCGCGCACCGCTCTCGAACGCCTGCTCCGCGCCGAGCTCCAGCGCGGCCTGGCGCTTCTCCTCGCTGCGGCCGGTGACCCAGACCCGGTAGCCGGCGGCCTTGCCGAGCTCGATGAGCGCCGTCGACACCCCGCCGCTGGCGCCCTGCACGAGGACGGTCTGCCCGGGGCGCAGCCCCGACTTCACGAACAGCATCCGGTAGGCGGTCAGCCAGGCGGTGGGCAGGCACGCGGCCTCGGCGAAGGACAGCTCCGGCGGCTTGGGCAGCAGGTTGCGCCGGGGAACGGCCACCCGTTCGGCCATCGTGCCCTGGTGCAGCTCGGAGAAGAGGCTGCGCTTGGGGTCGAGCGTCTCGTCGCCGGTCCAGTCGGGGGTGGCGACGACGCCGTGCACGACCACCTCGTTGCCGTCCTCGTCGAACCCGGCGGCGTCGGTGCCGAGGATCATCGGCATCCGCTCCTCGGGCAGGCCCACACCGCGCAGGCTGAACAGGTCGTGGTGGTTGAGCGAGACGGCCTTCACCTGCACCGTCGTCCAGCCCTCGGGCACCTCCGGATCGGGGCGTTCGCCGACCTCCAGCACGGAGAGCGGGTCCTTCGGGCTGGGCGCGGAGACGAAGGCAGCGAGCATGCCGCGAACGTAACCGAGCCCCTCGTTGCCGGCACGACCGGGACTTTGTGTACAGAAAGTCCCTACCGCACGACGACGACGAACTCACCGCGCGGAACGAATTCGCCGATCACGGTGCCGCCGGGGATCTCGCCGCCGAGCAGCAGGCCGCCCGAGGTCTGCGCGTCGGCCAGCAGCAGCGCCTCATCGTCCGACACCGCGGACAGGTCGGTGTCCGGCCGCACCCAGTCGAGGTTGCGCCGGGTGCCGCCGGAGACGAAACCGTCGGCCAGCGCCTCCCGGGCCCCGGCCAGATAGGGGACGGCGGCCGCGTCGACGACGGCGGTCACCCCGCTGGCCCGCGCCATCTTGTACAGGTGCCCGAGCAGGCCGAACCCGGTGACGTCGGTGCCGGCCCGGATACCGGCGGCGACGGCGGCGCGCCCGGCGTCGCGGTTGAGCGCCGTCATCGAGGCGACCGCCTCCTCCGACTCCTCACCGGTCGCCTTGTGCCGGTTGTTCAGCACCCCGACCCCGAGCGGTTTGGTCAGGGTCAGCGCCGTTCCGGCGACGGCGGCGTCGTTGCGGATGAGCGCCTCCACGTCGACCACGCCGGTGACCGCCATGCCGTACTTCGGCTCCGGGTCGTCGATCGAGTGGCCGCCGCCGACGTGGCAGCCGGCCTCCTGCGCGACCTCGAGGCCGCCACGGAGGACTTCGGCGGCGAGCTCGGCGGGCAGCACCTCCCGCGGCCAGCCGAGGAGATTGACCGCGACCACCGGGGTCCCGCCCATGGCGTAGACGTCGGAGAGCGCGTTCGCCGCGGCGATCCGGCCGAACGTGTACGCGTCGTCGACCACCGGCGTGAAGAAGTCGGTCGTCAGCACGATTCCGATTTCCCCGCCCCTCCCATTCCCGATCCGCACGACCGCGGCGTCGTCGCCGTCGTCGAGGCCGACCACCAGCTCGGCGGCGGGGTTCCGCGGTCCGGCGGCCGTGAGCCCGGCGACGACCGCCTCCAGCTCACCCGGCGGGATCTTGCACGCGCAGCCGCCGCCGTGGGCGTACTGGGTCAGGCGGATCCGGGCTGGTGCGGTGGTCACGGCTCGAATCTAGGCGGCGCCCCGCTACTCGCGCCCTCCCTTCAGCACGCGGAGGCCGTGCCGTGGCGCCGCGGGATCGGGGCGCGCGGCGAGACCGCGGCCGGCCGGGTGGGTGTCGGCCCGGAGACCGAACAGGGCGGGATCGCGTCGCGGGGCGGGCTCGTCGGACATCCGCGCGCTCGTGATCCGGTCCGAGCGGAACCACCGCGGTGCCTGCCGCTCGCGGCACCACGCGACCAGGAACCAGTGCTCGCTGCTGCGGACGAGCAGCTGCGGCTCGACCTCACGGCGCGAGGGGCGCCCCTTGCCGTCCTGATAGCCGAGGAGAACGACCCTGCTTCGCACGAGGGCCCGGTCCAGCACCGCGCGGATCTTCTCCCACTCGAGCGCGCCGGCGCTCGCCGAGAGGGTGCTCTCCACCAGCTCCTGGCGGCGGCGCGGGTCCGGCTCGAGGACCTCGAGGACCTTGAACAGGGCAGTGAACCCGTGGGCGGCGTACGGGCCCTTGGGCGCAACGGCAAGCGCGGCCGCGATGGCCGCGGCTTCCTCCGGCCGCAGCGCCAGCGGGGGAAGCGTGGGAGAAAGCACCTCGGGGTGGGTCACGCCGCGGATGGTGGCAAGCCACTCTGACAATTCCGGCCCGACACGGAGCTCACACGAGGGCTCACAGCAACCCGTACGCTTTCCGGCGGAGGCGTCAGGGTGTCTGGTGACCCCCGCGGCCTCTAAAGCCGACGTGGCCGAGTAGCTCGGCCAGGCGGGTTCGATTCCCGTCCGCCTCCGCCATACGTTCCCGCCGCATAACCTGCCCAGAGTCATGACTGAAGACCCGCGCCGGCAGGTGCCCCGCACCGACGCGCTGCTCGCCGACCCCCGACTGGTCGCGGCGAGCGCGCGGCTGGGCCGTGGGCTGGTCAAGTCCGCCGTGCAGGACGTGCAGCAGCGCATCCGCGACGGCGAGCTGAACGCCGCGCGCGCTGTCGAGTCGGTCCTCGCCGCGCTGCCGCAGCACGCGAGCAGCCTCCGCCGGGTGCTCAACGCGACCGGCGTCATCGTGCACACCAACCTGGGGCGTGCCCCGCTCTCGCCGGCCGCGGTCGACGCCGTCGTCGCGGCCAGCGGCACCACCGACGTCGAGTTCGATCTCCGGACCGGACGCCGCGGGCCCCGCGGCGAGGCCGCGATCGACGCGCTGCTGACCGCGGTGCCCGCCGCCGAGGCGGCGATCGTGGTGAACAACTGTGCGGCCGCACTGGCGCTGGTGGCCACGGCCCTGGGCCAGGGCCGCGAGCTGGTGCTCGCCCGCGGCGAGATGGTCGAGATCGGCGACGGCTTCCGCATCCCCGAGCTGCTGGCCAGCACCGGCGCGCGGCTGCGCGAGGTCGGCACGACGAACCGGGTCACGATCGAGGACTACCGCGACGCGCTGAGCGGGCAGACCGGCGCGGTGCTCAAGGTGCATCCGTCGAACTTCGTCGTCCGGGGCTTCACGCGAAGCGTCCCCGTCCACGAGCTGGCCGCCGTCCTGGCCGGAACCGACGTGCCGCTGGTGG
>JAICIE010000193.1 GCA_025924515.1 Jatrophihabitans sp. | reverse complement strand
GGGGGAGAGGCCAGGATCGGCGCGCGAGGGGCCCGGCGCCGGCGCCGCCGGCGAGCTGTGGGTGAGCCGTCAGCCGGCCGCGGCTGTGGAGTAGCGAAGGAACAGGTAGCCGTCGTCCTCCAGCACGTGCAGGAGGCGAAGCCGGTCCGCGACCTGGGTGTCGAGCCCGGCGACGATGCGGCCGGCGGTGCCACCCGCGATGACCGGGGCGAGGGTCAGGCACAGCTCGTCGAGCAGGCCGGCCGCGAGCAGCCAACCCAGCAGGTGCGGCCCGCCCTCGCACTCGACGTGGCGCAGTCCGCGGTCGGCGAGGGCGTCGAGCGCCGCGCGCATGTCCACGTCGTCAGCTCCCGCGACGATGACGTCGGCGAGGCCGTCGAGGGCGCGACGTCGGTCCGCAGGTGCGCTGTCGCAGGTCAGGATGATCGGCGGCACCCGGGTGTCGGTGAACAGCCGGGCTTGGGGGTCGAGGTCGAGCGACCTGCTCACGACTGCGATCGGCGGCGTCCGCCCGTCGAACTCATGTGCGCCGCCGTAGTTCTCGACCCGGGCGGTCCCGGCGCCGACCAGCACCACGTCCGACATCGCCCGCAGCAGCTGGAACAGCTCGCGGTCCGCGGCGTTGCCGAGCGTCCCCGACTTGCCCTGCAGCGAGACCGACCCGTCGGCGCTGGCGACGAAGTTGGCCCGGACATGCCGTGACGTCTGGACGCCGTACGCCGTCCGAAGATCGACCTGGTCGGCCGGGTCAGGGAACAGCCTGCGCATGGGAAGGCAGTGTCGCAGAGACCAGGAGGGCGCCCGGCCGAAGCCGAGCGCCCTCCTGGATGTTCCGCCCTGTCAGGAGCCGGGCGGTGCGGGTGCCGTCGAGCCATACGCCATGTTGAACCCGTCGGTGTCGCTGTCCGGGTTGGACGGGGTCGACACCTGCCGGCGCTTCTGGACCATGACGCCGCTGTCGGCCGCGGTCAGGCCAGGGTTGCCGCCGTTGGCCGTGCCAGGGTCGAAGGTGTCCGGGCTGCTGTACTGCGCGAGGGTCGCGACCCGGCCACCGACCGTCGGCGCCTCCTCGATCCACTCGACCGACGTTCCGGGACCCGTGTAGTTCTGCGTGGTCGTGAAGGTCCCGCCGTTGCTGACGTCGTTGATCGTGATGGTCCAGGAACTGCCGCTGCCCTTGGTGATGGTCGCGGTCATCGTGTCGCCGGGCGCCACCGAGAACTTGGTGATCGGAGTCTCCGCAGCGGGAAGGATCTCCCACCAGGCGTTGTAGTGGGCGCGGCCGTTGTAGTAGTCCGACTCGGTGCCGGTCTGGATCAGGCTGGAGTTGGTGAACCCGTCGATGCCCACCCATGCCGAGGAGTACGACGCGCCCTTGCTGGGGCTGACGCTGGGCACGACCCACTGCGCTGTTGCGCTGGTGTAGTTGCCGCTCTTCGCGTAGCCGGACCAGTTGCTCGCCGACCAGCCGGCCGCGCGCACGGCGTGTCCGGGGATGCGCGGGTGGTGCGAGATCGCCGGCGCAGCTGTCGCCGACGTCGTCGCCACGCCGGTGAGCATCAGGCTGGAGGAGGCGGCGGCAAGGAGCAGGAGACGTTTCACGGAACCTCCGCAGAGAGTGATGGTGGGCAGATAATGCCCGTCGCGGCGCGATGCGTCCATGACCCACTCGACGCGAAGATGTCACCAATTCCCGGACGAACCGGACATCCACCGCGCAGCAAAAGGGCCGCGGAGCGTCCCAGGACCCTCCGCGGCCTTAGTGCGCCGCCCGGCTACGCCGGGATGTGCAGGTGCATGCCGACCAGGATCAGGTCGGGGTTGCTGCCGATCAGCGTGCGGTTGGCGCGGTAGAGCGCCCGCCAGCCGCCGCGCACGTTGTGCTTCATCGCGATGCCCGACAGCGTGTCGCCCGACCGGACGACGTACATCGACCGGGTGGCGCGCTTGGAGTAGGTGCGGTGGCGCGTGGTCGTGTGGGAGGCCGACGCGCTCGAGGTGGAGCCGCTGGTCGACGTCTTCGCCGGCGCCCACGACTCGCTCTGCGTGGTGGCCGGGCCGGCGTAGTGGCTGCAGACCGGCCAGGCGCCCCAGCCCTGCGAAGCGAGGACCTTGTTGGCGATGGTGATCTGCTCGGCCTTGCTGGCCAGGTCGGCGCGGGAGGCGTAGTTGCCGCCGCCGTAGCCGAGCCAGGTCGACGAGGTGAACTGCAGCCCGCCGTAGTAGCCGTTGCCGGTGTTGATGTGCCAGTTGCCGCCGGACTCGCAGTGGGCGACGTTGTCCCACTGCTCCTCGGTGGCGGCGTTGGCAGCGGTCGTGAACCCGACGAGCGGGAGCGCGAACGCGGTGCCGGCGGCGGTGGAACGGGCGACGATCTGGCCGGTCTGGGTGGGCGCGCGGTGACGCCCGCGATAGCGCTCAGAGCGCATGTTGGGTCCCTTCGCTGCGCCTACGAAGTCAGCTGACGGGTTCGGGCCGAAGGGAGTGGCCCGGCCGACGTAGGGGGAACGTCGGCTTCACCCCAGGGAGCGTGGTGCGTGCTCCCGATGGGTCCCCCGCTCCTGTCGCGGTCTTTCCCTGATGCGCGCGGTGACAGGACTCGGCGCTCCGCGGCACCGTCCGGCCCCTCTGGCCGGACTCGAGCAGGGTACCGGTCCGGGCGCCCGGGCTCAACGGGGGTGTGTGCCCGTTACTCCACCATTGTCACGATTGTGGCGGACTGCGGCTCGACCTCGACCTGGCCCGGGCGGAAGACGAAACCGGGGGCGGACGACAGCAGGACCCCGTCTGGAGCCCCCTCCACCGGCACGGTCTGGCGGCTGTCCCCGAGGTTGCAGACGACCGCGATGCCCTCGCGGTAGAGGACGAACCACCGGGCGGTCGCGTCGTAGCGGCAGCGCACCCGGTCCAGCCGCCCGTCGGTCAGCTCAGGGCGCGCGCGGCGCAGGGCGATCAGCCGGCGGTGCCAGTCGAGCAGCTCGGCATGCGGTTCCTTCCCGAGCTCGGCCCAGTCGAGCCGTGACCGCTCGAACGTCGCGGGATCCTGTGGGTCGGGAACGTCGTCGATCGCCCAGCCGTGCTCGGCGAACTCCGCTCGTCGCCCGTCGCGCACCGCCTTGCCGAGCGCCTCGTTCGGGAACGACGTGAAGAACATCCATGGTGTGGACGCGCCCCACTCCTCGCCCATGAAGAGCATCGGGGTGTACGGCGACGCGAGCAGCAGTGCGGCACCCGCCTTCACCAACCCCGGGGACAAGGTCGCCGACGGGCGGTCGCCCACCGCACGGTTGCCGACCTGGTCGTGGTTGGACAGGTAGGTGACGAACCGCCATCCGGGAGTGACCGTCGGGTCGACCGGGCGGCCGTGAAAGCGGCCGCGGAACGTCGACGGCGTGCCCGCGTGGACGTAGCCGCTCGTCAACGCCTCGGCGAGTGTCTCCAGCGAACCGAAGTCGACGTAGTAGCCCTGCCGCTCACCGGTCAACGTCGCATGCAACGCGTGATGGACGTCGTCGCCCCACTGCGCGTCCAGCGAGTAGCCGCCGGCTTCGCGCGGCCGGATCAACCGTGGGTCGTTGAGGTCGGACTCGGCGATGAGGAACAACGGCCGGCGCAGATGCGCAGCTAGCACTTCGACGGCGACAGCAAGCTCTTCGAGGATGTGCATCGCACGTGTGTCGACCAGCGCATGTACGGCGTCCAGTCGCAGCCCGTCGACGTGGAAGTCGCGCAACCACATCCGGGCGTTGTCGAGGATCCATCGCCGGACCTCGTCGGATCCGGCACCGTCGAGGTTGACCGCCGAACCCCACGGCGTGCTGTGCGCGTCGGTGAAGTACGGACCGAAGTCACCGAGGTAGTTGCCGCTCGGGCCGAGGTGGTTGTAGACGACGTCGAGCACGACGCCGAGGCCGCGGCTGTGACACGCGTCGACGAACCGCTTCAGCCCGTCCGGACCGCCGTAGGGCTCGTGGACGGCGTACAGGCCGACACCGTCGTAGCCCCAGCCGCGCGGGCCGTCGAAGCTGGCGACGGGCAGGATCTCGACGAGGTCGACCCCGAGCTCGACGAGATGGTCGAGGCGTTCGATGGCAGCGTCGAACGTGCCCTCCGTGGTGAAGGTGCCGATGTGCAGCTCGTAGAGCAGGCTTCCCGGCAGGGTGACACCACGCCAGCCGTCGTCGCTCCAGTCGAAGTGCCCATGGTCGTAGAGGCGAGATGCGGCGTGCACGCCGTTCGGTTGCCAGCGCGACCGCGGGTCGGGCCGCGGCGGACCTTCGTCGATGCAGTAGGCATAGTCGACCCCGTGCGCCAGCCCGCTGACGTCTGCGCGCCACCAGCCGTCAGCGGTCTGCCGGACGAGGTCGTGCCGGCGGGTGTCCGTCTCGATCTGCACGCGCTCGGCGTCGGGCGCCCACACCCACGGTGTCGGCGGATCGGCGCTGTAGGGCGTGCTCACGACGCGGGTCCTACCCGCCGGCCCGGACGAGCAACGCCACCGGGAGACCGGACAGCAGCTGCCCGACCTCGGTCGTGGCCGGGGTGTCGCTGAGCACGTCGTGCCAACGACCGTTCGGCAGAGCGAGCGTCGTGTCCCGCCAGCCGCCGTTGCGCTGTAGACCCGCGGGAAGCCGGGTCGCGACGACAACGACGTCATCGGCGCGTGAGTAGGCGACAACGTGGTCGGCGGCAGCTCCGGTGGCCGCGGCGGGCGTGTAGCTGCCGGCGAACGTCGATGGTCGGGTCTTGCGCAGATGCAGGGTCCGGGTCGTGACGAGCAGCTTGCGGTCACCGTCGTCGATCGCCGGCTGGCCTGGTCCTAGCCGGGCGAGCCGGCGATCGCGCTCGTCGTAGTCGAGGG
>JAICIE010000192.1 GCA_025924515.1 Jatrophihabitans sp. | reverse complement strand
CTTGACGTCGACGAGCACCTACGGCACTGGCGCGCCGCCCGCGCCCAGCCGGCCTCGTCGCCGCCGCCCGCGCCGCCCGCGCCGGCCGACCGACGCCGCCGCGGGTGGCTGTGGCCGTGGCGGAGTCGAGCCCGACGCTGACCCGGGGCGATCCCGGCCGCGCCGGGATCAGTTGATGCAGCCCCGGTCGGGCGGGGTGGCCGGCGGCTGCGCTGCCGTCGTGCGGCCTGCCGCCGGCTGGTGCGCGACCGGGTGCAGCCAGCCGGCGATCCTGCTGCGCACCTGCGCCGGGTCCACCCGCACGACCGACCCGACCGGGGAGCTGTTCCAGAACCCGCGGATCGGGATCGTCCTGCCGGCGATCTTGTCGGCGCTGAGATTGGCCGCCTGGCCGAGCAGGCTGGTGAGGTCGAAGCCGGAGTCGACGTAGACCGAGCGCTTCACCGCGCTGATCAGCGCCTGCAACTTCGCCGGGTGGAACAACACTCCGGCCGAGGTGATCTTCCGGAACGCGGCCGCGATGAAGTACCGCTGCCGCTCGTTTCGCTGCAGGTCGGTGCTGCCGCCGGGAAGGTTGTGGCGCTGGCGGACGAACTCGAGCGACTGCAGCGGGGTCAGGACGTGCCGTCCCTTCGACATGTAGAACCCCGACCCGGCCCGCACCCCGTGCCGCATGTTCGTCGAGAACCGGTCGTCGACGGAGCGACACAGGACGACCGGGATCCCGCCGACAGCCTGCGCGATGCGGTAGAACGCCAGGAAGTCGACCGCCAGGAAGTGGTCGATGTGCAGTCCGGTCAGGGCCTGCACCGTGTGGATCAGCAGGTTCGCCGCCGCCGCGTACTTCTGGTCGTGCGAGCCGCTGGCGTCGTTGTAGCCGAATGAGAAGGCGGCGTTGACCCGGTTCATGCCATAGCCAGGAATCCTGACGTAGGTATCCCTCGGGATGGAGATGAGGGTCGCGCGCGACCCGTCGGCGGGCAGATGGACCACCATGATCACGTCCGAACGAACGCCCTGGTCGCTGCCGACCTTCAGCATGCTGCGCTCGGCGGCGGTCATGTCGCTGCGGTCGTCAGTGCCCACGACGAGCAGGTTTTGGTCCTGCCCCGGTGTCGCCGGGACGGAACCTGCCGATGCCGACCCTGACGCCCCGTCTGGCGGCGTCGGGGTCGGCTGTGAGCGCAGGTCGAGCGTGAGACGGTGCAGGCCGGTGTTCAGGTCGTGATAGCTGCCCCAGGCGTACCCGGAGATCAGCAGGACCATCAACGAGATCAGGCCGGCGACGACCTGAACGGCGACTGCAGTACGGTGCCGCCGGACCCCGCCGACCACCGGTGAAAGCGGCCCGGGACCCCGCCGAAACATTTTCCCAGCTTAGGACCGCTCCAGGTCGATGCCAGCCGAGGTCAGTACCAGCCGCCGTGCGCCTGCCAGGTCGACCAGGCGCCGCACGGGTCGCCGTAGCGGGAGGCGATGTAGTCCAGTCCCCACCGGATCTGCGTGGCCGCGCTCGTGCGCCAGTCGGCGCCGGCCGACGCCATCTTGTCGCCGGGCAGCGCCTGCGGGATTCCGTATGCCCCGCTGGGGTTGTAGGCGTCCACGCGCCAGCTGCTCTCGTGGTTCCACAGCTCGACCAGGCAACCCATCTGCGCGGACCAGCCGCGGCCGGCCAGCATGTACCGCGCGATGGCCTGGGCGGAGGCGGGACTGCCGTCGTAGGACGGCACTGGGTTGACGTGGGTGCCCACCTGGGTCACCTGGGCGCGCGGCTGCCGGACCACCCGGGCGCGCACCTGCGTCCGCTGGCTCACCTTGCCGTCGACATACGTGATCTCGTAGGTCACCTGCCGGGTCCCGGCGCGGCCGGGGGTGACGACCTTGGTGACGCCCTTGTCCAGCTTCGCCGTCCTCGTGGTGGTCCGCCCGAAGGGGATACCCGCCGATTCGGTCACCAGCTGGTGGGTGACCTGCTGCACCGTGATGACGGCACCCTCGGTGATCCCGGTCGCGGCCGGCACGGACAGCTGCGTATCGGCGCCGGGCGTGATGCCGAGCTGGCCGAGCAGATCGCCCACGGTCGCGGCGGTGGTCTCGATCCGCTGCCGGGTGCCGTTGTGCACGAACGTCACCGCCTTGGGCGTGCGCACCTCGATCCCGATCGAGGTCAAGGGCAGCCGCGCCGACCGCGAGACCGAGCTGGCGTCCGCGCTGCCGTAGCCGAGAGCGTCAAGAGCCTGGGAGACGGTCGAGGCGGTCGTCCACACGTCGCGCGGAATGCCGTCGATCGCCAGGTGCAGCAGCCGACCGCGCTTGAAGACGATGGTGCTTCCGTCGTGCACCGGGCTGGACAGCGCCGGCGCCACGATGTCATGGCGATCCGGTCGGTATCCGACCGATTCGAGCGCGTCCGATACGTCCGCGGCGGCGGTGTGAATCGTCCGCGCGTGCCCGTCGACGATCAGTTCGATCGCCTTGTCCGAGTGGCTCCAGGCGGCGGTTCCGCCGACGACGCCGGCGAGGACCATGCCGTAGAGGCCGTACTTGACGCTTCGCAGCACGAGTGGAACTCCAGGGGGTAAACGGGTCCGCGGCGTGTGCGAACGCACGCGCCGCGGACTTCGGATGAGGCCGAACTCAGCGCAACTCGCCGCGCACCGCGGCTGCCGCACACGCCGTCCTGGGCAGGACGGCTATGTCACGGAACAGTAACGGTGCAGCCGAGAAGGGAGTAAGGCGGGTCAGAGGTACTGGCCGCAGACCGGCCACGGGCTGGAACCGCGGGCGTTGTAGAGCCGCGTCGCCACCGCGATCTGCGCGTCGCGGGAGGCGAGGTCGGCGCGCGGGGCGTAGGCGCCGCCGCCGTAGGCCAGCCAGGTTCCGGAATCGAACTGCAGGCCGCCGTAGAAGCCGTTGCCGGTGTTGATGCTCCAGTTGCCGCCGGACTCGCACGAGGCCACGGCGTCCCAGTTCAGCCCGTTGCTGCTCGGCGCGGGCGCCGGAGCGGAGGACGACGAGGACGACGACGACGACGAGGAGGACGAGGACGACGACGAGGAGGACGGCGCCGAGTACGTCACCGGCTGCGGAGCCGGGCGCTGCTTCGTGCCGATGTTCTCCACCTCGTTGCGCGGCTGCACGACGACCTTGCGAGAGACCTGCTTGCGCGAGATCCGCTTGCCGTCGACGTAGGTGACCCGGTACTCGATCTGGAGCCGCCCCTCGTGTCCGTAGGTAGTGATCTCGCTGGTCCCGGTGTACATCGACGAGTCGTCGTGCTTCACCGTGCCGTAGGAGATCGAACGCCGCTCGGCGACGGTGAGCACGCTGACGCGGTGCACGGCGATCACCGCGCCGTCCGTAACCGGACGCGAGAGCGGGGCCGACGTGCGGTCGTTGCCGTCGAGCTTGATCCCGAGCTGGTTCAGCAGCGCGGCGACGGTCGGGGCCGTGGTGACCAGCGTTTGTGACTTGTGGTCGTGCGTCACCGTCACCGTCTTCGGTGACCGCAGCGCGAGCGAGGTCCCCGACAGCGGGACCCGCGACGAGCGCGACACCGAGACGAACTCGTTCTGCGGGTAACCGAGCGCGTCGAGCGCCTCGGCGACGGTGGTCGCGGTCGTCCAGACATCCCGCGACTGTCCGTCGATCGTGAGCCGGAGCTCTCGGCCGCGCTTGAGGACGATGGTCTCGCCGTTCTTCAGCCCGGACGACGGCGCCGGCGCGACCAGGTCGTGGGCGTGGATCGGGTAACCGGCCGACTGCAGCGCGCCGCGCACATCGTTCGCGCTGGTCTTTATGTGCATGGCGGCGCCGTCGGCGACGACGGTGACGGTCTTCGGGTTGTCGAGCGCGAAGGCGGCGGTACCGCCGACGGCGCTCGCGAGTACAGCGCTGATCAGGCCGTACTTGACGGTGCGGCGCATCTAGGTATCCCCTCGGGTGGTCGCACGCTGGCGTGTCGCTTCGGTCACGAAACGGTAACCACAGCCCGAGGAACGCTCCAAACCCGGCTTAGCCGGCGGCCGCGATAGCCTCGCGGGCTGTGTCGCGCCTCACCGCAGGCGAGGCGCGAGCTGTGGGAGTGCGGATCCAGTACCTCGGAAAGGCTGCGTCGACCAAGAAAGCAGCTGTGCCGCCCGGAATCCGGGGGGCACAGCGGGGTGCCGAGATCGCAGGTCGGATGGGCCGGGGACGGGCCTTCGCGGTAAATCTCGACCCCGTCTCCTACCGCTCCTGCCGACTTTGTGAAAACGCGCACAATCTCGGGGCTCGGCCGCTCAGCTGGTGATGCCGAGCCGCTCGCGGCCGGTCTGCCGGATCCTGTCGCACAGCTCGTCGAGGTCGTGACCCCCCGCCGCGGCGAGCGCGCGCACCGTGAAGGGCAGCAGCCGCGGCGCGTTCGGCCGCCCGCGCAACGGGTGCGGGGTCAGGAACGGCGCGTCCGTCTCGACCAGCAGGTGCGCGGCCGGAACGGCCGCGGCGGCGTCGCGCAGCGCCGGGGCGTTCTTGAAGGTGATGACACCGGCGAAGGACAGCAGATAGCCGGCTCCTACGCAGTCGCGCGCCATCTCGCGATCGCCGGAGAAGGCATGGAAGACGACCGTGTCAGGGGGTCCCTCTTCGCGCAGGATGCGCAGGACGTCGGCGTGCGCATCGCGGTCATGGATCATCAGCGGCTTGTCGACGGCCTTGGCGAGCGCGATGTGGCGGCGAAAGTGTTCCTGCTGCAGCTGCGGCGCGCAGCGCTCCCAGTAGTAGTCCAACCCCGTCTCCCCCACCGCCACCACGCGCGGCGACCGGGCCAGCCGATCCAGCTCGGCATAGCCGTCGTCGTCGAGGCCGTCGAGCTCGGTCGGGTGCACGGCCACGGCCGCGAACACGTCCGGTGAGCGCTCGGCTGCCGCGACGCACCAGCGCGACGAGGCGACCGAATCGCCGACGGTGACGGCGGCTGACACCCCGGCCGCGGCCGCGTGCGCCATTGCCCGAGCGACG
>JAICIE010000191.1 GCA_025924515.1 Jatrophihabitans sp. | reverse complement strand
TCGTCACCGCGTCGAGGTAGACGTCTGGCGACAATCGACGGTTCAGCTCGACCTCCCGCTCGCACGCGTGTTCGCGCGACGCGATGGTGCGGAAGTCCAGAAATTGCAAATAGACCGGTTTTTTGATCTTCAGGATCAGGTACCCTCGACACGCTGCTCGCCGCACCGATCGAACGCCGTCGTTGGTATGCCGCCCGCACCGCGGTGGCAGCCGCCGGCGTGGTCGTCATCGCTCTCGCCGCGGCGCTCACCTCATGGGCCGTGACGGCCTTGGCCGGCGTGCACCTGGGCGCCGTCCGGGCCGCACAAGCCGGATTGAACGCGGCGGTTCCCGCGCTCGTGATTCTAGGCGTCGGTCTGGCCGGATACGGCTTTATGCCGCGGCGGGCGGTGGCGCTCGGATATGGGCTCGCCGCGTGGTCGTTCCTGATCCAGATGGTCGGCTCGACGGTGAACGCACCGGCGTGGCTGCTCGACCTGTCCCTCGTGCATCACATGGCGATGGCGCCGGCGGTCGCGCCGAACTGGTCGGCCGACGCGGTAATGATGCTCGCCGCGGTGTGCGCCGCCGCCGTCGGCAGTGCCGCGTTCGCCCGTCGCGACCTGGTTGCGGCCTGACCGACCGCTCAGCCGACCTGTAACCGACCTGTTGACGACGATCCTCATTCGCGCTGGCGGTTGCGGTCGCCGCGCGACACACCATTACCGTTGCTCACGAACGTCCTCCTGCCTGTGCACTCGTGTGGAACACCAAGCCCGAAGCGCATCAGGAGGACGTATCCGCTGCTGTTGGCGGCCGCGTCCTGCAATGAACTCGTGGTCGATCAGCACGGTGACCGGCTGGTCTGGGTGCACCCGGCTCGGAGGAACGCTTATCGACGCACCCGGGTTCGCAGTAGCGCTCGCCGGTGCGCCCAGCGGATTCGTCGGAGTCGTTACCCGCGGCACCGACGACGCCGTCGGCACGCCGTACCTGTACGGGGAATCGAGTCGGCGGACACGTGCGCCTGGATTTGGCGCCGACGCCAACGCCGACGGCTGCCGGCGATCCGGCCCACGCTGCTCCACGAACGCGTGCCGGCGACCTTCCTTCACCCGTGCGCGATCGACTGATACTGCGATGAGAGCCAGGACCAGTCTGCCCGGCGGACACGGGCCGACTGGCCCTAATCACCGCCTTCCGGCTGCATTCAGGATGTACGTACTCCGGACGGAGCACGGCCGTGCTTACCCGGGTTGCATCCGTAGAGGAGGCGTCATGACGATGGGCTTACTGGCGTCGGGCCGGTATCTGCACTGGGGCGTCGTGCAGATCTCGTTGACAAACTTCGTGATCATCCTGGTGATGGTGGTCGTCTTCGTGGCGGCGCTGCTGGTTCCGTTCCCGGGATCGCGATCCTCGAAGAAGGACGAGACCGATGAGTGAGCGCGTCACCGCGAATTGGACCGTGCGGTTGCGCACCCGACTGTCCCGCATGGTTCCTTCGGGGCAGTGGCTGCCAGACCGACAACCGGTGTACGTGGCCTCCTGGATCTACGTCTTCGGTGTCGCAACACTGGCCGCGTTCTTGGTCGTTCTCGCCTCCGGGATCGCCCTCACACTGGGCGGCTCGGCTTGGTGGCACACGTCCTCGGTCGGTCACTTCATCAACTCCGTGCACCTGTGGAGCGTCGCGCTCTTCTTCGCCTCGATGGTCATCCATCTGTGGGGCAAATTCTTCATGGCAGCCTGGCGAGGAAAGCGGGCCCTGACCTGGATGACTGGCGCGGTGTGCTTCGTGGGGTCGATCGGCACCGCGTTCACCGGATACCTGTCGCAGTCCAACTTCGACTCGCAGTGGATCTCGACACAGGCCAAGGACGGTTTGAACGCGGTCGGCATAGGTGCTTACTTCAACGTCCTCAACCCGGCTCAGATGCTGCTCTGGCACGTGGTGCTCCTGCCAGCGGTCGTCGGCGTTCTTGTCGTGACCCACATCGTGCTGGTGCGCCGGCACGGTGTGGTGCCGCCGTACGACGCTGCGCCGCAGGCGCAGTTTGACCAAACGTCCGCGGGCGGTCGGCCGACCGGATCCGGATCGCCGGCCGAGCGGGCGACGCAGACACCAACGCACTGATCCGCCAGCCCGACCGCAGCAGAAGGATTTGAAATGCACGACCGACCACGCCACCCCGACCAGACCCTGGACTTGCACCTGTTCGCGACCCGCGACTACGACCTCGTCAAAGAATTCGCCGTCGCGCTCGGCGCCGCGCTCGCGCTATCGTTGCTGCTCGCCGCCGTGTTCTCCTCCCCCGACCGAAAGGCTGTCACGCTCAAGCGCTGGGCCAGCGTGGCCCCGAACGACGTCGTCGCCACCGCAACCGTCGAACTCGCCGGCACCTCCACCAGCGCCACGTACGGGCCTCCCTACAACAATGCCGACGACGGGCAGAAACTCGGTCCGCTGGCGCTGCAGCGATGGGCTGGCGTGACAACCGCTATCGACAGCGCCCAAGATCTCGTGATCGCGCCGCTAAACGCCGCATCCCGAGGCGATCCGGCACTGAGCGCCGCACTGCGCGCCTGGGCCGCCGCTCCACCGCAGCGCCGCACGGCATGGGCCAGCGCCTACTCCGATGCCTTGGCCGCAGCACCGGCCGGCAACCCCGCCGCCGTCAAATCCGGCGCCTACGGCCCAGTTCCGGTACTGGCCGCCCGCTACCAAGGTCTGGCCCGCAGCGGGGGCCTGGACAGCATCATCACCAAAGGGTTCTACCCCACCGACCAGACCAAAACCCTCCTGCTCCTGTCCGACGGCGCCTACCTCGAACAACAGGCACGCGCGCAGAACTTGGGCGGCGACCAATGGGGCATGATGAACGAGATCGGCAACTATCCCGGCCAACCGTGGATGTGGCTTTACACATTCTGGTACCGGGTCAAACCCTTCTCAACCTCCGGCAACGCCGACGCCCTCGTCTGGGGACTGATGGCCGTTCTCACAGCGGGCCTCATCCTGCTGCCGATCATCCCCGGGCTACGGTCACTGCCCAGGCACCTCGGCGTACACAAACTCATCTGGCGCTATTACTGGCGTGGGTACGAAAACCGTCCACGTAACCGGACTGCGGGACAGCCGCCAACTTAGATGCAGGCGGTCCTCGATCCGGATACCCCGGTCACCGGGTAGGTGCTGGGCTTCAATGTCATGTGGCTAGCTGGACCCTGGTCGGGCGACTCGGCGCCCAGGCGCGCTCGGCCGTCGGGGCCCGCCCGCACCGCGTCCCGTTTGTGGTATCAGCCCTCGACCGGACGGGTCACGGCTTGACCGCGCGCACCCAATCGGGTCATGCAGGGGCATCCCCCACCGGGTCGTCTCCATGCGGACGGCGACCTGGTCGACAAGGTGCTCGCATAACGTGCGATCCGGTATCGCGGCGTGGCGCCTTCGTCATACACGGTCCCGTGACAGTTGATATCGCCGTGATTGTGCGCCAGTCAGTTCCGTCGACAGTTCAGTTTCCGTCGACAGTGCGGCGTCTGTCGGGCTCCGCAGGCCCAACGGCCTACTGACGCGCGCCATCCGTACCTGGCGTCGGTTCAGGTCTTGAAGCAGGCTCACGTCATGGCGACGACGCGTGCCGACCGAAACGGGAGAAGGGGGGTCTCGCAACTAAACTGGGGCGGTCCGGGAAAGGTGCGGTATCCATCGCGCACCGCGCTCGTCATCATCGAAAGCGTCCTGTCCGTCGCCGCAGTCGAGGGAGCCGTGCAGTTGGCGGTGGGGGTCTCGACGCCGCCGAAGACCGGCCTGCCGTTGGGGCTCGACACCTGGCTGCTTCCGGGAGCGTGGCTGTTTGCTTCGGTCGCAGTCCCGTACGGTGCGGCCGCAGTTCTTGCCTTCCGCCGCGACCGGCGCGCTCCTGCCGCCGCGCAGCTGGCCGGCGCGGCACTCATCGTCGAGCTGCTCGTCCAGATCCCGTTCGTCGGGCTCAGCCCGCTCCAGGCGATCCTCGCCCTTGGCGCGATCACCACGATCGTCCTCGGACGGCGGGCGCGCAGGCTCGGCTGGCGGTCGGATCGCAGTGGTCGCGGTCGTTCTCCAACCAAGGCTGAAGCGTCCGCCGCCGCTCAAGGAGCATGCCGTGACAGTGCAGCGGGTTAGCCGCAATGACCTGACCCAGCTCTCGTGCGAAACGCCCAACGCGCCGATGCAGATGGGGGCGGTCCTCAGGCTGGCCGAGCCCGTTGACCGGGACGCCGTTAGGACGGTTGTAGCGCGGGGGCTGCCGCGGGTTCGGCGGCTGCGGCAACGGCTTGTCGCCACGCCACTCGGATTAGGACGTCCGATTTGGGTCGACGACGACGGTTTCGACCTCTGCAACCACATCGTCGATCGGCCTCTGGAGGACCCCGGGTGCCAAACGACGGTTATGCGCGTGGCGGCGGCAGCGGTCGTCGAGCGCCTGCCACGCGACCGACCGTTGTGGGCGATGATCCTCCTCACTGATAGCGCGGGCGCCTGCCAAGCCGTGATCGTCGTCCTCCACCACGTGCTCGCCGATGGCATCGGCGGCCTCGCCGCCTTGACCGAGCTTGTCGATCCGAATCCCGGCCGCCGTCCACCGGAGCGGTTCCCCACCCCGGCGCCGTCCGTAGGCGCGTTGCTCAGCGACAGCGTCGCTAGCCGACTTCAGAGCCTTCGGTCGTTGAGGATCGCCGGGCGGAACCTGCGGACGGGCGTCGCCGAACTACGAGGACCGCGGCGAACCGCGCGCACTAGAGCCCGCCGGCCGTCTCCGAGCAGCTTGAACCGGCCCATCGGCTCCCGCCGAGCACTGGTCACCGTCCGAGTCGACCTCGCCGACGCGAAAGCAGCGGCGCACCGGCACCGGGCGACAATCAACGACGTCCTCCTCACCGCGGTGGCCGGAGCGCTGCACGCCACCCTGCGCCGCCGCGGCGAGTCACCGGACAGACTCGTCATCTCCGTGCCGGTGTCCGCTCGCCGGGACGACGAGTCGGGTCACCTCGGCAACC
>JAICIE010000190.1 GCA_025924515.1 Jatrophihabitans sp. | reverse complement strand
TCCTTGATCGCGTACCGGAAGGTCATGATGTTGTCCGCCATGCTCAGCGCGTCGGCGTAGCGCAGGTCGATCTCCTGCTGGCCGGGCGCGACCTCGTGGTGGCTGAACTCGACGGAGATGCCCAGGTTCTCGAGGACGCCGACTGCGGCCCGGCGGAAGTCGTGCGCGGCGTCGTGGCTGGTCATGTCGAAGTACCCGCCGTTGTCGACGGGCTCCGGCTCGCTGCCGTCGCCGGGCCGGTTCTTCAGCAGGAAGAACTCGATCTCCGGATGCGTGTAGAAGGTGAACCCGCGCTCGGCCGCGCGGGCCAGCGAGCGGCGCAGCGCATATCGGGGATCGGCCCAGGACGGCGACCCGTCGGGCATCTGGATGTCGCAGAACATCCGGGCGGAGTCAGGCGCGGACCCGTCCGGCTCCGGAAGCACCTGGAACGTCGCCGGATCGGGACGGGCCAGCATGTCGCTCTCACTGGCGCGGGTGAACCCCTCGATGGCCGAGCCGTCGAAGCCGATGCCCTCTTCGAAGGCGCTGTCGAGCTCGGCGGGTGCGACCGCGACCGACTTCAGGGTGCCCAGCACGTCGGTGAACCAGAGCCGCACGAAGCGGATCTGCCGCTCTTCGAGGGTGCGGAGGACGAATTCCTGTTGGCGGTCCACGGTCTCTCACTCTGGTGCACCAACGATTACGGCGAGGTTACGCGGACCCGAACGGCTGCTGCGGCCCGCGCAATCCCCTGCCGCTGACGGCCGCGGCTCAGTGCAGCGCGCTACCGGCGACCCACTGCGACCACGGGACGCTCCAGTCGCCGCCCTGCCACTGCTGGATCTTCGGGCCGCCGGAGTGCACGACCTCGACCACGTCGCCGACGGTGGAGTGCGTGTAGAACCACTTCGCGTTGTCGTAGTTGAGGTTGAGGCAGCCGTGCGACAGGTTCTGGTGACCTTGCGCCCACACCGTGGCGTCGAGTTCGTGCAGGTAGATCCCGTCGGTGCTGATCTTCGTGGCCCACGGCACCTTTTCCGGGGCGTAGCCGAGCGGGGAGTTCGCCGGCAGGCCGTAGCTGTCCGAGGACATCGTCGCCGGGTTCTCGTGATTGATCACCGTGTAGGTGCCCGGCATCGTCCAGAGATAGATCGTCTGGCCGTTCTTGCCCGGCACGGAGCCGCCGCGTCCCATCGAGGTCGGCATGGTGCGCACCAGCTTGTCGCCGAAGTACACCTTGACCTTGTGCGTCGCCGCGTCGGCGATGGAGACCCGCTTGGGTCCGACCGTGAAGGAAATGCTCTCGTCGGACTGCCCGTAGAGCCCGTTGCCGAGGTCCTTGCCGTAGACCTTCGCGTCGATGCGCACCGTCGTTCCCGGCGTGTAGAAGGTCTTCGGGCGCCAGTGCACGTCCTGGTCGTCGGCCCAGTACCACGACCCGTCGACGTGCGGGCTGGTGGTGACCTGGAGAGCCCGTTCGGCGGCGGCTTGGTCCGGGATCGGCTCGTCGAAGTGCACGACGGGGATCATCCCGACGCCGTAGGTGCCCTTGTCCGCCATCGCCGACCCGTACACCGTGTCGAAGTAGGGCAGCGTCATGTTGTCGGGCGTCAGCGTGGTGAAGGACGACGTCTTCTTGGTCCGGACCCCGTCGGCGTTCACGGCCACGGCCTTGATCGTGTAGGTGCGGCCGTAACCGAGCACTTCGGTGCTGCGCCAGGAGGAACCGGATACCGTGCCGGTGACCTGCTTGCCCGCCGGGTTGACCATCGTGACGGCCAGTAATCGGCCGTTCCTCGCGAAGACGCTGACCGGCGCGGTGGGGTTGTAGAACTTCGCGCTCGCCGGGGTGACCGAGATCACGGCCTTCCCGACGGGCGCCGCGCTCGAGGACCGGGCTGACGCCGTCGCCGGGGAGCTGGAGGCGCGTGCGCCCGGGGACGATGAACCGTGCTGGCCCAGGCCGTGCGTGGTCGCGGTGCAGGCGGCAGAGGCGAGCGAGGCCGCGACCAGCGGCGCGAGCAACGCCGCGGACCGCAGCGGTCGTCGGGTCCGGATGCGTGGCACGACCTCTCACTTCCCGGCCCGTCACGGACCGTCATCGTCGACGAGCACCCCATTCTCCCCCATCCGGAGCGGTGCTCCGTGGAGCGACGGGTTACGGAACGCTCACGACCTCGACAACTCTGCGACCCGAATCCGTTGCACTTCTCAGGAGCAGACTGAGGACGTGCCGACCCTGCGCGTCGCCCTGGCCCAGATCAACACCGTCGTCGGGGACCTGTCCGGCAACGCGGGACGGGTGCTGGCCCGGACCCGTTCGGCGGCGGCCGCCGGCGCCGACCTGGTGGCCTTCCCGGAGATGACGATCACCGGCTATCCGCCCGAGGACCTGGTTCTGCGGGCCGGCTTCCGCGCCGCAGGGCGTGCCGCGCTGGAAAAGCTCGCCGCCGATCTCGACGCCGAGGGCCTCGGCGAGATCGCGGTGTGCGTCGGCTACCTCGACGCCGAAGGCGGCCCGCGCAACGCGCTCGCGTTCGTGCACCGCGGCAGCGTCGTCGCGCGGTACTACAAGCACCACCTGCCGAACTACGGCGTCTTCGACGAACGGCGCTACTTCGTCCCGGGGTCCGAGTTCGTCGTCGTGCGGTATCGGGGCGTCGACATCGCGCTGACCGTGTGCGAGGACCTGTGGCAGGACGGCGGACCGTTCCGGGTCGCGGGCCAGGTGGGCGTCGGGCTCGTCGTCAACGTCAACGGCTCGCCGTACGAGCGCAAGAAGGACGACGTGCGGCTGGAGTTGCTCCGCCGCCGCGCGGCCGAGGCAAGTGCCCCCGTCCTCTACGCCAATCTCGTGGGCGGCCAGGACGAGCTCGTCTTCGACGGTGACTCGATGGTGGTGCGTGCGGACGGTGCGGTGCTGCTCCGGGCGCCGCAGTTCGTGGAGGACGTCTTCTACCTGGATCTGTCGCTGCCGGACCCGCCGACCGCGCCCGCCGACGTCACCGACACGGAGATGACCGTGGTGCGCGTCGACACCGACACGCGGGCGCCGGCCGAGCGGCCGGACGTCCTGCCCCCGGTGCTGACCGAGCTGTTGCCCGACTGCGCGGAGGTCTGGGGCGCCCTGGTCACCGGGCTGCGCGACTACGTGCAGAAGAACGGATTCCGCTCGGTGGTGCTCGGACTGTCGGGCGGGATCGACTCGGCCGTCGTCGCCGCGATCGCCGCCGACGCGATCGGCGGGGATCGGGTCCACGGGATCGCCCTGCCCAGCGCCTACTCCTCCGACCATTCCAAGGGGGATGCCGCCGACCTGGCCCAGCGGATCGGCGCGCAGTACCGCGTCGTGCCGATCGCGCCGATGGTCGACGGATTCGTGAACTCGCTGGGCCTGACCGGATTGGCCGAGGAGAACGTGCAGGCGCGGGTGCGTGGCACCACGCTGATGGCGCTGTCGAACGCCGAAGGTCATCTCGTCCTCGCCACCGGCAACAAGAGCGAGCTGGCGGTGGGGTACTCGACGATCTACGGGGACGCGGTCGGTGGCTTCGCGCCGATCAAGGACGTGCCCAAGACGCTGGTGTGGGAGCTCGCCCGCTGGCGGAACGCCGACGCCGAGTCGCGGGGCGAGATCCCGCCGATCCCACCGAACTCGATCAGCAAGCCGCCGTCGGCGGAACTGCGTCCGGGTCAGCTGGACACCGACTCATTGCCGGACTACGAGGTTCTCGACCGGATTCTCGCCGGCTACGTCGACGGGGACCTGAGCGTCGCCGACATCGCCGCCGAAGGATTCGACGCGGAGCTCGTCGCCACGGTGGCGCGGATGGTCGACGGCGCGGAGTGGAAGCGGCGGCAGTACCCGCCGGGTTCGAAGATCAGCTTGAAGGCGTTCGGACGGGACCGACGCCTGCCCATCACCAACCGCTGGCGCGAAACGGAAGGGTGACATAGTTCTCCCCGCTGCAGACAGCGCGGCTGCGGACGCGCACCATGGACGGCGTCCACCTGCCAGCCCGGGGACCGGTGGTCCGGCCTCGAGGAGATCAGGAAGGGGCAGCCATGCCCGACACCTCCCTCTACGGGGGAATCACCACCCGACGCGTCACCATTCGTGACCTGCAGGCCGCGAAGGATCGCTCCGAGCGGTGGGCGATGCTCACCGCGTACGACTACTCGACCGCGCGCGTCTTCGACGCCGCTGGCATCCCCGTCCTGCTGGTCGGCGACTCGGCGGCCAACATGGTCTACGGCTACGACACCACCGTCCCGGTCACCGTCGACGAACTCGTGCCGCTGGTGCGCGGCGTCGTCCGCGGCTCGACCCGCGCGCTGGTCGTCGCCGACCTGCCGTTCGGCTCGTACCAGTCCTCGCCGCAGCAGGCGCTGGACACGGCGGCTCGTTTCCTGAAGGACGGAGGGGCGCAGGCGGTCAAGCTCGAAGGCGGCCTGCGGGTCGTGCCGCAGGTCGAGGCGCTGGTCGCCGCGGGGGTGCCGGTGATGGCGCATCTCGGCCTCACCCCGCAGTCGGTGAACACGTTCGGCGGTTACCGGGTGCAGGGACGCGGCGACGAAGCGTCGCACCGGCTGCTGCAGGACGCGAAGGCCCTGCAGGCCGCAGGCGCGTTCTCGGTGGTGCTCGAAGTGGTGCCCTCGGAGGTCGCCGCGGCCGTGACCGCCGACCTGCACATTCCCACGATCGGCATCGGCGCGGGTCCGTCCTGCGACGCGCAGGTGCTGGTGTGGCACGACATGGCGGGGCTCCGGGAGGGACGCGGGCCGAAGTTCGCCAAGCAGTACGCCGACGTCGCGTCGGTGCTGCGCGACGCCGCGACCCGCTTCGGCGACGAGGTCCGCGCCGGGGTCTATCCGTCGAGCGAGCACGAGTACCACTGAGCCGTCCGGTTTTGCGCGCGCTTGCCGGGTGCGCTAATCGGTCCCCCGGCCGGCGGGTGCTCGGGCCGCCCTTTCGCTGATCAACAGACAATCGGTGCTGCTATGGCGACACCGTTTGTCTGTTGATCAAGAGCGGGGCCGGTGCCGCCGGACGGG
>JAICIE010000189.1 GCA_025924515.1 Jatrophihabitans sp. | reverse complement strand
TCGTCGATCATGAGGACGCCGAGGTCGACGTGGTCGGGAGCCTGCTTGGAGAACGCGACCCGGCGTTCCATGGCCAGCCGCAGCCGCGCCTCCAGCTCGGCGGGGCCGGCGGTGTCGAGAACGAAGTCGTCGACCGCCCAGTCCGCCGTGACCGCAACGAGGCCACCTTCGGTGAGCACCGCGAAGACGGGGACGCCCACGCCGGCGGCCGCGAGCACCCGCGAGAACGAGCGAGCGGCAGCCAGGTCGCGGCGCGCGTCGAGTAGCACGGCGTCACCCGCCGAGCGTCCCACCAGAGCTGCGGCGTCGAGGGGAAGCACAGTGACGCGGTGCGGCAACAGACCGAGCGAGGGGAGCACCTCGGCGGTCGGCTGCCGTGCCGCGGTGAGCAGGACGAGGTCCACGTACGCCTCCGGGGAGGGGGCCGGCAGATGCGACGGGCAGCGCTGCCCACGGGCACCGACTCGGATCGCCGGGTACAGCAACCCGCGTGGGAAGAATACCTGTCGTGCCGGGTCCGACCCTGACGAAGCTCGAGACCGAGGACGGAGTTCCCCTCCTCGCGCGGCACTGGGACGTCGGCCGCCGCGACCTGGGTTGTGTCGTCGGTCACGGGTTCACCGGTTCGTCGGCCAGCGCCTACGTGCAAGCGATCTGCGACGTGCTCGCGGTCGAGGGCGTGGGCGTGCTCGCCGTGGACTTCCGCGGCCATGGCCGCTCCGGGGGCGTCAGCACGGCAGGCGCCGACGAGATCCACGACATGGGCGCCGCCGTGGCCGGGCTGCGCGGCCTCGGCTACGAGCGCGTGGCCGTCCTCGGCTGGTCGATGGGCGGCTCGGTGGCGCTGCGCTACGCAGGGCTGGGCGGCGACGCCGACGCGGTGGTCAGCGTCAGCTCGCCGGGCACCTGGTTCGAGCGAGGAACCCGTCCGATGCGGCTGGTGCACTGGATGTGCGTGACGCGCAGCGGCCGGCTGGCCACCCGGCTGGTGCGGCGGACCCGGTTGTCGAGCGCGGGATGGACCGTCGCGCCGCAGGCTCCGGTGGAGCTGGCCGGATCCATCGGCGTGCCGCTGCTTCTCGTGCACGGCGACGCCGACACCTACTTCCCGCTGCGTCACGTCGAGGCGCTGGCCGAGGCCGCTCCGACGGCCGAGCTCTGGATCGAGCTGGGCATGGGGCACGCGGAGACCGCGACGACCCCGGAGCTGACCGAGCGGATCTCGCGGTGGGTTCGGGCGGCGGTCGCGCCGGTCGCCACCCAGGACGCCGATCGGTGAGCGCGCCCGTGGCGCTGCCGGCCGCCCCCGCCGCGACGATCGCAGGCCTCGTCGCCGTCCTCGAGGCGGCCGTGCTCGCGGTGACCGCGCACGCCGGCGCCGTAGCCCTGCTGTGTGCCGTCGCGGCGATACAAGCGGCGGTGGTCGGCGCGTGGGTGTTCGGCACCGACGTGCCCGGGCGCGCGGGCGCCGCGGCACTGGGACTGTCGGCCGCTGCCGGTGCGGACGTCGCCGTCTCGCTCGCCCCGCACGCCCGCCTGCAGCCGCTCTTGCCGGTCGTCGGCCTGGCCGTCCCGGCGATGTTCCTGCATCAGCTGCAGCGCCGGGCCCGACGCCAGCGGGTGACCGCATCGCTGGGGGGGATCGCCCTGCTCGTGGCCGTCGCGATCGCACCGACGGCGCTGCTCCAACTGCGGGCGGAGTTCGGTGGCAACTCGTCAGGGGACGCAGCGGTCAGCGCGATCGCCCTGGCAGCGGGCGCGGCGCTCGTCGTCGGGGTGCTGGTCGACCGGGTCGTCCCGGTCCTGCGTTTCGACGCGGACGTGCCCCGCGGGCTGCCCGCCGTCCTTGCCGCGACTGCGGTCGGCGCTGCTGTGGCCTACGTGCTGCTCCGCGGGGTCGCGGCCGCCACCCCCGGAGCCGCACTGTTCGCCGGCGCCGTCGTCGGTGCAGTGACCGCTCTGCTGGCGGTCGCGGTCGCCTTCGTGACGAGCGCGGCCCGCGGCCCCGCTTCGTATGTTGGCGGCGCGTTGGCATCCCTCGTCCCGATGAGCCTGGTCGCGCCGGTGAGCCTGCTCGTCCTGCTGGCGGTGCGGAGCTGAGCGGGTCCCGACCGGCCCCCCGGGGCTGTGCGACCGCCACTCGGTCGGCCGCCGACCGGTAGGCTCGCGCGCATGGGCAACGCCCTCAGCGCCGTGAGCCTCCTGCTCACCTCCCGCCGCACGGTCGACCTGTGCCGTGTGGGCAGCTGCCTGTGTCGTTCCTGCTGAGCGCGTCGGTGTCATCCCGCGCGGGCCACCTCCGCGGCGGGCTTCCCCTTTTTCCGTTCAGAAGGAGTTCCTCCATGAGTCGAGCAGACGTGCTCGTCTCGGCCGACTGGGCCGAGCAGAACCTCAACGCCCCGGGAGTCGTCTTCGTCGAGGTCGACGAGGACACGACCGCGTACGACGGCGGTCATCTTCCCGGGGCCGTGAAACTCGATTGGAAGACCGAACTGCAGGACCAGGTGCGACGCGACTTCGTCAACAAGGAGCAGTTCGAAGCGCTGCTCTCGAGCAAGGGCATCGGCAGCGACGACACAGTGATCCTCTACGGCGGTAACAACAACTGGTTCGCCGCCTACGCCTACTGGTACTTCAAGCTGTACGGGCACCAGAACGTGAAGTTGCTCGACGGCGGACGCAAGAAGTGGGAACTCGACGGGCGCGAGTTGAGCAAGGACGTGCCGGAGCGGCCGCAGACCCAGTACACGGCCAAGGACCAGGACACCTCGATCCGCGCATTCCGCGACGAGGTGCTCGACGCGATCGGACAGAAAAACCTCATCGACGTCCGGTCGCCCGACGAGTTCGCCGGTCGGCTGCTCGCGCCGGCGCACCTGCCGCAGGAGCAATCGCAGCGCGGCGGGCACATTCCGACGGCCCTCAACGTGCCCTGGAGTAAGGCCGCGAACGAGGACGGCACGTTCAAGTCCGACGAGGATCTCCGCAAGCTGTACGCCGAGGCCGGGTTGGACGAAGGCCGGGACACCATCGCCTATTGCCGCATCGGTGAGCGGTCGAGTCACACCTGGTTCGCCCTGCACGAGCTGCTCGGACACCCTCACGTCAAGAACTACGACGGCTCGTGGACCGAGTACGGGTCACTGGTCGGCGTTCCCATCGAGAAGGATGTGTGATCGGGGATGTGCGGAGCTCCGGCCCAGACGCCTACCTTGCCGCCGGGAATCGACCTGTCAAAAGAGACGGTCATCTACGGCGTGGTCACTGATCAGGACGGCGCGCCGGTGCCGTCGGCCTATGTCCGGCTGCTCGACTCGAGCGGCGACTTCACCGCGGAGGTCGTCACCTCAGCGACCGGGGACTTCCGCTTCTTCGCCGCGCCCGGAACCTGGACGCTTTCCGTCCTGCACCGCACGGGCGCAGCGCGCAAGGCCGTGCACGCTCTCGAGGCCGGCCTGGTAGAGGCGCCGCTGATCCTCGAGTGAGTTTCGCCCCGTGCTCAATGGGCGTGTCCGGTCCTCCTCGCGGCCGGGCACGCCCGCTGCGTCCTACCCTCGATGACGTGGAGACCGCGTACCTCGTCCTCTTGATCTTGGCGTTCGTCGCGATCGCAGCGGTGTCAGTTCTCGTGCTCGTGAAGCTCTTCGCCGGTCAGCGGTGAGTTTGCCGCCGCAGGACACGGCCGACCTACGATCCGGACCGGGCCTGCACGACGCGCTCCTCCGGCTGCTGCCGCTCGTCGGCGGGTGGTCCGGCGAGGGTGTCGGCGTTTCGCCGAGCACCGGCGCCGCGTTCCGCTACCGCCAGGAGCTGCGTTTCTTCCACGACGGGCGTCCGTTCCTCGCCTACGAGAGCCGGTCCTGGCTGATCGACCCCGACGGGGAAGTGATCCGCGCCGCAGAACGAGAATCCGGCTTCTGGCGTCCGGGCCCGGACCCGGACCGGGTCGAGGCGGTCGTCGCCTCGAACACGGGCCAGGCGTTGGTCTTCAGCGGGACGGCCACGACACAGCGCTGGGAACTGGCCACAGTCTCTTCTGTGCCGAGCCCGACGGCGAAAGCCGTGGACGGGGAGAAGCGGCTGTACGCGCTGATCGAGGACCAACTCGTCTACGTCACCGAGCTCGCGCCGTCCGATGCCGAGTACGAGCCGCACCTGAACGCCCGGCTCTCGCGCTCCTGACCGATCGCGTGCGGTGCGGCTCGTGCGGTCGTCGTCGGCGGGGTTGCCGATTCAGGTCCGGCCCGCGTCTGCCCGATTCCCGGCGGCCACCGGGTGAGCAGACCCGGGCAGACCTGATCAACGTGCCTGCACGGATCCACGATCGGCGTGACGCGCCCGCTTGCCGCGCCGACCCGCTCAGGACAGCGCCGGCAGCGGATGATTCGGATCCAGTTCCAGCCCGCTCGGGCGCAGCATCCGGTCGATCAGCGCCCAGACGTCCTGAGCGAGCGTCGCGGTGAGCTCCTCGCGCGGCGGCACCCGTCGCTCGAGCCACCAGGTGGCGGTGTTGTCCACCATGCCGACGACGCCGACCATGAGCCGTTCGGCGGGAGCCGGATCGAGCCCGAAGTGCCGCATGTACAGCGTCAGCAGTTCGGTCAGCTCGGCGGCCAGGGTCGCCTTGGCGTCCTCGCTGACGGCGGTTGCGGTCGGGCCGACGGCATAGGAATGCTGCGCCATGAAGCGGTAGAGGTTCGGGTGCTCCTCGATCCAGGCCAGATGTCGGTTGATCGCCCCGTGGATCATCTCCAGGGCCGTGCCGCCTGAGGTCAACCCAGCCCGGATCGACTCCCCGATCTCGGTAGCCGCGAAGGTCGCGACCGCCGTGTCCAGCGCGGACTTGCCCTCGAAGTGGCGGTACACGTGCGTTCGCGGCACGCCCGCCTTTTCAGCGATCTGCCCGGTCAAGGCCTCCGGGCCGTGCTCTTCGATCGTCTCGATCGCTGCGGCGATGATCGCCGCCTTTCTCTCCTTGCGGTGTGGGTCCCAGCGCGTGGACCGGCCGTCACGCACTTCCACAGTCATGTTGTGCCTCCCCCGGGAGAGCGAACAGCCCTCGAGTCGGGCCGCGGGACGCGCGGGT
>JAICIE010000188.1 GCA_025924515.1 Jatrophihabitans sp. | reverse complement strand
GCCACCCACGCGCACGCTCCCGCCGGTGACGTCGTACAGCCGGGTGACCAGGTTGGCGATCGTGGACTTGCCGGCACCGGAATGACCGACGAGGGCCACCAGGTGCCCCGGCTCGACCCGGAACGACACGTCGTGCAGGACCGCCGTCGGACCGCCCTGCTCCGGGATGGCGACGTCCTCCAGCGAGGCCAGCGACACCTCGCCGGGCGAGGGGTAGCTGAACGACACGTGGTCGAACTCGACCGACCGGTCGTCGGCCGGGACCGGCACCGCGTCCGACGCCTGGTCGATCATCGGCGCCAGGTCCAGCACCTCGAAGACGCGGTCGAAGCTGACCAGAGCGCTCATCACGTCGACCCGGACGTTCGACAGCGCCGTCAGCGGGCCGTACAGGCGGGACAGGAGCAGCGCGAGAGCGACGACGTCGCCGGGGCTGAGCGTGCCGTGGAACGCCAGCCAGCCGCCGAGTCCGTAGACGAGCGCCGTCGCCAGCGCCGCGACCAGGGTCAGCGCCGTGAAGAAGGTGCGGCCGTACATCGCGGACAGGACGCCGATGTCGCGCACCCGCGCGGCCCGGCCGCTGAACGACTGCGCCTCTGCCTTCGGCCGGCCGAAGAGCTTGACCAGCAGCGCGCCGGCGACGTTGAACCGCTCGGTCATCGTCGCGTTCATCGAGGCGTTGAGGTTGTAGGACTCCCGCGTGATCTCCTGCAGCTTCTTGCCGATGCGCCGGGCGGGCAGCACGAACAGCGGCACCATGACCATCGACAGCAGGGTGATCTGCCACGACAGCGAGAACATGACGCCGGCGGTGAGCACCAGGCCGATGGCATTGGAGACGACGCCGGACAGCGTCGAGGTGAACGCCTGCTGCGCGCCGACGACGTCGTTGTTCAGGCGGCTGACCAGCGCGCCGGTCTGCGTGCGGGTGAAGAAGGCCACCGGCATCCGCTGCACGTGCTCGAAGACCCGGCTGCGCAGGTCGTAGATCACGCCCTCGCCGATGCGGGCGGAGAACCAGCGGTTGGCCAGCGAGAAACCGGCGTCGATGATCGCCAGACCGGCGATGACCAGTGCGATGCGGATGATCTGGCCGGCCGTCCCGTGCAGCGAGGCGATCCGGTTGATGATCCCGCCGGCCAGCAGCGGGGTGATCACGCCGATGACCGACGAGGCGACGGTCAGCATCAGGAAGAACGTCAGGTCCCGCCAGTAAGGCCGGGCGACGCCGAGGATCCTGCGGACGATGCCCTTGGGCAGCTGGCGGTCGGTGACCGACGGGTCGCGGCGGTAGGACCGCATGGTCGACCAGGAGGTCATGGGATGAGACACGGCAGGACCTCCTCTCCTTCTCCGGTGCGGGCCAACGCCGTCGCGCCCACGGCTGTTCCGCCCCCAGAAGGATCGCTCACCCCCCTGCGGCGAGTTCCCCCAGTCGACGGACCTGCGCCGCGCGCTCGGCGGCGTCCTGGGTCTCGACGTCGTTGCGGACGGCGGACCGGATGAGCGCGGCCGTCTCCCGGACCGCGCCCACCGGCGGCGCGAGGACCGCCTCGACCAGGTCGGTCACCGCTTCGTCGAGCTCGTCGGCGTGGACGACGACGTTGGCCAGCCCGATAGCGAAGGCCTCCTTGCACTTCACCGCGCGGCCGGTCAGGCAGATCTCCAGCGCCCGCGAGTAGCCGACCAGCTCGACGAGGTTGCTCGTGCCGGTCAGGTCGGGCACCAGCCCCAGCGTCGCCTCGGGCAGCCGGAGCTGCGCGTCGTCGGTGAACACACGCAGGTCGCAGGCGAGCGCGAGCTGCGCGCCGGCGCCGATCGCGTGCCCGTGGACAGCGGCGATCGAGACGACGCCGGGCGAGCGCAGCCAGCGGAAGCCGTCCTGGTACGTCCGGATCCGCTCCTGGGCGAGATCGGCCGGCATCCGCGCCAGATCACCGAAGCCCCCCGGGGTGTCGGGGTCGGCGCTGAACAGGCTGCGGTCCAACCCCGCGGAGAACGCCCGCCCGGCACCGCGAACGACGACCACACGGACGTCGTCGTCCAGCGAGCGGCCGACCTCGGCCAGCGCCAGCCACGTGGCCGGCGTCTGGGCGTTCAGCTGCTCGGGCCGGTCGAGGGTGACGGTGAGGACCGCGCCGTCCCGGCTGGTCCGGACCCAGCCGTCAGGCTGTTCCCCGCTCACGCCTTCTTGTTGGCGTTCCGGTTGGCGCCGCCGCGGCTGCGCAGGGTGGCACCGGACTCCGACAGCAGCCGGTGCACGAACCCGTAGGAGCGTTTGGTGGAGGTGGCCAGCGAACGGATGCTCTCGCCCTTGTCGTAGCGCTTGCGCAGATCATCGGCCAGTGACGTCCGGTCCCCTCCCGTGATGCGCTTGCCCTTGCCGAGATCCGTGCTCGTGTCGGCCATGTCCCCTCCGTGTCACCACCAGCGATGCCGCCCGCCCCACTGACCACGGCACCCTGCGCACATGATCACAGAGCCCGCGGTGGTCGGCCATGCGAAGAAGCCTTGTGCTCGTCGGTAATTTGGCGATAACTTCGTAGCCGTGAATGTTTCGGCGCCGGAGGGCGGAGCGGCGCCGCGTAGGCGGTACACGATGCGGGCCCGTGCGGACTCCGCCGAGCAGACGGCGGAGCGGGTGATGGACGCGGCGATCGCCCTGTGGCGTATCGAGCCGTACGACCGGATGACCCTTCGGGAGATTGCCGACCGGGCCGGCGTCTCCCTGTCGACGGTGATGCGGCGATTCGGCTCCAAGGACGGCCTCGCCGAAGCGGTGCTGCGGTCCGACCGGGTCGGCACGCAGTCGCACCGCGACGCAGTCGGGGAGGGCGACGTCGCGGGCGCGGTCCGGATGATCGTGTCGGAATACGAGGTCTACGGGGACGCGGTTCTGCGGATGATCGGGCTGGAGGAGCGGATCGACGTCGTCCGCCAGGTCGTGGCCGCCGGACGGGTGGCGCACGAGGAGTGGGTGGAGCGGGTGTTCGGGGCGCTGCTCGAGCCTGCACCCGGACGTCGCCTGCAGGTGCTGCAGCTCGTCACGGCGACCGACGTCTACACGTGGAAGCTGCTGCGCCGCGACCGGCAGCTCTCGACGGACGAGGTGGTGGCCGTCATGGAAGACCTGTGCCGGCGAGTGGTGGGAGGAGGCAACGATGAGCAGGTTCCTGTTCGTGCTGTGGGAGGGGGGCGGGAACGTCCCGCCGCAGCTGGGCATCGCCCGGCGGCTGATGACCCGGTGTCATCGGGTCCGCGTGCTGGGCGATCCGTGCCTCGAAGCTGACGTCCGCGCGGCGGGTGCCGACTTCGCCCCGTTCACCCGCGCGCCGCACCGCCTCGACCGATCACCGGCCTCCGATTACGTCCGCGACTGGGAGCCCCGGACGCCGATCGGCCAGTTCGCGCGCACCCGCGACCGGGAGATGATCGGCCCGGCCGCCGACTACGCAGCCGACGTCGTCGCGGCCGTCGACGCGGAGCGGCCGGACGTGCTCGTCGTCGACTGGCTGCTGCTGGGAGCCGAGCTGGCGGGCGAGGCGACGGGCGTCCCGACGGCCATGATCTGCCACAACCCGTACATGGTCCCGGAGGCGGGGAGGCCGGCGCCGGGAATGGGTTTCCAGCCGCTGCCGGGGCCGCTGGGGCGGCTCCGCGACGGCATCGGGAACCGGCTGTTCACCGCGATGTTCGACCGCGCCCTGCCGACCCTCAACGCGGCCCGCGACGGCCTCGGGCTGCAGCCGCTGACCACCGTGCCCGAGGTGTTCGGCCGGGCTGACCGGGTGCTCGTACTGAGCGAGGCGACGTTCGATCTGGCCGCCCCGCGGCTTGCGGCCAACGTGGCGTATGTCGGTCCCGTGCTCGACCCACCGGAGGACGTCGTCCCGTGGACATCACCCTGGCCGGCCGACGACCCGCGACCGCTGGTGCTGGTGACCAGCAGCTCGTCCTTCCAGGATCCGCGCCGGATGCTGAGCACCGCGTGCGCCGCCGTGCGCGCGAACGGAGCGCGCGCCCTCGTCACGACCGGCGAGCTGGACCCGGAGTCGCTACCGACCGGTGAGGACGTCGTCGCCGTCCGATCTGCGCCGCACGACGCGGTGCTGCGCGAGGCGCGGGCGGTCATCACCCATTGCGGCCTCGGCACCGTCCACCGGACGCTGATCGCCGGGGTCCCGGTGCTGTGCCAGCCGATCGGCCGGGACCAGCCCGACGTCGCTGCCCGGGTCCTCGCTGCCGGGGCCGGCGTGCGGACCTCGCCGAACGCCGCGCCGCGGCGGGTCGCGAGTGCCCTGGCCCGGCTGCTCGACGACCCCCGCTATGCCGCCCGCGCCGCCGACGTCGGCTCCCGGCTCGCCGCTGCCGCTGCTGCCGAGCGGTACGTCACCGAACTCGAAGCGCTCGCCGAGCCGGCCCGATCCACCGTCGAGTAGAAGGAGCACCCCATGGCACTGACCCTGAACCGGTCCTGCACTGCCACCGTCGAGATCGCCGCGCCGATCGACGTCGTCTGGAACCTCGTCTCCGACATCACTCGCGTCGGCGAATGGAGCGTCGAGTGCCGTTCCTGCGAGTGGCTCGACGGCGCGACGGGCCCGGCGGTGGGCGCGCGGTTCCGGGGGCGCAACCGGCGCAACACGTCACTGTGGACCCGCACCTGCGAGGTCCTCGCCGTCGACCCGCCCAACAGGTTCGTGTGGCGAACGCTGCCGACCCGGCTGCTCCCCGACTCCACCGAGTGGACGCTCGAACTCGCCGACGAGGGCGACCACACCCGGCTGACCGAGTCGATGCGGATCCTGCAGGTCCCGGGGCTCCACGAGCGGCTGTTCGCTCTCGCCCTTCCCCAGCACCGCGATCGCACCGCCGATCTGGAGGCCGACCTTCTGCGCATCAAGGAGCGGATGGAGGCGGCCGGCCGCTGAGGGTCAGGCCAGCTCGACGAGGTCGGCGAGGTCCTCGCTCCAGGCGTCCTCGGTGCCGTCGGGCAGCAGGATCACCTTGTCCGGATCGAGCGCGCGCACGGCGCCCTCGTCGTGCGTGACCAGCACGATCGCACCGGCGTAGGTGCGGAGGGCGTCGAGGACCTGCTCGCGGCTGGCCGGATCGAGATT
>JAICIE010000187.1 GCA_025924515.1 Jatrophihabitans sp. | reverse complement strand
CGCGCTCTTCCGGATGCATCTCGATGTCGGGTCGCTCTCGCGAATCGACTACCGCTCGGACGGCGCCGCGTCGCTGCGCCTGTTCAACGAGGTCAGCCACCTGCCGTCCTGATCAAAGCCCGATCAGCTGCAGCGACGCCCAGAGGATCGTGGTGACAGCGACGATGAGCAGCGGCACGGTCAGCAGCCCGAAGGCGTGGAACTGCGTGGCGTCGGGTGCGGCGTCACCAGGCAGGATCCGCCGCCACAGCAGCGTGGCGAGCGAGCCGGGGTAGGTGGCGTTCGGCCCGACGTTCACGCCGACCAGGACGGCGAGCAGGATCGCCGGGCTGCCGGCCACGATCGGCACCAGGGCCAGTGTCGCCGGCAGATTGTTGACGAGGTTCGCCAGGCCCGCGGCGAGCAGCGCGGTGATCAGCAGCGCGCCGATACTCGTCGTCGACGGAACGATCCGGGTCAACACCCGGCCCAGGCCGTGCCGGGTCACGCCGTCGACGACCAACGCCAGGGCCAGGACGAACAGGCAGAATCCCGGACTCGTCCTCAGGAACAGTTCGCGCGCGGAGATGTCGCGCCGGCGGATCCGGGGCAGCAGCAGCAGGACGCATCCACCGACCGCCGCCCACGCCGGTGCCACCCCGACGCCGGAGGTGAGGACGAAGCCGGCCACGGTCACCGCGAGGACGCACAGCGCGTGCACCGGCGCGCGCACCGCCACCTGAACGCGACCTTCCTGCGGCGTGTGCAGATCTCGCCGGAAGAAGGTGCGCAGCGCCGCCCACTCGGCGGCGATGGCACCGACCCACGGCAGGGTCATCAGCGCCGCGAACCGGCCGAAGGACAACCCCGAAGCGCCGAACGCCAGCAGGTTGGTGAGGTTGGAGACCGGCAGGAGAAGCGACCCGCTGTTGGCCAGCCGCGTGCACGCGTAGGCGTGCGGCCGCGCCGGCACCCGGAGTCGGTGCACCGTGGTCAACACCACCGGCGTCAGCAGGACGACCGTCGCGTCGAGGGTGAGCACCGCGGTGACCGCCGCGGCCAGCACCACGACGATGCCGAGCAGTCGCCGCGGTGCGCCCCTGCTCGCGTCGGCCGCCAGCGTGCCGAGATAGTCGAACACGCCGGCCTCGGCGCACAGATGGCCGAACACCAGGATCGCGGCCAGGAACCCGACCGTGGGTCCGAACCGCTCGACGCTCGCGCGGGCCGCCGCCAACGGAACGGTCCCGCTCGCCACGAGGATCACGGCTGCGGGCACCGCGCCGAAGGCCTCGCTCCATCCGAACGGCCGGAGGACGGCGACGATCAGGCTGAGTGCCAGGAGGACGACCGCGGTCGCTTCGGCGGCGGCTCCGGTCACGACGTCCGAGGCTAGCGAGAGGCCCGCCGCTGCATTCGCTCGCGGAACCGGTGGCCGGCCCTCTCCAGTCGCGTAGGATCGTCGGTCGCGGCGGACGAGCCGACCGGGCGGCCGCGTCGGGACGTATTGCGGGTCCCGCCGAGGAAAGTCCGGGCTCCACAGGGCAGGGTGGTTGCCAACAGCAACCCGGGGTGACCCGCGGGACAGTGCCACAGAAAACAGACCGCCGGCGAAGGCCGGTAAGGGTGAAACGGTGGTGTAAGGGACCACCAGCGCCGCGAGTGATCGCGGCGGCTCGGTAAACCCCACCCGGAGCAAGGTCGAGAAGGTCGCGTCCGGTCTCCGGACGCGGCTGCGCAGGCGTTCGAGGGCTGCCCGCCCGAGCCTGCGGGTGGACCGCTGGAGCCTGCCGGTGACGGCAGGCCGAGATGGATGGCCGCCCCCGGCGCACCCGCGCCGGGACAGAACCCGGCTTACAGGTCGACTCGTCCGCCGCCCCGCCGCGAAGCCACGGGAACTCTTCCCCGGGAGTTCCGGCGCGCAATGCCGCCTTCGCGGCGCCGCGCTACGCGACGGCCCGCAGCCGCTCGGCCAGTTGCACCAGGTCGGCGTCCGTACGCGACTTCAGCTGCACCACCTCGACGCTGCGGCTCGCGTCGGCGGCGAGAGCGACCGTGCGGCGCACCCGGTCGAGGATGTCGGTGAGCAGCCGCTGCGCGTCGCCGTCAGGAACGGGCGGAGCACCGTCCAGGACGGCGGCGGCGTCATTGAGGCGCCGGCCGGCGGTCCGCAACAGCTGACCGCTGTCGTCGGCGGGCTCCTCGAAGTAGTCGTCGAAGACCCGGCTGAAGGTCATGTGCGCGGCGATCAGGAAGGAGAAGCTGCCGCCGTGCTGAGCCACCCAGTTGCGGGCAGAGTCGTCCGGCTCGAGCACCGCCCCAAGTTACGTCGCGGCGGGGCCGCGTCAGAGAGTCGAAAGTCCTATCAGTGGATCTTCGAGTCCGAAATGTGACATCGACGTCGTGCTCAGGGGGACGCGGACCAGATCGGCGACGCGGGGTAACCACGGGCGTCGTGGTCCGGCCGAGGCGAGGGGGCGGGGGAGTAGGTCCGCCCTCGGCCGTGCCGTCGTCGCCGGTGCGCCGAGGATAGACCGTCGTCTCTCGTCCGCCGGTTGCGCTATCCCTCGAACGAGGGAGCCGAGCTCCAAGCCGACAGGCTTCCTGACGACCCGGGGCAACGGTGTTCTGAACGCAGATACCGTCCGCGGCGGGTGCGCGGCGACGGAGCTGAGGCAGCCACGCGGTCGCCCACGCCGGGGGGACCGACGGTGTCGGTGCACGTCACTCCACCGACCGGCCTGATCAGTGCTGACGAACCGCGCGCTCGCCCGCAGGCAGGACGGCGGCGGGCCCCTGCACGGCCGTCCGTGCCAGGAGGAGGCCCACGAGGCCGTGCGCGGCGGGCTGTGGTCGAGGCCCTGCCAGACTCGCAGCGCCGCGCACTCGCGGCCGTTCCGGGCTACTCGGCAGCCAGGAGGTGACCGTGGTGGGCGACCGGGGACACAATCGGGACATGGAGATCATCGCGATCCGCCGGCGCCGGCCTCAGGTATCGCATCCCGTCTGCTCCTCTGCGCACATGTGCGCGACCCCCCTCTGATGTCGACAGGTCGGATGGAGGCGTTCAGCGACGGTGTCATTGCCATCTTGATAACGGTGATGGTGCTCGAGTTGCACATCCCGGAGGGGACGTCCTGGGCCGCGCTGCACCAGGATGTTCCGATATTGCTCACCTACGTCTTGAGCTTCGTCAACCTCGGCATCTACTGGAACAACCACCATCACATGCTGAGTGCGACCGACCGCGTGACTGGCGGCATCCTCTGGGCGAATCTGCACTTGCTGTTCTGGCTGTCGCTGATACCGGTGACCACCGGGTGGATGGGAGAGAACCACTTCGCCACCGTTCCTACGGCCGCCTACGGCACCGTCCTCCTCGCCGCCGGGTGTGCTTACTACGTCCTGCAGAGCCTCATCATTCGCACGCAGGGTCAGGATTCCGTGTTGGCTGCTGCCGTCGGCACCGACGTCAAAGGAAAGTTGTCGCCGGCGCTGTACTCGGCGGGCATCGCGCTGTCTCTCGCCGATCGGTGGCTCGGGGTGGCGGCGTACGTCGTCGTCGCCCTCATGTGGCTCGTTCCGGACCGACGGGTCGAGAGGACGGTCGCCGCACGAGGCGAAGGCTGAGCAGGCGACGGCTTTCAGCCGACGAGCAGGACGTCGAGGGTGCGCGGGCCGTGCACCCCTTCCACCCGTTCGAGCTCGATGTCGCTCGTCGCGCTCGGCCCGCTGATCCAGGTCAGCGGACGGGTCGGGTCGAGCGCCGCCACGGCGTCGGGCACGACAGCGACGACCTGCTCGGCCCGTACGACCACGAGGTGGTAGTCCGGCACGAGCGTGAGCGCTCGCGGTCCCTGACCCGGCCCGGCATCCAGGACGAGGGTGCCGGTCTCCGCGACCGCGAGCGCACAGGTCGTCACGACGGCGCTCACGTCGTCGAGGGTGGCCGTATCGACAGGTTCTCTGATCAGGTCTGCGGACGGCAGCCATTCGGACGGGTAACCGTCGGGAACCACCACCCGAGCGATGCCGCGATCGCGCAGGATGTCGGACAGGGAGCGTCGCACGTCGTGCGAGGCTGTTCGGTGCACGGTCGCCCGGTAGTCGACGAGCCGCTCGACGAATTGCTCGACGTCGGCGGCGGCCGTTCCGGCGGTGCGATAGCTGCGCACCACCTCGGGCGGCGCCGGCTGATCGGCGAGGGCGGTGCGGATCCGCGCGAGGATCTCCGTGCGCGCCGGCGCGCTCATCGCCGACCTTCGCGTTGCCACCAGTCGCGCAGCGGCTCCGGCGGCGGGTGCGGCAGGTCCCGCGACCCGGTCCACGCCGACAACGGTCGCGGGAGCGCTCGCCGCTCGCGAAGAAACCGTCCCAGCCGCGCCGCCCGCAACGCGCGCGCCCACAGCGCCGGCCGGGCCATCGTGACGGCCGCCGCCCGCATCGCCGCGCTCTCTGCCGAAGGCAACCGGTGCTGCTGCGCCTTCACGTCGACCGCGCGGCTGCGCAGATGCACCAGCATGGACGGGATGTCGATGGCGACCGGGCAGGCGTCGAAGCACGCCCCGCACAGGGAGGACGCGTAGGGCAGGGACATGTTGTCGGCAACGCCGGTCAACTGCGGCGACAGCACGGCCCCGATCGGTCCCGGATAGACCGAGCCGTAGGCGTGGCCACCCGTCCGCTCGTACACCGGACAGACGTTCAAGCATGCCGAACAGCGGATGCACCGCAGCGCCGAGCGTCCGCGCGGGTCGGCCAGCACCGCGGTTCGTCCGTTGTCGAGCAGGACCAGGTGGAACTCCTGCCCCTCGGTGGCGCCGGTCCACATCGACGTGTACGGGTTCATCCGCTCGCCGGTCGACGAGCGGGGGAGCAGTTGCAGGAAGACCTCGAGGTCCCGCCAGGTGGGAACCACCTTTTCGATGCCCATGACGGTGATCAGCGTGCGCGGCAGGGTCAGGCACATCCGGCCGTTGCCCTCGGATTCGACTACGGCCAGGGTTCCTGTCTCGGCGACGGCGAAGTTGGCGCCGCTGACGGCCACCCGCGCGTTGAGGAACTTGCGCCGCAGGTATTGCCGGGCAGCGGCGGCGAGCATTGCCGGCTCGTCGGTGAGGCACGGGTCGACGCCGGCCATCTCGCGCAGGAAGATCTCGCGG
>JAICIE010000186.1 GCA_025924515.1 Jatrophihabitans sp. | reverse complement strand
CTCGCCGCGATGCGGCGCGAGATCCCCGACCGCGAGCGCACCTTCCGGCTGCCGCTGGGCGACGTGATCCCGTTCGTCGCTTTCTACGCATCGAACCTGATCGTGTACTGGGCCGGCTGGACGGTTGACTGGAAGCTGTTCGTCACGGTGCTCATCGGCTTCGTTCTGCTCGCCGTCTTCCAGCTCACGGGGCGCGGCACGACGCCACCGATGGACTGGCGTTCCGGCGCGACGTGGGTGCTGCCGTGGCTGGGCGGGCTGTGCCTGATCAGCTACTTCGGCGACTACCCCGACGCCAAGACCGATCCCACTGCCGGCAACACGCATGACATCGGCTTCGGGTGGGGCTTCCTGGTGGTGCTCGCTCTGACGATCATCGTGTATCTGCTCGCACTCAAGGTCCGGCTGCCCAGGCCGCGGGTGGAGCAGAACATCGCCGACACCGTCGCTGAGTCAGAGGCCGAGGAAGCGGAACTCGCTCCCGGGCTCTGACTGACAGTTGGACATCCGGCCGGTGGACGTGAGATGATCGAAGGCGTGCAGCATGCTGGCTACGAGTTTTTCTACGGGTACCGCAGTCCGGTGCCCGTCGTAGCTGGCTGACTTCTCAACCACCGACGCCCCGGGCCGCAGCCCGGGGCGTTTTCCGTCTCGGGACCCCGGCCGAGGCCACCATGAAAGGCATCCGACATGGCCCCCGCTGAGACCGTCGCAGTCGCGCCACCCACCGACGCGGCCGAGGTCCTCGACATGATCCCGGTCCTCCGCGAGCAGATAGACGCGCTCGACGCCGCCATCATCCGGCTCGTCGCGGAGCGCGTCCGGGTCTCGAAGCGGATCCAGACCGCGCGGGTCAACTCCGGCGGCGCGCGCGTCGAGCTCGGCCGCGAGCGGGTCGTCCTCGCCAGCTACCGCGACGGGCTCGGACCGGCAGGTCCCACCCTGGCCGAAGCCGTCCTGCAGGTCTGCCGCGGCTCTCGCTGAACGTCGGGCCCCGCGCGGATGGGGCTTGCCGCTCAGAGATCACCGGCCCGATGTCCGCGCCGCCAGTGTCGGCGCGGGTCCTGGCTCTCGGCTAGAGCATCCGCCGGTCGGCCGCCCACCGGGTGAGCTGGTGCCGGCTCGAGAGCTGCAGCTTTCGCAGGACGTTCGACGCGTGTGTCTCGACCGTCTTCACCGAGATGAACAGCTCGCCGGCGATCTCCCGATAGGTGTAGCCGCGGGCGAGCAGGCGCATCACCTCGCGCTCGCGAGGGGTGAGCTGGTCGAGGTCCGGGTCGCCGGACGGGACCGTCGGTGCGTCCCGGAACGCGTCGAGGACGAACCCGGCCAGCCGTGGGCTGAACACGGCGTCCCCGTCTGCGACCCGCCGGATGGCGTCGACCAGCTCCGCCGCGGAAATAGTCTTCGTGACATAGCCGCGCGCGCCCGCCCGGATGAGGGCGATCACGTCCTCGGCCGCATCGGACACCGACAGGGCCAGCACCCGGGTGTCGGCGAGGTCGTCGCCGAGCGCCTGCAGCACCGCGAGCCCGCCGCCCTCGGGCATGTGCACGTCGAGCAGGACGACGTCCGGGCGGGTGGCTCGGATCCCGGACACCGCTTCGGCCGGCGCGCCGGCCTCGCCGACCACGTCGACGCGGCCGCCCAGCTCCGCGCGCACGCCCGCGCGGAACATGGCGTGGTCGTCCACCAGGAAGACGCGGGTCATCGCGGCATCCGCAGCTCGATCTCGGTGCCGCGGCCGGCGCCGCTGACGATCCTGGCCGTGCCGCCGTGGCGGTCCATCCGTCCGATGATCGACCCCCGGACGCCCTGGCGGTCGCCGGCCGCCGTGTCCGGGTCGAATCCGATCCCGCGGTCGCGCACGAAAGCGGTCACCGCGTCCTCCTCCGCCTCCGCGTACACCGAGATCTCACCCGCGCCGGAGTGCTTGGCCGCATTCACCATCGCCTCCCGCGCCGCCGCCACCAGCGCCCCGAGCCCCGGGTCGCTCGGCGCGTCGCCGACCACGACGACGTCGACGGAGACCGCGTAAGCGTCCTCCACCTCGGCCGCCGCGGCGCGCAAATCGTCCGCGACGCTGTCGCCGGCCGTACGGGTTCCGTACAGCAGGGTGCGGAGTTCACGTTCCTGTCCGCGCGCGAGCCGGGCCACCTCGCGCGGCAGTTCCGCGTTGCGCTGGATCAGCGCGAGGGTCTGCAGCACCGAGTCGTGCAGGTGCGCCGCCAGCTCGGCCCGCTCCTGCGACCGGATCCGCTCCGCCCGCTCCTCGGACAGCTGGCTCACCAGCCGCATCCACCAGGGTCCGGTCAGCAGGGCCAGCCCTCCGGCGCTGACCACCAGCGCGACGATCCCGTCGCGCACCGCCGTGATGTTCGCCCGAGCAAGGACGAGTACGGCGCCCGCGATCACCAGTGCCGCGCCGGCCGCGAGCCGGAGTTGGCCCTCGCGGTCGGATCCGGACGCGAGAAGCGACGTGCGCGAGAGCCGACGCAGCCGGTCGCGTTGCGGGTCGGACGCCTGCCGCCAGATGAGGGCTCCGCCCACGCAGCCGAGGACGATGGGGACGAACAGCGCTCCCGATGGCGTGGCCTGCGCCAGGGCGCCGACGGCCATCACCGCCAGCACGACGGCCGCGGCGTCCTTCACCCGCCGCCGGGACGGCAGTGGCGGCGAGTCGGGAGCGACAGGCAGGACGATCCAGTAGGCGCCGTACAGGGCCGCGCCGAGGCCGCCGGCGAGGACGAGCAGCGCGAAGGCGATCCGCACGGTTCGGACCGGGATCCCGAGGTGGGCGGCGATGCCCGCGGCGACGCCGCCCAGCAGCCCCCGCTCGGGGCGTCGAGAAGCGCGCGGCGGCGCGGCGCGGACGGCGGCCGGTGCGCTCACCCTGTCATTGTCCCGACCCTGCGCCCTGCCCGGCATCAGGCAAACCCCTGAGCCGCGGAATCCGGGTCCGTCCCTGATGTGTGCGCCTCCGCGGGGCAGGAGCCTGGTGCCATGACCACCACGGACTTCTCACCGGCACCGGACTCGCCGCCTTCGTCGGCGCGATCGCTGCGGCGCAGCAGCACCGACCGGGTCGGCGCCGGCGTGGCCGGCGGCCTCGGGTCGTACTTCGGCGTCGATCCCGTCCTCTTCCGCGTGCTCTTCGCGGTGGCAGCGTTCTTCGGCGGCGCAGGGATCATCGCGTATCTCCTCGCGTGGGCCGTCATCCCGGAGGAGGGCACGGGACGCGCGGGCATCGACAGCTGGATCGGCGAGCTGCGCCGGCGTCGCGTGCCGTTCTGGCTGGTGGCCGTCGTGGCCGGGCTGGTGCTGTGGCTGGTGTCCTTCAGCTGGTGGCTCCCCCTGCCGGCGTTCCCCGTCATCGTGGTGGTGGCACTCATCCTGGTGGCGGCGATGCGGTCGGCTCGGGACGGCCGGGCGGCTCCTCTCGGGCCGGTCGGTCCGGGCGCGCCAGTGGGTTCAGGAGCGCCGGTGGGTTCAGGGGCGCCGGTCAACCTGTCCAAGGACCGGCCTGCCCAGCCGCCGTGGCGCGAGGACGGACGGGCATGGATCGCGGAGGCCAAGGCTGCCAGCCGCGAGCGGCGCCGCCGCGCCTGGCCGGTCCGGATCGCCACCGCGCTGGCGCTCGTCGCCGCGCTCGTCGTGCTGGGCTTCGTCGACGCCGCCAGTCGCGTCGCGATGCCGCTCTACTTCTGGACCGCCGCCGCCGTGCTCGGCGCCGGCCTCCTGGTCGGGCTGGTGACCCGACGGACACCGTGGAGCCTCGTCCCCCTGCTCCTGGTAGCCCTCGTCGGCGGGATCACCCTGAGCCCGACCACTGCGTCCTGGACCGACGGGATCGGACAGCGGACCTGGATACCGACCAGCGTGCCGGCCGGGTCCTACCGCCTGGCCGTGGGGCATGCCGACCTCGACCTGCGCAAGCTGCCGCAGCAGGACGGCGCCCACACGGTCGACGTCACACTGGCGGTCGGGCAGGTGCGGGTGTTGGTCCCGCAGTCGCTTCCGGTCACGGTGAACGCCCATGTCCGGTTCGGCGCGGTCACCGGCTCCGGCCCCACCGCGTCCGGTGTCGACGTCGATCGCACGATCAACCTGGACGGCAGCGGGACCCCGGTGACCGTGGACGTCCACGTCACGGACGGCAACATCAAGGTCGTGCGCGGCTGAGCCGGCCCGGCTAGGGGCCCGCGCACACGGCGCGGATCTGGTCGAGGTGCTCGATCGTCAGGCCGCGCGCAGGGTTCGGGGAGATCCCCAGGGTGATCAGCCCCCGGGCCCGGCGCCGGCCGAACCAATCGGCGAGGTCGGGCACGAACGCCATGGCGTCGTCCAGGTCGTCATCGGTCCAAATGATCGCCCGCTCGTCGTGATCATCGTCGGCCGCGTGGTGTCGCACCGAGTCCCACTTCCACCAGCCCCGCTGGCTCTGCGGCAGCAAGCGCGACGACACGGCCGGAACGCGGAACTCGTCGAATTCCAGCGCCGGCGCCAGCAACTCGGCCGCGTCTGACTCCCAGGTCGTCAGCCAGCAGATCTCCACACTGCCGGCGCGGTGCAACTCGTTGATGGCGGAGATGACCCGGGTGTCCCAGGTGATCGGGAAGCCGTTGACGACCCGGCTGCGCCAGCAGTGTTGCGGTACGCCCTCGGGTCGCTGTTCCAACGCCGGCGAGCGCACCATGTTGATGACGCCGTCGACGTCGAGGTACCAGATGGGCTTCACCGGGCCGTCCTAGTCATCCGGCGATTTGACGCGAACGCGGTCACGCCCTGGTATTCCCCGCCGACGTCGCGTCGTTCCCTCGCCAAGATTGGCGGCTGGGCCTCTCATCGGATGCAGCCCCGCCAGACTTCGCGTGGTCGAGGCTTCCGGCTTCGAGTCTGGCGGCAACCGCCACAACTCAGCCTTACATAGGACCAAAGCCCCAAGCGGCAAGCCGGCCCAAGATGATTTGGTCTTGTCTGGCCACCGTGGAACAGACGCGCGACGGCCGTCGAGAGGGCTGCGTGGCGCACCATGACCGAACCCCGTCCGCTCTCGACCGACCCGCCACCACCGGACAAGCGCCGAAAGCGGCGCTGGCCGTGGGTGCTGGCTGTCGCGGGACTCGTCGTCGGAGTCGCTTCGGCACACGGTGCGGCGGGTGGGCCTCGGTCGTCGGCCGGGGCGCCTGCGGCG
>JAICIE010000185.1 GCA_025924515.1 Jatrophihabitans sp. | reverse complement strand
CCGTGTAGTCTGGCAGCGCTGCGGCGGTCGCCGACCGTCTCGGGCGATTAGCTCAGCGGGAGAGCACTGCCTTCACACGGCAGGGGTCACTGGTTCGATCCCAGTATCGCCCACTCGTTACAGGTCCCGTATTCATTGGCCTCTAGCCACTTCCAAGATCGTCGGCAGCGGAACCACATCGGCGCCGGTACACAACGGGTACACGCCAGCGGCGCGCGCCACCGCGTCAAGCCGATCGGCCACCGCGTCCAGGTCGTCGTCAAACAGGTCGGCGTACCGATCGAGCGTCATGGCCGCGGAGGCGTGACCGAGCATCCGCTGCACCGCCTTGACGTTGGCGCCCGCGCTGACCGCCAGGCTCGCTGCCGTGTGACGCAGTCCGTGCGGCGTCAGGTCGGGCTCGCCAATCGCCTCCGCGGCCCGGTCGAACCACGCCCGGCGAGCGTTGCGGTTGCGCAGCGGCTGCCCGGTCAGCGTCGTGAACACGAGGTCGGCGGCGTCGCGCCCGGCAAGATGCACGGCCAACTCATCGGCGAGGAACCGGGGAGCGGCACCGACCTTCGCTCATGGGACTTCGGCGTTCCCCACACGAGCCGTGCGCCGTTGACCTCGGTGACCGCCTCGCAGACATCGATCCGCCGGCGCATGAGGTCCACCGCACCCGTCCGCATCGCCGCAAGTTCCGACCAGCGCAGCCCGCAGTACGCGAGGACCAGCACCGCGAGCCTGTATTGGCCGTAGGCGCCTGCCATCCGGGAGTGCGGCGACTCTGCTGCGACCGCGGCGAGCTGAGCGACCTGGGCAGCTGTCAGATACCGCCTGCGCTGCTCGACAACGCGGGGGAGCGCGACGCCGACCGCCGGGTTCGACGGGATGCGACGGTCGCGCACCGCGAGGTCGAGGACGGCCGACAGGACACCGTGAATCTTGCGCACGGACGCCGCCGACTGACCTGCCGCCATGAGGTCCGCCAACCACGCCTGCACGTCGCCGTGCTCGACACGCACGAGCGGCACCGAGGCCCAGCGCGGCAGCACATGCACCGATAGCGCGGCGTCGTACCGTGCCCGCGTCGTCGCCTTTAGGTTGATCTTGCCGCGCATCCACTGCTCAGCGATCGTCCCGACCGTGGCCTTGGCTCGCGCGGGATCGACGTAGGCGCCTCGCAGTTTGCTCGACTCAATCGTCGTGAGAAATCGCTCGGCGTCAGCTTTCCGGTCGAAGGTCTTCGTTCGCTGCTGGCCGGACGGGTCGCGATATCTGGCGTACCACCGCACTTGACCGTTGCGGGTGCGCTTCTCGACGCTAGCCATTGGTCAGGGACTCCCGTGCGCGCGCATAGTGAGCTTGCCAGCGCGGGTCGTGCTTCGGCACGCCAGCGAACGTCAGGGTGAAGTACTCAACTGCTTCGTCGGGTTCGGCCGTCGGGTACGTCGAGACAACCCATCGCCGGATTGCTTTCTCGAGCGCATCGCGGATTTCGCCGCCATCCTGATCCCGCACAACGGCGCGGAACCTTTCTAGCGCGGCCTCCTGCTCGGCATTGGCCCTGCCCGCCCTCGCACTCGCTTCAGCCCATTCCTCGAAGGCTGAGACGACTGCACGGTTTAGCACGACGTCGACTGGCTGCAGTAGTTCCTCAACATCGATACCGAAGATTCTCGAGAAGGCGATCAACTCACGCCTGACGACATCCATGTCATCATCACGCGCGTCACTGGTCCGGCGGTGCGCAACGTTGATTATCGCTTCACCCCGCCCGCCTCCGAAGGGGTGAGAATCGCGGTGGGAGAAGGCCCGGTGCCACGGCTGGACCCGGGAGGCTTCGTAGACGTTCTAATGACGGTCGGGCATCAAAGCGTTTTGAGTGGAGTGGTCGTCACCTGGGACGGTCGTTTCGGTCGCCGCAAGGAGTGGCGCTCGGGGTTGTAGTTGACCCTCCCCGGCTGGCTTTCGAGAGTCGCTCCGCGCGCGTCGAGCATCCCCACTGTTCGCCGTGGCCGTGAAGGCCCCGGTCGGTGTACGTTCTCGCGCATGGGGCCGGACCATGAGGAGGACAGGCCAGTCCACTCTCCACCCGACCCGGACCCGGGGCGCCGGCACAGCCCAGCAGGCCCGCCCGCTCGGAAGGACCAGCCGCCTCCGCCGCCTCCTCCTCCGCCGCACCCGGAGCGACCCACACGCACACCGCCGCCTAGGTGAGAGCGGCACTGAGACCCCAACAGAGCACCTGCGCGCCGAGCAAGACGCACGATGCCGTGAAGAGTCGATAGAGGGCGTCTATTTTCGGCCGGTTGTATTCACGGAACTCGGTGTACTGCCGGGCGAAGTGGTACAGGTAGTCGATCGGTCGCCGTTTCTCGCCCGCGTCTAGCGCAGTGAGCCATTGACCGAGCGATTCAGCAAGCCGGAACTCGCGGGGCCACTCGATTGCAATGACGCAGGCGGCCATGACTCCAAAAGAGACGACTGCGACCCTGATAGACACGACCTGCCCGGTCGTGAAGTGATGCTTACCTGCGAATTTGACCCCGAACAGCCCATTCACTAAGCCCGCGGCACTCAGGATCGCCACGGCCCTAGTGCGAAGGGCTGTGAGTTCGTCCTCCTGTTGCACAAGCAGCCGCAGCGCTTCATTGTGAAGAAGTTCGGCGACGTCCACGAACTGCAATTCCCTTGTCGGCCGCGGTTTGAGGGTTGCCTCGCTCCAGTGGGCGCATCGGGTCATCTCGCTTGAGGTTCATTCTGCAGGGCGTTCCGGGCCGGAGTGGACGGGGGGCCAGCCCGGACGACATATCCCCTCGTCATCGCCGCGGTCATCCTGGGACAGGACGCTCAGGCCCACCGCCCTGTCTAGGCCGCCGTCCCGACGCTGTGCGGCGGCTCGTAGACCTCGAGCCCGCACTGCCGGCAGGTCCACACCCGGTGCCCGGCCGGCGGGTCGATGCCAGCGCAGGCGCACGGCAGGTACCCGGCGCGGAAGCGGCGGTGTCCGCACGCCGGGCAGCCGTCGGGCGGTATCTCGGCGATCTCGGGACCGCGGCCGGTGCGCCGCTTGCGGGTCAGCCGACGTATTGATACACGCGACCGAATGTGGGCGCCTGTCGCTTGACGCGCGTGGGCATGCGTGCAGGGCGATAGCTCGTTCATTCGGAGGAGGTGCACCGCCGTGCACCGTTGGCACTATTGGGTCGGACGTCCAAATTGCGAAGATTGGGCCTCGGTGCACTGCCTGTCCTGAAGTGGGAGGCGGCCGGGGCGGGGGGGCATCGTGTTGGGGAGGAAGGTTCTGCCGTTCCGGCGCTCGCGGCTAGGACTGACGGCGCTCGCGGCCGCGGGCTTGGGGGCGCTGACGGTTCCCGCGCACGCCGGTGCGGCCGCCGGCGCGGCGTATTCCGGCTTCAACGGGCTGTTGCGGCGGGCGCCGTATGTGACCGACGTGACCCAGAGCAGCGCCTATGTGAACTGGGCGACGACGTCGTCGATCCCCGGATCTGTGAAGATCTCGCCGATGTCGGGGGGGACGTGCCCGTCCTCGACGACACAGTGGTCCTCGTCTGCGATCAAGGCGCCCACCGCTCTGCCCGGGCCGGTTAATCCGGTCAAGAGTGCGGGCTCGGCCACGCAGACCGGATGGGCGTTCTCGGTGACCAACGGCGCCGGTGCCGTCGCCCACGAGTACCAGGCCTCGGTGCGGGTGAACGGGCTGAGCGCAGGAACCTCTTACTGCTACGCAGTGTTCTCCACGGACACCTCGAGTGCCGTCAACCTGCTGCCATCGTCACGGCCCTACCAATCCTTCAGCAGCTTGAAGGCCGTGGGTTCCGGCGCTTCGGTGACCTTCGACGTCATGGGCGATACCGGGGAGAACTACCAGTCCACCGGCGGCACGGTGACCCCCTACGCCAACGGGATCAACCCGTACCAAGCAGCGCTCGATGAGGAGATCGGATCCTCGGGCGCCCAATTCCTCCTGCTCGCCGGCGACGTCGCCTATGCCGGCGGAACTGCGTCCAACTACGGAGACCTGGTCGCCACCGGCGGGCAGCCCGAGGTGAGCACAATTTTCGGCCCCAACTACTGGCCGCAGACCGGCGGGCTACCGACCTTCGCCGCCGACGGCAACCACGGGCAGAACGTGACGACGCTGAGGACCTGGCCGACCCACGACACCGCCGCGGCGTCGGGCGGAACCTACGCGCTGGACAGCTACAGCGGCATCGACGGGATCAGCGGCAACTTCCCGGATGACTGGTATGCCTTCTCGACCAGCAACGTCCGCATCTACGTCCTCGACGCCTCCTGGACCGACAGCACCGTCGGCACTGCCAGCGGCTCGCTGTGCGGATCCAACGCGTCGCATTGCAAGAGCTACCAGGCCGATTACGACGAGCACTGGCAACAAACCTCCCCCGAGTACAAGTGGCTGAAGGCCGACCTGGCCGCCCATCCCGGTGGGATCAAATTCGCGGTCATGCACTACCCCCTGCGCTCCGACAGCGCCACCGAGCCGTCCGACCCCTACCTGCAGAACAGCACCACCAACCCGCACGCCGCCACCAGCCTCGAGTCGCTGCTCACCGCCAACCATGTCGCGATGGCCTTCAACGGGCACGCCCACACCTACCAGCGGTGGGCGCCCAAGGCGTCCGGCCAAATCATCAACTACGTCACCGGCGGCGGCGGCGGCGTCCTCGAACCGGTGCTCGGCAGCACCACCTGCAAAAACGCGCTGCAGACGGCCGACATTTACGCGATCGGCTGGTCTGCCAGCAGCGGCAAGCGGTCCTACTGCGGGCCGGCGGACACCTCGGGAGCGGCCGCGGTCGCCTCCGCCACCCCACAATCCCCAGGCGCCGTCTACCACTTCCTCAAGGTCACAGTCTCAGGAAGCACCGTCACCGTGTCGCCCACCTCGGCCAACGGAAACATCTTCGACCAGAAGACCTACAAGTTCTAACAGAGGCAGAAGCCGTTACCCGCCGACCGTCTCGCCCTCCGATGCCCCGGCCTTAAGTCCGGATGCCAGGAACCTCGCGTGCGGAGGCCGCTGCAGCCACCGGCCCCGGCCAGCCGAGGCCGACCGCGACGGCGTGGTTCAGCCTGGGGCGACTTTACGGGGGTGGCCGGACCCCGGGAATTGATCCACTCGTGGTGAGAGTCGTTCATCGATGGGTGCAAGCGGCAGCGTAGACCGCTGGGGCTTGGTAGCCGAGCGAGCTGTGTCGTCGGCGGTGGTTGT
>JAICIE010000184.1 GCA_025924515.1 Jatrophihabitans sp. | reverse complement strand
GATCGGTGAGCGGGACGGCGACCGCCGGTTATCGCCTGTAGACGCCGCTGCGTCGGTCTATATGCAGGCTCTCCACGGTGCGGGCGTCTCCGACTACGCCGTAGATGACCCGGTAGTCACCTCGGCGAGCAGAGTGCAGGCCGCTGAGCTCGCCGCGGAGGGGCTTGCCCAGTCGCTGTGGATTTTCAGCGAGAGGTCCGAAGATGAACTCGGCGCAGGCCATGGCCATCTTCTCCGGTAACCGCGGTAGATCGCGTTCGGCTCGAGCCGTGACTCGGATCGAGTACCGCTCCCTCACTCACCCGACCCCGTAGCGAGACTTGAGTGCATCGTTGTCGGCGAAGCGGCCTGCGGCGGCGTCCGCGAGGCCCTCATTGATGGCTTCGGCAGCGCCGGGTGTTCCCAGGATCTCCAAGGTCTCCTCGATGGCCGCGAGATCGTCGGCGGAGATGAGGACCGCGGCTGGGTGGCCGGGGCGGGTGATGGTCACTCGCTGATGGGTGCGTTCGACCTCTGAGATGTACTCAGAGAGTCGGTCTCGCGCGTCGCCGAGCGGTACAGCAGTCACGCCCAAGGTGTAGCCAAAACATCGGGCAAAACGCGACCCATGGTGCCGCGCCGAAAGTCGTGACGCCGAGCGCGGCCGTTGTGCACCCGCGCTGCCATCCTTGCAACCGCAGGCCCGGCGCGTCTTGCTGCTGGGGTCGGGCGCTGCCCGATGCTCGAGTCGACGCGTCCCGCGGTCCGACCGGGCCCAGCCTTGGAGGTGCGACATGAGCGGCGGCCGGGCTCCTGGGTGCCGACGGTGGCTGTGAACGCCGCGTCCCCCACGGGTGTCCCCGCGGACCGGTCAGGATGACGAAGCAGTTGCCGAAGCGGGGGGTCGACTGGCTCTACGGGGGAGGTCGAGCCAGCCGCATGTCGAGCTTGACGGGGAGTGCTGGAGTGGCCGGCGGCCGGGTCGTCTACGACGCGGCGACGTTCGGTTCAGGAAGCGTTCAGGTCCTTGCCGCAGACTCTGAGGCATGAGACAGTCGACCGGCGTCGTCCCGCCCGTCGAGCACCCCCTCGGATGACGGCACCGTGGGTGCGCGGACCCGAGTGGGGCTCTCGGGGGCTCCACCAGACCGGGTGGGTGCTGCTGCCGCTGCGCGTCTTCCTCGGTGTCACGTTCGTGTTCGCGGCGCTGCAGAAGCTCGCCAACCCGCCCTTCTTCGACGCCTCCTCACCCGCCTCGGTAGAGGCCCAGATGCGTGCGGTCGCACCGACCAGCCCGATCGGGCCGCTGGTGGAGCTGAGCCTGCACGCCGGGTGGCTGGTCGGGCTCGTCATCGCCCTGGGCGAGCTCGCCGTCGGCGTGGGCACCCTGCTCGGCCTGCGTGCGCGCCTCGCGGCGGCAGGCGGCATGCTGCTCGCGTTCAGCTTCTTCCTGACGGTGAGCTGGACGACGTCGCCGTACTACTACGGTGCGGACATCGTCTTCCTCCTCGCGTGGACGCCGTTCGTCGCGGTCGGCGCGGCCGGAGTGCTGTCCGTCGACAGCTTCCTGGCCGAGCGGCGCCGACCGCCCGGGGGCGATGCCGCGCGAGCGGCCACCCTCGGGCGCCGGGCACTGGTGAGCGCCGCAGTCGGATCAGCGTGCCTGGCGGGGCTGACGGCACTCCTCGGACGAGCCCTCCATGCAGCGACTCCTGTCCCACGCGCCGCTGCCGGCGGTGGAGCCGACCAGCGATCATCCGGTCCACGCGACCATCCGGCCAACCAGCCGTCCCCCCATCCAGCGGGCCGACCGCCCCCGGGCATGCAGGCGGTCACCGACGTCGCGTCCGTAGGCATCGGGCAGGGAGTCAGGTTCAGCGACCCGGCCACCGGCCAACCGGCGTGGCTGATCCGGTCGGGCGCCAGGAGGTACGACGCGTTCAGCGCCGTGTGCACTCACGCCGGGTGCACCGTGAACTACGACCCCCCGTCGAAGCAGTTCGTCTGCCCCTGCCACGGCGGCACCTACAGCGCGAGCGACGGCCGCGTCCTCGGCGGACCGCCGCCATCGCCCCTGGCCCGCATCAAGGTGGCGTTGAGCGGAAAGAAGGTCTACGCCCGCTGACCCGCTGACCGGTCGCCCGGCCGCCGGCTGTCGGCGGTGCCTCGAAGAGGTTTCCGCGAGGAAAGCAACTGCTGGCACCTCCTCCATGATGACGTAGGCGATCGGCTCATCGGCCGAATCGGCCGCGACCCACGCACGGCCGTTACGCACGTAGTCATGAAGAGCTTTTATCGACAGGGGTTCATCGTCGGCGACCGCGTCCATATCCAGGTCCCGAAACGCGACACCCGCCGCGCGCTCGATTTCTCGGAGCCGCAGCACATCCCGTAAGCAGGCTCCCCGACAGAGGAACGATGTACGGCGAGCATTGACTCGACGAGCCGTGCGCGCGCCGGTAGCGGATCGGGTGCGGGACGCGTTTCGTAGTCGTCGGACCCATTCCTCGAGGGTGACCAGGCGACGCCTGTCGACGGCGGCGGCCAGCTGCAGCTCGCCGGTTAGGATGCGCCGGCGACCACGACACCTGAACTGCGCTGGGGTGGTCCGGCGAGCAGCGGGAGCAGGTGCTCTCTCATCCAGGGCCCGCCGATGTCGGCGGAGACCCGCTCTTCGGTCTCCTTGTCAGGGAAGCTCAGCACGAGGATCGCGTGGCTGTCGTCCACCTGCACGACGCTGGCGGAGTGCGCGCCTGGGGCCAGGATCTGTCGGCAGGCCTCGCCGGCGGCATTGATCAGCGTCTGTGTCAGTGGTGCCGAGAGCCTCAGATGATTGACGACGACGCGCGTCATCAGCGCCCGGCCTCTTCGAGGATCAGCAGCGTCTCGGGCCGGACGCCGTCGGCCTGCATCGCCGCGGGCATCTGCTCGTCGGCCAGGACCTTCGGCAACACGGCGAGGTCTGGCACCTCCAGGATCAGCCCGACGCGATTGGAGCCCTTGGGGTCGGTGAAGGTGCGGATCTGGGTGACGTCGTACTTCCCGAAGAGCTCGGCCCGCTTGGGCGAGGTGAGCCAATGGTCGACGTTCTCGACTTCGTGGAAGGCCAGCACTGTAGGCATCGGGTACCTACTTCCCGCGGCATCGCCGCTGTCATCCGAGACTGGATGCCCAGCGTCTACCCGCGCGCCAAAGTTGTCAACCGTAGTGAACTATTTCTATCTTGGTCGCATGCCGAAGAGCCTCCAGATGCTTCTCCGCGACGCGCACGGCGCCGTCGACGCCGAGGTGCACGCGGCGATGGTTCGCGCCGGCTACAGCGAGATCAAGCCCGGGCACCACATCGTCCTGCGCAATCTCGGGGAGAACGGGGCTCGCCCCAGTGAGCTGGCCGCCGCTGCCGGCGTGACGCGCCAGGCGATCGCCAAGGTCGTCGACGACCTCGAGCGTCGCGGCGTCCTTCGTCGCGAGCCGGACCCGGACGACGGCCGTGGCGTCATCGTCCGCTACACCGACCACGGTCTTGAAGGCCTTGCCGTGGCCCGTCGACACATGGCCGCCATGGAGGCGGACTTCGCCACCAGGATCGGCGTCGACCGCTGGGCGGCCGTACGCACCGCCCTGGAGACGCTGTTCAGCGACCACCCGATACTGCGCACACGCGGAAAGAATGTCGAAACCGCGACCACGCCCAACGTCGGCTGACGTCAGCATCTGGTGCGCGGTGCTCAGTTGCGCTCGGGCCTCCCCTCACCGACGGCCACGTGGCCTCGGCGCCGATGTTGCCCGGTCGGGAGAAGCGGGCGGACCGGAAGCTGCGGAAGGCATCCGCTCGGTCGCTGATGGCTGCCGACCGCGCCGAGCATCGGGCCCGGGCGAAGCAGAAGGCCCAGGCTCCCCAGGCCGAGCGCCGATCGACCGTCACGCTCCCGCGAGGTGGCGAGCCCGGACCGGCGGCGCTGCGTACGCCCGACCGATTCCGGCTCCCCCCCACCAAGACACCTCCGCGACACCGGCGGGTGCGTACCCGTTCCTCGCCGAAGGCGGCCTCGGCAGTGAACGTGTGTTCATCGGACAAGACCTCTACTCCGGCTCGTCGTTCGTCCACGACCCCTGGGTCCTCTACTGCCGCGGCCTGATCACTGCCCCGAACCTCGTCCTCGCGGGCGTCTACGTCCCGGGCGACCCCAAGGGCGAACACACTCCAGTCGCCGAAGCGGTCGGCGGAAAGACGATCCTGCTCGGCCACGGGATGGCGAACCGGCTCAACCCTCTCGACGAGGGCCACCGCACAGCCGGACTCGGCGACACTCAGTGGGTCAGCCAGGTCACGTCGCGCCGAAGGGACCTGATCGGCGCTCTCGCAGAGACTGTCCTCGACCGCCGGCTCACGCCGTTGGAGCGCACCGCAGTCGACCTCGCCCTGGACCGGACGGTCCGCGGCGCCGACGTACCCGTACTCCCGATGGTCGTCGACCGACTTCTCGCCCCAGACCCCGCGGATGATCATGTCGGGCGACTCACCGAGGACGGGCGGCTCGTCGGCCACGCCCTCCGCCGCCTCGTCGCAGGCGACCTCGCCGGACTCTTCGACGGGCCCTCGACCGTCGACCTCGACCCGGCACTGTCGATGATCTGCCTTGACCTGTCCCGCGTCGCCGAGAACGCCACCCTCATCTCGGTGCTGATGACCTGCGCCTCGGCGTGGATGGAATCAGCGCTCATGGACCCGGCGGTAGTCAACGGTGGGTCGTGTACGACGAGGCGTGGCGGCTGATGTCCCACCCTGCGCTGCTGCGGCGTATGGATGCCCATTGGCGTCTCGCGCGGCATTGCGGGATCGCGTACATGCTGATCTTTCACAAGCTGTCCGACCTCGACAACGTGGGCGACCAGGGCTCCGCGATGCGAGCCCTCGCCTCTTCGCTGCTCGCGGACGCGGAGACCCGGATCGTCTACCGTCAGGAGTCCGACCAGCTCGGCGCCACCTCGGCGGCGCTCGCCTGACCGGAACAGAGCAGTCACTGATCCCGACGCTCGGCACGGGTCAGGGCCTCTGGCGGATCAAGCACCGCTCGTTCGTCGTACAGCACCAGATGCATCCCGACGAGCTCGAACTCTTCGACACCAGCGGCCGCATGACGGGAGCCCCGTGACTGTTCGCGCGATTTCTGAAGATTTCCGGGGAACTCGCACGCGTTCGGCCGGCTTGCAGGGCCTGCGCGATCATGTTCGCCGAACTGTCTACCCGATGTCGGCCGGGACCGGGTGGTCGATGTCGTCGGAGGCGCGGCGGCGGAGCGTGACGATGGCGACTGCT
>JAICIE010000183.1 GCA_025924515.1 Jatrophihabitans sp. | reverse complement strand
GTCGGCGTGCGTGATGTGGTCGGTCAGGAGGGCCTCGACCGGGTGTTCGAGGTGCTCCGCGCGCCGCACACCGAGGAGCCCACCAACTGGTCGCGCCGCTACAAGGCGAACGGCGAGAAGCTCGCTTCCGGTGACGTCAACAAAGTGGCCGAGGTCGTGCGTGACCTGTGGCGTCGTGACCGCGAGCGCGGCCTGTCCGCCGGCGAGAAGCGGATGCTGGCCAAGGCGCGGCAGATTCTGGTCAGCGAGTTGGCGCTGGCCGAGGGCACGAACGAAGACAAGGCCGAGATCGTCCTCGATGAGGTCCTCGCGGAGGCAGTGGCCTGAGCAGTTCGGCATCCCCGACTCCGGCGGCGCACGGTCGACAGACCGTCGCCGCCGTTCTTGTTGCCGCCGGCTCCGGACTGCGGCTCGGTGAGGACGTGCCGAAGGCCTTCGTCCGGGTCGGTGCACGCACCCTGCTGGAACACGCCGCATCGCGCCTCGCGCCCTCGGTTCGTGATCTCGTCGTGGTCGCGCCGGCCGCGCATGTCGCCGAAGCACAGGAACTCTTATCATCGGTCACCGTCGTCGCGGGCGGTCCCACCCGTCAAGATTCCGTATCACGCGGGCTCGCGGTTCTTGCTGACGACGTCGACCTCGTCCTCGTTCACGACGCAGCTCGCGCCTTCGTACCGTCCGTCGTGGTGCAGCGGGTTGTCGCGGCGTTGCGTGAGGGCGCCGACGCCGCGATCCCTGTCGTTCCCGTCACCGACACCATTCGTGAGCAGGTGCGACCTGGCGCTCTCGGTACGACGGTCGACCGGAATCGGCTCGTGGCGGTGCAGACACCGCAAGGGTTCCTGAAGGACGTCCTCGTCGAGGCGCATCGGCGCGCAGCACCCGGCAACGCCTGTGACGACGCCTCGCTGGTCGAGGCGATCGGCGTCCATGTCGTCGCGGTCGCCGGATCGGAGCTTTCCTTCAAGATCACCCGGCCGTTGGACCTGGCACTGGCGCGAAGCGTCGCCGCCTCGTGATCCGGACCGGGATCGGCGTCGACGTCCATCCGGTCGAGGACGGACGCCCGTGTTGGGTCGCCGGGCTGCTGTGGCCGGACGCCGCCGGCTGCGCGGGTCACTCCGACGGCGACGTCGCCGCCCACGCGGCCTGCGACGCCCTGCTCTCCGCCGCCGGTCTCGGCGATCTCGGGGCCGTGTTCGGCACCGACGACCCCGTGTGGAGGGGCGCCTCGGGAACCCGGCTGCTCGCCGAGGTGGCGCGCAGGCTCACCGCCGAGGGCTGGACGGTGGAGAACGTGGCGGTGCAGGTGGTCGGCAACGCGCCACCGATCGCCAGCCGGCGGGTCGAGGCGCAAGGGGTGCTCGGGGCGGCAGTCGGCGCGCCGGTCGCCGTCGCGGGAACCACCACGGACGGGCTAGGTCTCACCGGCCGGGGGGAGGGCCTCGCCGCCCTGGCGAGCGCGCTGATCAGCCGCTGACCTCGAGCGCCTGCTCGAGATCGGCCCAGAGGTCCTCGACGTGCTCGATCCCCACCGAGAGGCGCAGCAGGGTCGGCGGCGTGCCGCACGCCGCGTCGACCGCGTGCCGTGCTCGTCGCTCGATGAGCGACTCGACCCCGCCGAGGCTGGTGGCGTGCGTGATCAGCCGCACCGACCGGCACACCGCCTCGGCGTCGTCGGCCGTCCCCGACAGCTCGAAGGCGATCATCGCGCCGAACCCGCGGTGCAGCCGACGGGCCAGGTCGTGCCCGGGGTCGTCCGGCAAGCCGGGAAAGCGGACTCGGGCCACGCGGGGATGGCCCGCCAGCCGCAGGGCCAGGGTCAGCGCGTTCGACTGTGCACGCTCCATCCGCAGCGCGAGCGTCCGCAACCCGCGCAGGGCGAGATAGCACTCGAGCGCGCCGGGGACCGCGCCGCTGAGCGATCGCCGGTCATGCAACTCCGTCAGCAATTCGGGCGACCGGGTCGCGAGCACACCCATCAGGACATCTGAGTGTCCGGAGAGATATTTCGTGGCCGAATGGATGACCATGTCCGCGCCCAGGTCGAGCGGTCGCACCACCAGCGGCGTCGAGAAGGTCGCGTCGACGCACACCGCAACTCCTTCGGCTCGGGCCGCGGAGATGAGGACGGGCAGGTCCGGAACGGCCATGAGCGGGTTGGTCACGGTCTCGAGCCAGAGCAGGTCCGCGCCGGTCAGCGCTGCGCAGACAGCATCCGTGTCGGCGATGTCCACGCGGCGGACCTGCATCCGTCCGCGCTCCTCGAGGTCCTGGAACATTCGGACCGTGCCGCTGTACGCGGCGGCCGGGACGACCGCGACCGCACCGGTGCGGCGGCCTTCGGCGACGGCGGCGACGGCGGCCATTCCGCTGCCGAACGCGAGCGCCGGACCGCCTTCCAGCGCGCCGACCGCCAGCTCCCAGGACCTGACCGTCTCGGTGACGTCGTGGCGGGCATAGTGGTTGTCCGCGGTCCCGTGATGGTACGGCGCGGTGAGGACGATCGGAGTCGCCAGCGGGGCGTCGGGCGTGGGACTGGGCCGGCCGGCGCAGACGGTAAGGGACTCGGGATGCAGGGGCTGTGGCACCCCTCGGACGTTAGCCGCGACGGCCGCACGACGGACACGCCGCTCCGTACGATGACCGGGTGCCCCTGCAGATTTACGACACCGCGACGCGGTCGCTGCGGGAGTTCGTCCCGCTCGAACCCGGCAGGGCGTCGCTCTACTTGTGCGGGCTCACGGTGCAGGGACCGCCGCACCTCGGCCACGTGCGCAACTGGGTGACCTTCGACATCCTGCGCCGATGGCTCGAGTACAACGACGTCTGCGTCACGCTCATCCGCAACGTCACCGACATCGACGACAAGATCCTGGCCAAGTCGGCACAGACGGGCGAGGCTTGGTGGGCGTTGGCGTTCCGCAACGAACGCGCGATGGTGCACGCCGAGCGGCTGCTCGGCGTGCTTCCGCCGACGTACGAACCACGGGCCACGGGGCACGTGCCGGAGATGACGGAGCTGATGCAGCGGCTCATCGACCGCGGCCATGCCTACGCCGTCGACGGTGACGTCTACTTCGATGTCCTGTCGTTTCCGGAATACGGAGCTCTCTCCGGCCAGCGGGTCGACGAGATGCAGCCCGCGGGCGATAGCGCCGGTGATCAGCGCAAGCGGGATCCTCGTGACTTCGCCCTCTGGAAAAGCACGAAACCTGGTGAGCCGGAAAGCGCGTCCTGGCCGACTCCGTGGGGCCGAGGTCGACCGGGATGGCATCTCGAGTGCTCGGCCATGGCGACCAGATATCTCGGGCCGGTCTTCGACATCCACGGCGGCGGGATCGACCTGCAATTCCCCCACCACGAGAACGAGCGTGCGCAGTCGCTGGCGGCCGGTGACGGGTTCGCGCGCTATTGGATGCACAACGCCATGCTGACCATGGCCGGTGAGAAGATGTCCAAGTCTCTCGGCAACACCCTCGCGATCGGTGAGCTGGCTTCTCGGTGGCGTCCGGTCGAGCTCCGCTATTACCTTGGGCAGGCGCACTACCGCAGCGTCCTGGAATTCTCGGAGAGTTCGCTCGACGAAGCGGCGGCCGCGTATCACCGGATCGAGAATTTCGTGCAGCGCGCGATCGAGGCCGGCGGTGAAGTGGACTCCGGGCCGGTGTGCAGCGAATTCGCCGCCGCGCTCGACGACGACCTCGCGGTGTCGCAGGCTCTCGCGGCGGTGCACGGCGTGGTTCGGGAGGGGAACAGCGCGCTGGCCGACGGCGCCCTCGAAAAGGTCCGGGGCGCGCTTGCCGGGGTGCGCAGCATGACCTCCGTGCTGGGCCTCTGGCCCGGCGACTGGGCGGAACGCACCGACACCGACCTGTCCGATGTGGTCGACGCGCTCGTCCGCGTTGCGCTCGACCAGCGCGCCGACGCGCGGGCCCGCCGCGACTATGCGACAGCCGACGCCGTCCGCGATCGGCTGTCCGACGCCGGGATTGCGGTCGAGGACACCCCCGCGGGCCCGCGGTGGACGGTGCGGGCCTGATGGCCGGCAACTCGCGCCGCCACGGAGCGGTGCGCAAGAGCAAAAAGGGACCGATCGCCGGCTCCGGAGGACAGTCCCGCCGCGCGCTTCGCGGAAAGGGGCCCACTCCGCCGGCGGAGGCGCGGCAGGGCCACCCCGCGGCGCGGCGGGGATCCGGCCCGGCGCGGCGGGATCCGTCGCGTCCGCCGGCGCGGAACAAGGGCGGCGACCAGGCCCCCGAGCTGCTGGTCGGTCGCAATCCGGTGGTCGAGGCGCTGCGGGCGTCGGTGCCGGCGACGGCGCTCTACGTCGCACTCGGGATCGACGCCGACGAGCGGATCAGCGAGGCGGTGCGCATCGCCGGGAATCGCGGCATCGCGCTGCTCGAGGTGTCTCGAGGCGAGCTCGACCGCCGCACCGGCGGGCTGCTGCACCAGGGTGTGGCACTCCAGGTCCCGCCCTTCGGTTACCGGCACCTGCCGGACCTTCTCGCGCAGGCGCGGGAATCGACTGCACCGCTGCTCGTGGCGCTCGACGGTGTCACCGATCCGCGCAACCTGGGCGCCGTCATCCGCTCGGCGCTGGCCTTCGGCGCCAACGGCATCGTCCTGCCGGAGCGGCGTTCGGCGGGCGTGACGGCGGTCGCGTGGCGCACGTCGGCCGGCGCCGCGGCCCGCCTGCCGATCGCCCAAGTCACCAACCTCGTGCGCGCGCTGAAGGATTGTCAGGCTTCCGGATTTCTCGTGGTCGGGCTCGACGCGGACGGCGACACCACGCTTGACGACTTCCAGCTGGCATTGGAGCCGTTGGTCGTGGTCGTCGGGTCGGAGGGCCGGGGCCTGTCCCGGCTGGTCAGCGCCACCTGCGACGTCCGCGTCTCGATTCCGATGGCGGCGGGCGCCGAGTCGCTCAACGCGTCTGTCGCCGCGGCCGTCACCCTGGCTGAGGTCGCCCGCCGCCGCCGGTCCTGATCCGCCTCCGCGACATCGGCCCGACGGTGTCGCACAACCGACAGCTCCGGTCGGCCGTACCTGTCGCATAACCGACTGCTTGCCACCGCGCAGCGCAGCAAGCTCGGTCCTGCGGGGCCAGCCTCGGAGGGACGGCACCGGCTCGGCGACCCAGCGGCGCAGCCGCTAAGGGCCGCAGGTCCGGCGCCGAAGCGCTCCGTTGGGCGTTCGGCGAGAGGGGGACGCCGAACGCGGCGCGGGCCCCCCCCCCAACAGACCCGGGCGCCACCCCCCCCAAAGGGGCGGCCCACCCCGCCCGCGCCCGGGGACC
>JAICIE010000182.1 GCA_025924515.1 Jatrophihabitans sp. | reverse complement strand
GACTGGTTTGACGACGGCATCACCGGCGAGGATGCGGTACGGATTGCGTAGGCGTTCGCCGACGCCGGCGCCGACATCATCGACGTCTCGACCGGACAGGTGACCCCCGACGAGCAACCGGCCTTTGGGCGCTCGTACCAGACCCCGTTCGCGGACCGGATCCGCAACCGGACCGGCTTCGCCACGATGGCGGTCGGCGTGATCTCGTCCTACGACGACGTCAACTCCCTGCTGCTAGCCGGCCGCGCCGACCTGTGTTTGCTCGGCCGCGCCCACCTCTACGACCCGAACTGGACGCTGCACGCGGCCGCCGAGCAGGGCTACGTGGGGCCGGCCGCCCAGTGGCCCGATCCGTGGAAGGCCGGCGCTCGGCGCCCGCAGACCGGCCGGTTGGAAGGGCCGAAGCCGCGCCTGGAGCTGATCCGCCACGGGGACCAGGGGACGGCGCACAGCCGCTGGCGGCCGGGGCGGTGACCGCCGAGGACCGGATCGCCCTGGTCACCGGCGCCGGCCGCGGCATCGGCCGGGCAGTTGCCGCGCGGCTCAGCGCGGAGGGCCTGCGGGTCGCGCTGACCGCGCGCAGCGCCGGTGAGCTCGCCGAGACCGCCGCGTCGTGCCCCGGGCCGACGCTCACCGTGACCGCGGACCTGACGGACCCCGCCGCGGCCGACCGCATCTTCGGCGCCGTCGAGGCGGAGTGGGGACCGGTCGAGGTACTGGTGGCCAACGCCGGTAGCGGGCACTCCGCCCGCGTCGACCGGACCTCCGACGAGGACTGGCAGCGCATGCTCGACCTGAACCTGACGGCCCCGTTCCGCTGCATCCGGCGGGCCGTACCGGCAATGCGGGCGTCCCGCTACGGGCGCGTCGTCGTCGTCGCCTCCAACGCCGCCAGGGTCGGCGAGCCCTACATCGCCGCCTACGCGGCCAGCAAGCACGGCGTCCTGGGGCTGGTCCGGTCCGTCGCCGCGGAGGTCGCCACCTGCGGCATCACGGTCAACGCGGTCTGCCCAGGTTACGTCGACACCCCGATGACCGACCGCACCGTCGAGGCGATCGCCGCCGTGTCCGGCCGCACCGATGAGCAGGCTCGGGCGGCGCTGGCCGCCAAGCAACCCATCGGTCGCCTCATCTCCACCGCCGAGGTGGCCGAGTCCGTCTGGTTCTGCGTACTGAACGGCGGCATGTCGGGGCAGGGCATCACCGTGGACGGAGGAACGGTTCAGGCATGAGCATCGAGCGGGTCAACCCCACGGACCTCGCGCGGCCGGCGGGCTTCTCGCACGCCGTGGTCGCGACCGGGACGACGGTGTTCCTCGCCGGTCAGACCGCCATGGACGCCGCAGGCAGGATCGTGGGCGACGACGTGGTCGGCCAGTTCGAGACCGCCCTGGGAAACCTGCTGACGGCGCTGGCCGCGGCCGGGGGCAGGCCCGACCAGCTGGCAACCCTGACCGTCTTCGTCACCGACATGGACGAATACCGGGAGCAGGCGCGCGCCATCGGCGAGGTGTGGCGCCGGCTGGTCGGCCGGGACTACCCCGCGATGGCCGGCATCGGGGTCGCTCGGCTGTGGGACGCCGAGGCCAAGGTGGAGGTGCAGGGGGTCGCCGTCATCTGACCGCGCGCGCCGTGCGTCAGGTCACCGTCCCTGCCAGCGGGGCGGGCGCCGCTCGTTGAACGCGGCGTGGAACTCCGCGTGGTCCTGCGTGGTCATGAGCAGCGCCTGGGTCATCGCGTCGAGCTCCATCGCGCTGCCGATCGGCATGTCCAGCTCCCGGGTGAGCAGGGACTTCGTCTGGGCGAGGGCGAGGGTCGGACCGCCGGCCAGGGTGGCGGCCAGGTCCCCGACCGACCGGTCGAGCTCGTCGTCCGCGACCAGGCGGGTCACCAGCCCGTAGCGGTCCGCCGTCGCCGCGTCGATGGTGCCGCCGAGCATCAGCAGCTCGGTCGCCCGGCCGAGGCCGACCACGCGCGGCAGCAGGTAGGCGGCGCCCATGTCCCCGCCGGAGAGGCCGACCTTGGTGAAGAGGAATGCGAACTTCCCCGAGGCGCTGACGACGCGGAAGTCGGACGCCAGCGCCACAACGGCTCCGGCGCCGGCCGCGATGCCGTGGACGGCGGAGATGATCGGTACGGGGCACTCGCGCATGGCTCGAATGACGTCGCCCGTCATCTTGGTGAAGCGCATGAGGTCGCGGGGTTCCATGCGGATCAGCTCGCCGATGATCTCGTTGACGTCGCCACCACCGCAGAAGGCGCGACCCTCCCCGCGGATGACGAGCACGCGCACGTCCTGGTGGTGCGGCAGCTCGGCGAGCAGGTCGCGCAGGTCGGCGTAGCTCTCGAACGTGAGCGGGTTGAGCTTCTCCGGCCGGTCGAGCGTGACGGTGGCGACCCCGTCGGCCTCGGCGTAGCGGAAATGCTGCCACTCGCGCGTCAACGGCGGGGTGGCGCGGAACCGGTAGTTCGAGCTCACCGGGTGAACTCCTTCCCGATCACGGAACGGGCGATGATGGTCCGTTGGATCTCCGAGGCGCCCTCGTAGATGCGCAACGATCGGACGTCGCGGTACAGGTGCTCGAGCAGGTGGCCGCGCTGCAGCGCCCGGGCGCCGTGGAACTGCACGCAACCGTCGATGATGCGTTGCGCAGCCTCCGTCGCGTAGAGCTTGGCCATGGCCGAGCGGCGTGACTGCTGATCGCGCTCGCGGCCCTCGTCGTAGGCAGAGGCGGCCGCGTACACCAACAGCCGCGAGGCCTCCAGCTGCGTCGTCATCTCGGCGATGCTGTGCGCGACCGACTGCTGTTGGGCCAGCGGCCCGCCGAAGGCCCGACGCTGCCGCACGTGGGCGACGGTCGCGTCGAGCGCGGACTGGGCCATGCCGACGGCGAACGCGCCCACGCTGGGCCGGAACAGGTCGAGGGTGCGCATCGCGACGGCGAAGCCGGCGCCGACGTCCCCGAGGACCGCCTCGGGCTCGACCCGGACGCCGTCGAACACGAGCCGGCCGATGGGATGCGGCGACAGCAGGTCGAGGGACTCACCGGACAGCCCGACGCTCTCCCCGGGAACTGCGAAGGCCGTGACTCCTCGCGGACCGGCGCCGGGCGTGGTCCGGGCGAAGACGGTGTAGATGTCGGCGTCCGGGGCGTTCGAGATCCACAGCTTCTCGCCGTGCAGGCGCCAGCCGTCCCCGTCGGGCTCGGCAGTCAGGGACAGCGCCGCGGCGTCCGAACCGGCCTCCGGCTCCGACAACGCGAAGGCGGCGACCGCCTCGCCGCTGATCACGGCCGGGATCCAGGCCTGTGCGAGCTCGGGACGCCCGGACTGAAGGATCGGGTAGCTGCCGAGGCCCTGGAGTGCCAGCGCGGTCTCGGCGGCGCCGCTGACCTGCGCCAGCGACTCCCGCAGCAGGCAGAGCTGCATGGCTGCGGCATCCCGCGGGGCCTCGTCCTCGCCGCCTCCGAACAGGCCGCGGAGCAGCCCGAGCCGGCCCAGCTCGCGCACCAGCGCGCGGTCGACGCGACCGTCGTGGCGGATCGCCAGCGGGGCGATCGACTCGCGGGCGGTCTCACCCACCCACAGCGCGTACCGGCGCTGGTCCGGCGTCAACCCGAACGACATACTGCTGTCCTCTCGATGGCTATCCGAGCCGGCGTCGATCCCGAGTGCAGGGTTCGTGGGACGCGGTGAGGAGGGACCCCCGCGGACTGACGCTAGGTGTGGTGATGACGGTCGTCAACCGCGCGCGATACACTTCGCTGCCGCCGGTCCTCTCCGTGCCGGCACGGAAAGGACGGGGAGTGTGACCGCATCCTCGGCGGGGTCGCGAGGCGAACGGGTGGCGGGTGACCTACAGCCCGGCAGGCTGATCCTCAGCATGTACGGCCTCTACGCACGCACCGACCCCAACTGGCTCGCCGTCTCCACGCTGGTGCGCTTGATGGCGGACCTGGGGGTCGATGAGCCCGCCGTCCGGTCATCGGTCTCCCGGCTCAAGCGGCGGGGCACGCTGTGCAGCCTCAGGATCGACGATTCCGCCGGCTACGCGCTCTCCCCGTCGGCGATCGAGCTGCTGCGCGAGGGGGATGCCCGCATCTTCGATCGCAAGCGGGCCGAGCTGGCAGACGGTTGGGTCCTCGTCGTCTTCTCCGTTCCCGAGAGCGAGCGCGACAAGCGGCACGAGCTGCGCACCTGGCTCACCCGGCTCGGCTTCGGGACGGCGACGTCCGGCGTCTGGATCGCCCCCGGCACGCTCGCGCACGAGACGCGGGACGTGCTGGCGCGGCGAGGACTCGACGGATACGTGGAGATGTTCCAGGGCCACCGCATCGCCTACGGCGACCTGGCGGACCGGCTCAGCCACTGGTGGGATCTCGACGAGTTGTCGGCCCAGTACGCCGGCTTCATCGAGCGGTATGCGCCCCTGGTGGAACGGTTCGCCACCGATCCTCCGACCGATGGCGAAGCGTTCAGCGAGTACGTCCCGCTCGTGACCACATGGCGACGGCTGCCCTACCTCGACCCGGGCCTGCCGCTCTCCCTGCTGCCGGACCCCTGGAACGGGGTCACCGCCGGGGACCTGTTCACGCAGCTGAACGAGCGGCTCATGAAGCCGGCGCGGCGGCACGCACGAGGGATCATGCAGGCCCCGTCGACGGCGGCCCGGCCGCCACAGAACTCGGCTCGGACAACCGCCTGATCGCCGGGCGACACGACCACGAGGGAGGACCCATGGCCGACATCCAGGTCGATACGGTGGTCGCGCCGGACGCGGTGGCGACGGGGGAGGGTGTCCTCCCGGACTACGCCGTCGCGGTCCGGGGAGGCCGCATTCTCGCCGTCGGCCCGCTGGACGAGCTGCGCCCGCTGATCGGTTCGCGGACGGAGCTGTGCCGGCTCGACGGGCTGCTCGTGCCCGGCTTCGTCGACTCGCACAACCACCTGCTCATGACCGGCCTGGGCATGCTGCTCCCCGGCCTCGGTGAGTGCCGCTCGATCGCGGACGTGCTCGACGTGGTGCGGTCGGCAGCCGAGGCCGTGCCGGCCGGACAATGGGTCGTCACCTCGCCGGCCTGGCACGAGTCCACGCTCGCCGAACAGCGGATGCCCACAGCCGAGGAGCTGGACGCCGTGTCGGCCGGTCGACCGGTGTTCATGCGCCGCGGCGGGCACAACGTGGTGCTCAACACGCGCGCGATGGAACTGCTGGACGTGGAGCGAACCAGCGGCGAGGAGCCGGGGACGACGGTCGTGCGGGCGCCTGACGGCCGGCCGACCGGGCACGTCGTCGGCACCGCCTACGTCGCGCGGCTGGCGCTCCGCTTGCCGGCCGTCCCCGAGGAGCGCAAGCGGGCCGCCGTGGCCGCCGCGGGCGAGGCCTACGCCCGGGCGGGCATCACCAGTGTCGTCGAGCCCGGGCTGCAGCCCGATGACATCGACTTCTTCCGCTCCCTCGGCCGGGAGGGG
>JAICIE010000181.1 GCA_025924515.1 Jatrophihabitans sp. | reverse complement strand
GCTGCGGCACATCGAGTCGGCGGCGCGCAGCTCCGTCGCCGAACTCCAGCGGCTGCTCGCCGTGCTGCGCGAACCCGACGAGGAGCGCGATGCGCGGGCGCCGCAGCCGGGACTCGCGGCGCTGCCCGAGCTGGTCGAGCGGGTGCGGACCGCCGGTCTGCCCGTGGAGCTGTCCATGTCGGGCACCGACGCGCTCGCCCCGGGCGTGGACCTCGCGGCGTACCGGATCGTGCAGGAGGCGCTGACCAACGCGCTCAAGCACGCGGGCACGCCGACGGCGGTGCGGGTCAGCTGCGAGGACGGCAGCGTGCGGATCGAGGTACGCGACGCCGGCTCATCGCGGTCGCCGCGCGACACCGGCGGCGGCCACGGGCTGGTCGGCATGCGCGAGCGGGCGCAGCTCTACGGCGGCACGCTGCAGGCCCAGCCGCATCCGGACGGCGGCTTCGTCGTCCGCGCCTGCCTGCCGGTGACGGCGGACGCGCTGTGACCGCCGACGACGTGATCCGCGTCGTGATCGCCGACGACCAGGCCCTGGTGCGCGGTGGTTTCCGCGCCATCCTGGCCGCTCACCCGGACATCGAGGTCGTGGGCGAGGCGGGCAACGGCTCGGAAGCGGTCGCGGCGGTGGCGACGACGCGGCCGGACGTCGCGCTGGTCGACGTCCGCATGCCCATGACAGACGGGATCGAGGCCTGCCGGCGCATCGTGGCGATGGACTCGACCTGCCGGGTGCTCATGCTCACGACCTTCGACGTCGACGAGCACGTGTACGACGCCTTCCGCGCCGGGGCGACCGGCTTTCTCCTCAAGACGGTCTCTCCGGAGGACCTCGCCGCAGCGGTGCGCGCCGTCCACTCGGGCGACTCCCTGCTGGCCCCGGCCATCACGCGGCGGCTGATCGAGCGCTTCACGTCCGCTCCGGCGCCCACGGCCGACCACCGCCTGGACTCGCTCACCGACCGCGAGCGCGAGGTGCTGCACCTGGTCGCGCGCGGCCTGTCCAACACCGAGATCGCCCGCGACCTGTTCGTGAGCGAAGGCACCGTCAAGACCCACGTCAGCCGGGTCCTCACCAAGCTGGAGCTGCGGGACCGGGTGCAGGCGGTGGTCCTGGCGTACGAGACGGGGCTCGTCCAGCCCGGTGCGGCCGAGAGCTAGAGGCGCACAGCATTTCTGCCGATACTCCCCGCGTGAGTGAGCAGGTCGCGGCATGGCGACGGACCACGCCGGGAGAGAACCGATGGCCGAGCGTGGTCGCGATCGCCGTCGCCATCGCGCTGCAGTGGGTGCTGCCCGAGGGGCTGATCCTGCAGCCCCGGTGGGCGCTGCCCGCGGTGGAGGCCGTGCTGCTCCTCCTGGTGGTCGCGGGCAATCCCGTGCGCCTCGAGCGCGGTCACGCCCTGCTCCGGCTGGGCAGCCTGGGGCTGGTGGCGGTCATGACGCTCGCCAACGGCATCAGCGCCGTGCTGCTCATCGACCGGCTGATCACCGGCCACGCCACCAGCGACCCGCGGATCCTCATCGGCAGCGGGGCGGCCATCTACGCGACCAACATCGTCGCGTTCGCCCTCTGGTACTGGGAGTTCGACCGCGGCGGCCCGTTCGACCGCGCGGAGGGCCGCCAGCAGCACACCGACTTCCTGTTCCCCCAGATGGCCACCCCCGAGGTGGCCCCACCGGACTGGGAACCGACGTTCCTCGACTACCTGTACGTGTCGTTCACCAACGCGACGGCGTTCAGCCCGACCGACACGATGCCGCTGTCCCGGTGGGCGAAGCTGCTGATGCTCGTGCAGTCAGGGATCGCGCTGTCCACGGTCGCGCTCGTCGTCGCCCGGGCGGTCAACATCCTCAAGTGAGCGCGGCTCACCCGGGCAGGATCCGCTCGACCAGGTCGAGCGGTACCAGCCCCGCACGCGCGAAGCGCCGGGCAGCCTCGAGAAGGTGCGGCGCGGTCTTCGACAGCTCGAGCAGCATCTCCCGGGCGGCGTCCTCCGTCGGCTACTTCGGCGGCATCAGCGCCGCGCTGGCCCTCGGCCTGCTCGAACCCCCACTGGCGGCATTCATCGCCGCCGTGCCGGTGGTCAAGATGCTGGCCGACCCCGGTTCACCGATTCCCGTCCGGTTCGTCGCCGAGATCATCCAGGGCGCGGCCAAGCCCGTCGGCAGCGATGCGGAGGGCACGGTGCGGCTGGCCGCCGACCGCGCCGCTCAGGACACGAAGCGAGCGGAGCGAGCGGTCCGGCCGCGCCGGCCGCGCACGGTCAGCCCCGCCTGACCGACTAACGGGTCTTGCGGACCAGTCGCTGGGCCCCATAGAGAAGCATGCTCACCACCGCCCACGCCAGGGTGGCGAGCACCAGCACCAGCCAGGTGGCCAGGTGACCGAACCCCTGCCAGACGACGACGGCGAAGCCGACCAGGCCGATGCCGCCGAGCACCGCGCCGCGGGAATCGTCGATCGCCGCGCGCAGCCCGTCCTCGTCGGCGATCAGGGTGAGGCTGGCGATGAGGATGGCGGGCAGCGCCAGCAGCGGGCCGGCGGTCCTGCTGCCGAAGAAGGTCGACACCAGGGCGGCCAGCAGCGAGGCGGCCGCGCCGGCCCCGAACCGGATCAGGGCCTGACTCTTGTCCATCTTCTTGAGGCCGCCCGGAGTGAGCCGGATGCGGTCGTCGTCCTGTTCGACGTCGTCGTCGGCCATCAGCTCACCACCGGGTACAGCCCCACGGCGACGACGAGCCAAGCCAGGAAGGCGATCGAGGCGCCCTTGAGTGGGCCGAAGCGCCGCAGCGTGAAGGTGGCGACGCCGGCGTACACGGCCAGCGCAACGGCGCCGGCGACCATGGTCTGCGCAGCATGCGCCTGATCGGCCGGGCCCTTCGACAGCGCCCCGACCACCAGGCCCGCGATCGCGACCGACGGCGCCGCGGCAAGGATGCCGGCGAACCGCTTGGGCTTCAGCGTCTCGGACAGCGCGGCGAAGACGAGCACGAGCACGCCACCGAAGAGGGTCTTCGCCGCGATCGTCAGGACGTCCTGCACGCGAAATCGACTACCCGACGCGTACGGGCGTCACTCAGCCGGCGGACGCATCCACGGCTTCGGCCGTCAGGGTCACCGAGCGCAGCCGGGCTTCGGACGTGGGCGCCTGGTGGGCGACGATCAGCTCGTCGGCGTCCGCCGTCTTCGTGAAGCCCTCGAGGTATTCGCGTACGTCGGCCGGGGTGCCGACGGCGGCGTAGGTGAGCATCTGATCGACGTGCCGCCCGGCCCCCGAGGCCAGCAGCTCGTCGGCGGCCTCGTCGCTGTACGGGGCGCCGCGGCCGAACAGTCCGATGGCGCGCACCCGCCGGGCCGCGGTGACATGCTCACGAGCCGCGTCGGCGGTGTCGGCAGCGAACACGTTGACGCCCGCGATGACGTAGGGCCGCTCCAGTTGCTCGGACGGCCGGAACTCCTGCCGGTAGGTGGCGACGGCGGCCTCCAGCAGCTGCGGCGCGAAGTGGCTGGCGAAGGCGTAGGGCAGGCCGAGCGTCGCGGCCAGCGTGGCGCCGAACAGCGACGACCCGAGGACGTACAGCGGGACGTTCGAGCCCTTGCCCGGAACGGCCTGGACGCCGGCGACCCGCGAGTTGCCGGTCAGGTAGCCCTGCAGCTCCAGGACGTCGTGCGGGAACCGGTCGGCGGCCTGGGCACTGCGGCGCAGCGCGTACTGGGTCTGCTGGTCCGAGCCCGGGGCGCGGCCGAGGCCGAGGTCGATGCGGCCCGGGTACATCGCCTCGAGCGTGCCGAACTGCTCGGCGATGGTGAGCGGGGAGTGGTTGGGCAGCATGATGCCGCCGGCGCCGAGCCGGATGCGCCGGGTCTGCGCGCCGACGTGCGCGATCAGCACGCTGGTGGCGGAGGAGGCGATGCCGGGCATGTTGTGGTGCTCGGCGTACCAGACCCGCCGGTAGCCGGTCTCCTCCGCCCGCTGTGCCAGGGTGACGCTCGCCGCGATGCTGTCGGCGGCGGTCTGGCCGCGGCCGATCGGGGCGAGGTCGAGGACGGACAGCGGAACAGACATGCGGAGACCTTTCGCGTGGGTTGCCTGGAGCAACGCGCCGTCGTCCGGCCCGCTTCCCGCTTACCGCTTCCTCCGACACTCCGGCGCGTTCCCGGGTGACACTCCTTGACCTTGACCCTCGCTGAGGGCCCAGGCTGCCTCTCGTGGACGAGCTCATGCCGATCGGGGAGTTCTCCGAGCGCTGCGGACTTTCCTCGAACAGACTCCGGACCTACGCGGCCAGCGGGCTGCTCATCCCGGCCGCGGTCGACGCCTCCTCGGGCTACCGGTACTACTCCCCGGGCCAGCTCCGTGAGGCCCGGCTGATCGAGGCGCTGCGCCAGGCCGGCATGCCGCTGGCAGAGATCGGCGCGCTCCTGCGTCACCCTTCTGCCGAACGCCTCGACGCGTGGGCGCGGCGCGTGGTCGACGACGCGGAGCAGCGCCGGAAGGCCCTGGATCTCGCCCGACACCTGCTGGCGGTCGAGAACTCCCAGCACCTCCCCGTCGACGCCCGACACTTCCGAAAGGAACGTTCGATGACCACCTTCAGGACCGCCGGCCGCACCGAGACCGGCCAGGTGCGCGAGAGCAACCAGGACGCGATCCTCACCGGCGAGCGCCTGGCCGTGGTGGCCGACGGGATGGGCGGCCACGTGGGCGGAGAGATCGCCTCGGTCCTCGCGGTAGGAGTCATTGACGCGGCCTTCACCGGCCATTCGGCCGATGAGCTGAAGGCGGCGGTCCGGGCGGCGAACCGGGCGATCTGGGAGCGCGGGAGCGCCGCGTCGGATCTGGCCGGCATGGGCACGACGATCTGCGCCGTCGGCCTGACCGACGAGGGGCGGATCGCCGTCGTGCACGTCGGCGACAGCCGGGCCTACCTGCAGCACGACGGGTCGCTGACACAGCTGACCGACGACCACAGCGTGACCGCCGAACTGGTCCGGCGCGGGGAGCTCACCGAGGAGCAGGCGCTCGACCATCCTCACCGCAGCGTGCTGACCAGGGCGCTCGGCGTCGGTCCGGACGTCGATCTCGACTTCGGTGCGCCACCGGTCGTAGCCGGCGATCGGCTGCTGCTGTGCAGCGACGGCCTGTTCACCGAGGTGCCGGCCGACGAGCTCGCGTCGGTGATGGCCCGCCGCGACACCCTCGACGCGACGGCCGAGGTGCTCGTCGAGCTGGCGCTGAGCAGAGGCGGCCGCGACAACGTGTCCGTCGTCGTCGCGGAGATCTCCGGCTGACGGCCGATCCCGGGACGTGCCGGCGATGCACGCGCCCGCGCAAGCTCGGCAGACTCGAGGGCGTCGCGGAACTCCGCCGGCGAACTGCGCGGCACGGCCGCGGCACAGGCCGATCGGCCACGGGCACTCGTCGGAAAGTAACGGCCGGCCCGCGGCCGGTGTCTCCATGTGGACACCGGAACCACCTGGAGGAGACAT
>JAICIE010000180.1 GCA_025924515.1 Jatrophihabitans sp. | reverse complement strand
CCTGATCGCTCGGCGAGGACCTCGCCGGTGGCGGGATCCCGCACCACCGCGCCGAATCCCGACGGTCCGGGATTGCCGCGCGAGCCGCCGTCGGCCTCGACGACGACGGAGCCGGGTGCGGTCACAAGCCGGATTCAGCCGTGCGGACGAGAATGCGCCGGCAGTTGTCGCAGCGCACCACCGCCTCCGGCGCCGCGTTGCGCACTGCGGACAACTCACTGCCCGACAGTTCGATGTGGCAACCCTCGCACCGCCGTTGCCGCAGCAGAGCGGCGCCGACGCCCCCGCTGTGCTGGCGCGCCCGCTCGTACAGGCCGAGCAGGTCCGCCGGCAACTCGGCGACGAGCGCGGCCCGCTCGCTGGTCCGCGCGGAAGTGCTGCGGTCGATGTCCGCCAGCGCCGCGTCGCGCTCCTCCGCCAACCGCTGCGCCCGGCTCTCGAGCTCGGCCAGCTCGGCGGTGAGCCGGTTCACCGTCGAGGAGGCGTCCTCGCACCGTTCCATGATCTCCAGCACGTCGTCCTCGAGGCTGGACTGTCGCCGCGCCAGCGTTGCGATCTCATGCTGCAGGCTCTCCAACTCGCGGGAGGGCAGCCCGCCGGCCTGCAGGCGGCTCTGGTCTCGGACCGTCCGGGAGCGGACCGTGTCGATGTCGCGCTCCAGCCGCTCCTGGTCGCGGTCGATGTCGTCGAGGGTCGTCTGCGCGTCCAGGAGCCGGTTCTTCAGATCGGTGCGCTGGGCGGCGCACTCGTCGAGGGCGGCGAGCTGCGGCAGGTGCGTGCGCCGGTGCGCGAGCTGCGCCAGGGCGGTGTCGGCCGCGGCGAGGTCGAGCAGGCGCACCTGTGCGGCGTGGTCGGCGTTCACGGGTTTCCTGTCGTCGGAGCGGACGCGTGGAGGGTCCACGGGTCCGTCCGTTCCCGCGAGACCGCGACCCCAACCGTAGTGCCGAGACGCTCCCGCAGCCGTGCGGCCACCGCGTCGAGCCACGGCGCCTCCGTGGCCCAGTGCGAGGCGTCGACAAGGGCCATCGCCCCCGCGCCGCGCTCGGTCACGGCCTCGATCGCCGGATGGTGGCGCAGGTCAGCGGTCACATAGGCGTCGGCGCCGGCGAGCCGGGCGCGCTCGGTCAGGCTTCCGCCGGAGCCGCCGCAGACGGCGACCGTGCGAACGGCCTTGTCCGGATCGCCGGCGGCACGGACTCCCCACCGCGTGGCCGGGAGCGCGGTGGCGAGTTGGTCGACGAAGTCGCGCAACGGGATGGAATCAGGGAGCACGCCGACCCGTCCGGTGCCCGAGCGACCCGGGAAAGGCGCGGTGACCAGCAGGTCGAACGCCGGCTCTTCATAGGGATGCGCGCGGCGCAACGCGCCGATGACCTCCCGCCGACGCGCCGCCGGGACCACCATCTCCACCCGGGTCTCGGCGACCCACTCGACCGTGCCGATCTCACCGATCGTGGGAGCCGCCCCCGGCAGGGGACGAAAGGTCCCGGTGCCGTCCGCCATCCAGGCGCACCGTTCGTAGTCGCCGATCCCACCGGCGCCCGCGGCGGCGAGCGCGTCGGTCACCTGCTCGACGTGCGGCAGCGGCACGAAGACGACCAGCTTGTCGACTGCGGCCTCGTCCCGCGGGTCGAGCGGCGACAGGTCCGTCAGCCCGATGCGCGCCGCGAGGGCGTCCGAGACACCGGGATTGGCGACGTCGGCGTTGGTGTGCGCCACGTAGTGCGCCGTCCCGGCCCGGATCATCCGGTGCACGAGCCCGCCCTTCGGGTCGTCGGCCGCAACGCCGTGAACTCCAGTCAGCAACAGCGGATGGTGTGTCACCAACAGGGTCGCCCGCTGCGACCCGGCCTCGGCAACGGTGGCCGGCACGGCGTCGACGGCAAGCAGGACGCGCTCCACGCACTCGTCCGGATCACCACAGACCAGCCCGACCGCGTCCCATGACTCGGCCCAGGCCGGGTCGTACCACTCGGCCAACAGCGCGGTGATCTCGCCCAGCCGCAGCACGCGAGGAAACTACCCCGAGTCCGGTACGGTTGCCCGGCAGCCTCGACGCTGCGCAGGGATGGAGGCGGGTGTGCTCCTTTTCGACGGCGGGCTCGGCTTCGTCTTCGCGCTGGTCTGGATCTTCTGCGTGGTCGACGTCATCATGACGCCGGAGCGACTGTGCCGAAACCTGCCCAAGCTGGCGTGGGTCCTCATCGTCCTGCTGTTCCTCGACATCGGCGCCCTCGCCTGGCTGATCGCCGGGCGGCCGTGGGCTGCGCGCACCTGGGGCGCCGGCGCCCCGACGTTGGCGTCGCGGCCTCCGGTCCCCGCCGCAACCGGACCGTCCCGCCCGACGAACCCCGACGACGACGAGGAATTCCTCGCCTCGTTGCGCCTGCGCGCGGAGGAGCAGCGCCGCCGGGCGCGCGAAGCCACCGAGCGGGAGCGCCAGGAGCCGGACAAGGACCTGGGCCTCTAACCGGCGACCCGGGCCTCCGGCCGGGGGCCGCGTCAGCGAAGGTCGAACCGGTCCAGCGTCATCACCTTGTCCCAGGCGGCGACGAAGTCACGGACGAGCTTTTCGCCGCCGTCGGCTGCGCCGTAGACCTCGGCGAGTGCCCGCAACTGCGAGTTGGCCCCGAAGACGAGGTCGACCGCGGTGGCGCTCCACTTCAGGTCGCCGGTCGCCCGGTCGTAACCCTCGTAGACGTTCTCCCGCGACTGCGACACCGTCCACTCCGTGCCGGCGTCGAGCAGGTTGGCGAAGAAGTCGTTCGTCAGGGTTCCCGGACGGTCGGTGAGGATGCCCAGCGACGAGCCGCCGAAGTTGGCCCCGAGGGCGCGCATGCCGCCGACGAGAACTGTCATCTCCGGTGCGGACAGGGTCAACATGTACGCGCGGTCGAGCAGCTTGGTCTCGGCCGGGAGCTTCTCTCCGGGCCGCAGGTAGTTGCGGAACCCGTCGGCGGTCGGCTCCAGCACCGTGAACGACTCGACGTCGGTCTGCTCCTGCGACGCGTCGGTGCGACCCGGCGCGAACGGCACCGTGATGTCGGACCCGGCGTCCTTCGCCGCCTTTTCGACCGCGGCGCACCCGGCCAGCACGATCAGGTCGGCGAGCGAGATCCGCACGCCGCCGCTCTGGGCGGCGTTGAACTGCTGCTGCACCTCTTCGAGCTTCTGCAGCACCGCAGCCAGCTGCTCGGGCTCGTTGACGGCCCAGTCCTTCTGCGGAGCCAGGCGGATCCGGGCGCCGTTGGCGCCGCCGCGCTTGTCGGTGCCGCGGAAGATCGCCGCCGCCGACCACGCGGTCGACACCAACTGCGCCACCGACAGCCCTGAACCGAGCACCCGGCTCTTCAGGTCGGCGATCTCCGCGTCACCCACCAACTGGTGGTCGACGGGCGGCACCGGGTCCTGCCAGAGCTGCGGCTCGGGGACCCACGGACCGAGGTAGCGGGACACCGGACCCATGTCGCGGTGCAGCAGCTTGTACCAGGCCTTCGCGAACGCGACCGCGAACTCGTCCGGGTGCTCGAGGAACCGCCGGGCGATCTTCTCGTAGGTGGGGTCGAAGCGCAGCGCCAGGTCGGTGGTGAGCATCCGCGGCCGGCGGGTGTCCGCGGGATCCTGCGGGCCCGGGATCGTCTCGGGAGCGTCCTTCGCCTCCCACTGCCAGGCACCGGCGGGACTCTTGGTGAGCTCCCACTCGTAGTTGAACAGGTTCTCGAAGAACTCGTTGGACCACTGCGTCGGATCCGACGTCCAGGTCACTTCCAGGCCGCTGGTGATGGTGTCCTGGCCCTTGCCGCTGCCGTAGGTGTTCTTCCAGCCGAGGCCCATCTGCTCGAGAGGAGCGGCCTCGGGCTCCGGGCCCAGATAGTCGCCGCTCGCGGCGCCGTGGGTCTTGCCGAAGGTGTGCCCCCCTGCGATGAGCGCGAGAGTCTCCTCGTCGTTCATCGCCATGCGGCGGAACGTTTCCCGGATGTCCCGGGCCGCGGCGATCGGATCGGGTCGGCCGTTGGGGCCCTCCGGGTTGACATAGATGAGGCCCATCTGCACGGCGCCGAGCGGCCCGGACAGGTCCCGTTCCCCGCTGTAGCGCTCGTCGCCGAGCCAGGTGTCCTCAGGACCCCAGTAGATCTCCTCGGGCTCGTAGATGTCTTCGCGACCGAAGCCGAAGCCGAAGGTCTTGAAACCCATCGACTCCATCGCGACGTTGCCCGCGAGGACGATCAGGTCGGCCCAAGAGATCTTGCGGCCGTACTTCTGCTTGATCGGCCAGAGCAGCCGGCGGGCCTTGTCGAGGCTGACGTTGTCGGGCCAGCTGTTCAGCGGAGCGAAGCGCTGCGCTCCGCTGCCGCCACCGCCCCGACCGTCCTCGATACGGTAGGTGCCGGCCGAATGCCACGACATCCTGATGAACAGACCCCCGTAGTGACCGTGGTCGGCGGGCCACCAGTCCTGTGAGTCGGTCATCAGCTCGATGAGGTCACGCTTGAGCGCCTCGAGGTCGAGTTTCTTGAATTCCTCTGCGTAGTCGAAGTCCGGACCCATCGGATTGGCATTCGTTTCCTGCCGGTGCAGGACGCGCAGGTCGATCTGGTTGGGCCACCAGTCCTGGATGGTTCGTGGCCGGTGCGCGGATGGCTCCGGCGAGGGGACTACGGGGTTCTCGCTTTCGGACACGTCGGCGGCTCCTTCTTCTCGTGCGTGGGTGAATTGTCCTGCTTCAGTTCGACACGGCTTCAGTTCGACACGGCCGCGGAGGGCGAGGCGCCCGCACAGTCGGGGCAACGGCCCCAGTACACGACCTCGGCCTCGTCGATCTCGAAGCCGTGGTCGTCGCTGGCGGTAAGGCACGGCGTGTACGCCACCGCGCAGTCGACGTCGGCGATAACACCGCAGGACCGGCACACGACATGGTGGTGGTTGTCGCCCACCCGGGCCTCGTAGCGCGCGACCGAGCCCGCCGGCTCGATGCGCCGCACCAGCCCGGCGCTCGTCAACGCCCGGAGCACGTCGTACACGGCCTGATGCGAAACCTCGCCGATCCGGGCGCGGGCGATGCCGAGGATGGAGTCGGTGTCCGCATGCGGATGCGCATGCACCGCAGCGAGGACGGCGAGTCTGGGGCGGGTCACCCGGAGGCCGGCCGCGCGCATCAGGTGCTCGAAGTCCGGGGCGGGGGACACCCCGCCTAGTCTCGTCCTTTTCTGGAATGAGTCAAGATGTCCGGCGGCCGCGCGGCCGCGCGGGCACCTCCGGGTCAGCTCTCCAGTTGCGCGTCGAGCGTGACGTCAGTGCCGGTCAGCGCCTTGCTCACCGGGCAGCCTGCCTTCGCGGCCTCGGCCGCCTGCCGGAAGCCATCGGCGCCGAGACCCTCGACCTCCGCGCGGACGGTCAGCTTGATCCCGGTGATCCGCAGGCCCCCGCCGTCGGGGTCGGCGCCGAGGGTCACGTCCGCCGAGGTCTCCAGCGACCGCGGGGTGCCACCGGCCTTGCTGATCTCATTGGAGAGCGCCATCGAGAAGCAGGATGAGTGCGCCGCCGCGATCAGCTCCTCGGGGCTGGTCGTGCCTT
>JAICIE010000179.1 GCA_025924515.1 Jatrophihabitans sp. | reverse complement strand
CGGCGCGGGGCTGCCGGTCAACCAACCGTCCGGATCGATGATCGTCGACATCGGCGGCGGCACCACCGAGGTGGCCGTGCTGGCCCTGGGCGGCATCGTGGCCTCGACCTCGCTGCGGGTCGCCGGCAACGCCCTCGACACGGCCATCGTCGATCACGTGCGGGCACAGTTCTCGCTGCTGATCGGCGAGCGGACGGCCGAAGAGCTGAAGATCTCGGTCGGGTCGGCGTTCCCCGTCGCCGGACCCAAGAAGGCCGAGATCCGAGGACGCGACGTGGCTACCGGGCTGCCCCGGAACGTCACCGTCTCCGGCGACGAACTGCGCAAGGCGATGGAGGCGGCGGTCCACCGCATCGTGGCCGCGGTCCGCGCCACGCTGGACCGCTGCCCGCCCGAGCTGGCCGGCGACCTGGTCAACACCGGGATCGTCCTCACCGGCGGCGGCGCGCTGCTGCGCGGGCTCGACGCCCGCCTGCAGCACGAGATCGGGATCCCGGTGCTCGTCGCCGACCGTCCTCTGGACTCGGTCGTTCTCGGCACCGCCACGGTCGTCGAACACTTCGAGCAGCTGCACAAGGTCGTCGTCGACGGCCATCGCAGGTAGGGCCAGCCGTGCGGCGGCTCTCCCGGCGGCAGAAGTTCGCCGCGGCGATCCTTGCGGTGCTGGCGGCGGCGTTCCTGACGCTCGACGTCGGCGGGTCCGGTCTGTCCAGCGCGCACGGCGGGGTCCGGGGCGCGCTCGGGGCGCTGTACCGCGGAACCGACAGCGTCGTCGGTCCGGCCCGACGCTTCCTGCAGGCCCTCCCGCATGCCGCCGGCGACCAGAACCGGATCCGGCAGCTGCAGCACGACAATGCGGTGCTGCGCGGCAGTCTTCGGGCCGAGGCCCTCGACCGCGCGACCGCAGCCCGGGTCGCGCAGCTCCGGCTGACTGCCCGGCGGCTCGGCGCCTCGGTCGTCCCGGCCCGCGTTATCGCGCTCGGCCCGGGTGGCGGTTTCGACTGGACCGTCACGATCGCGGCCGGCAGGGCCGACGGAGTGCGGGCCGACGCTACGGTCACCGACGGTTCCGGCCTCGTAGGACGGGTCCTGCACGCCGACCGGTCGACCAGCACCGTCCTGCTCGCGGCCGATCCCGGATCGGGCGTCGGCGCCCGCGACGCGCGCAACGGCCAGGTCGGCGTCGTCACAGGACGCGGCACCGACGGCTTCGCGTTCGTGCCGCTCGACCCGCAGGCTTCCATAAGAACAGGAGATCTGTTGCTGACGGGACCGTCGCGGGCCAGCAGCTTCGTCGACAACCTGGCGATCGGCACGGTGACCGCCGTGCGGACGTCCGGGGGAACGGTGCGGGCGAACGTCACTCCCGCCGTGTCGCCGACCTCCCTCGACCTCGTAGGCGTGTTTCGGGCCCCGGCCCCGGCCCAGGCGCTAGGAGGGCGATGATGACCCGCACCCGGTTCCTCGCGGGTCTCACCGCCCTCCTCACCGTCCTGCTGCTCCAGGCCACGTTGATTGCGCCGCTTGCGCTGTCGGTCCCGGCCAGCCTGCCGGCCGTCCTGGTCGCCGCGGTGGCACTGGTCGACGGGCCCGGAACGGGTGTCTCGCTCGGTTTCGCGACCGGGCTGCTGGCCGACCTCGGCTCGAGCCATCCGGCCGGCGTGCTCGCGCTGTGCTGGATGGCGGTGGGTCTGGGTTGCGGCGCGCTCGCCGGCCGAGCGGCGCTGCCCCGCGACGTCGTGGTCTGCGCGGCGGCCGCGGCATGTTCGTCGGTGGCGTCGCTGTTGCTCTTGAGCGCGGTCCACGCGGTGGGTGGCAGCGCCGGGGGCACGGTCCGGGACCTCCTGCCCGCGTTCCTGGCCGACCTCGTCCTCGCGCTCGTCGCGGTGCCGGTCGTCCGCTGGTTCCTGCGCAACCCGTCGCTGCGCCTGGAACGCACCCGGCTGCCCGTCCTCCGCGGGCACAGCCGGTGACGCGGCGGCCGGTTCCCGCGAGACGGTTCGGGATCATCATCTCGTTGGTCGCGTCGATGGTGCTCACCCTTGTCGCGCGCTTGTACTACGTGCAGGTCCTCGACCCCAACAAGCCCCGGCAGACCGCCGGCGTGCTGCATGACGGGGATGTCGTCGTCCCCGCTCCGCGCGGACTGATCGTCGACGCGCAAGGACGGGTGCTCGTCGACGACCGCGCCATCCACGTCATCGAGGTCGACCGTGACCGACTCCTCGAGCTGCCCGACAAAGGCGCGTCCGTTCTGCGACGACTCGGAGTACTGCTGAACAGGAATCCTGTGCAGGTGGCCAAGGAGATCACGCCGTGCTCGCCGACGGTCCCCGCGCCGTGCTGGGTGGGTGAGCCGTACCAACCGGTGCCGGTCGCGACCTCGCCGCCGATGTCGGCCGTCCTGACCATAAGCGAGCACCGGGAGCTGTATCCGGGCGTCACGGTCCTGACGAGATCGCAGCGGCACTATCCCGACCGCACGCTCGCCGCGCACGTGCTGGGTTACGCCTCCGCGGTGACCCAGACGGACAAGAGGAGCAACCCGTCGCTCACGGACGCCGACCTCATCGGGGTGTCCGGCCTGGAGGAGCAGTACGACGCCGCGCTGCGGGGCGCCGATGGCAAGCGCGTCGTGCGGTTGAGCCCGCAGGGATATCCGGTCGCTGACGGCCCGAGCACAGCGGCGCAGCAGGGCCTGACCTTGGTGACCAGCATCGATGCGCGTTTGCAGGCGCTGACGCAAAAGGCGCTGATCACACAGATCCGAGCGCTGCGCAAGCAGGGCAAGCCGGCGACGTCCGGGTCGGTGGTCATCATGGCGCCCCAGACAGGACGGGTGCTGGCGGTCGCCAGCTGGCCGACCTACGACCCGCAGCTGTTCGTCGGCGGGATCTCCGCGAAGGCCTACCGGGCGCTGACCGCGCCCGGCGCGAACGACCCGCTGCTGAGTCGGGCGATCGCCGGTCAGTACGCCCCCGGGTCGACGTTCAAGCTCATCACGTCCTCGTCCTTGGTCATGCACCACGAGATCTCGCTCGACGGTCGCTATCCGTGTCCGGGCTCGGTGAGCATCGACGGCCGGGTCAAGACGAACTTCGAGAGCGAGTCGTTCGGCGGTCCGATCTCGCTCGAGGACGCGCTGGGGTATTCGTGCGACACGTTCTTCTACGAACCCGCCGCCGCCGAGTACTACGCCGATCAGCGCCGCATCGACGAGGGCGAGCAGCCGCGCGAATGGCTACAGCACATGGCGGCTTCCTACGGCGTCGGCACCAGCCCGGGAATCGATCTGCCCGCGGCGGAGCAGGCGACCGGGTCGTACGCCGACCGCGAGACCCGGTTGGCCCGGTGGCGCGCCAACCGGAAGACGTACTGCGCCGAGGCCAAGCGCGGCTACCCGGACGTGGCGAACCCGACCGACCGCGCCTACATGACCGAATTGGCCGCGGAGAACTGCACCGACGGCTGGCGCTACCGGGCCGGTGACAACGCAGACATGTCGATCGGTCAGGGTGAGACGACGCTGTCGCCGCTGCAACTGGCGATCGCCTACTCGGCGTTGGTCAACGGGGGCCGGCTGTGGGAGCCGCGGATCGGCTGGGCGCTCGAGCGTCCCGACGGGTCGGTCGCGAAGACCATCAAGCCGGTGGTGCGGCGGACGGTCCCGGTCAGCGCCAAGGTCCGCGACTACATCATGAAGTCGCTCAGCTTCAGCCGTGGCTGGGCGGTGTCCGGGGCGTTCGCGTACCTGAACTCGCCCTACCGGAACCAGCTGGGCGGGAAGACGGGCACCGCGGAGGTGTTCGGTCGCCAGGACACCGCGTGGCTGGCCACGTGGGGCCCGGTGTACCGGACCGCCGCAGGTCAGCCACGGGCCAAGCTGGTGATGGTAGGGATGATCGAACAAGGCGGTATCGGCGCGTTCGGTGCCGGCCCGATGGAGAAGCAGATCTGGGACGGCATCTTCGGTGTGGAGTCGAAGCGGGTGCTGTCCGGCGAGGGGCCGGCCGCGACGGTCCCGCACGTGCGGACGGACGGGCAGTGATCGGTAGCGCTCGATTCCGCCGGGATCCGGCGTGACCGTCTTTGCGCGGGACCCGCGCAGTCCGTTCACGCTGGTTCCTAACTCGATGCAGGCCTTCGGGCAGCGCCGGGCTCGGCACGACTGGATCCTCACGGGGTCTGCGTTGGCTCTTGCGCTGGTCGGCGCCGTCCTCGTCTGGGCCGCGACCCGGAGCACGCAGGAGGCTGCCGGCGCGAACCCGAACGCCTTTCTCTATCGCCACCTGATCAACATGGGGATCGCCGCGGCACTAGGTGTCGCCGCCTGCCGGTTCGACGCTCGGCTGCTGCGCTTGTTCGGTCCGGCGGTGTACTGCGCGAGCCTGGTGGGCCTTCTCGCCGTTTTCGCGATCGGCACCACGGTGAACGGGGCACATGCGTGGATCCGCCTCGGCGGCGGAGTGGAGCTGCAGCCTTCGGAATTCATGAAACTCGGCCTGGTCGTCGGCATGGCGGGGATGTTCGCGCAACGAGCGCGGGAACGTTCCGACCCGACGCCCAGGACGTCAGACATCCTGATAGCGCTGGGCCTGATCGCCGTGCCGCTCGGACTGGTGATGTTGGAGCCCGATCTCGGCTCCGCCATGGTCCTGGCGGCGGCATCGTTCGGCGTCCTGATCACCGCGGGAGTCCCCGCGCGGTGGACTGTGGGCCTGCTCGTCCTCGCAGTCCTCGTCGCCGTGCTGGCGGTGAAGACGGGGATGCTGGCGCAGTACCAGCTGCAGCGGTTCGAAGTCTTCGCCAATCCGGCGCGCGACCCGCAAGGTGCCGCGTACAACGTGACCCAGGCGCACATCGCGATCGCGAACGGCGGCCTTTTCGGCCGTGGGTTGTTCCACGGACCGCAGACAGAGGGCGGGTACGTCCCGGAGCAGCAGACCGACTTCATCTTCTCGGTGGCAGGCGAGGAGTTCGGCCTCGTCGGCGGGCTGGCGATCATCGCGCTGTTCGGGGTGTTGTGTTGGCGCGGCATGCTGATTGCCCGCCGTGCCGACCGCGCGGGGCAACTCATCGCTGCGGGAATCGTCTGCTGGTTCGCCTTCCAGGCGTTCCAGAACGTCGGCATGAACCTGGGGCTGATGCCGGTGACGGGTCTGCCGCTGCCGTTCGTGTCGTATGGCGGGTCGTCGATGTTCGCGCAGGCGCTGGCGATCGGGTTGTTGCAGGCGGTGCGGCGGGCTGCCATCGAGTAGCTGCTCGAATCCGTCGGGTTTTCAGCGCGGCTGATCGCCCTGCTCTCCATGTTGATGGCGTCGCCCGCGGCTCGCGCCGACACCCCGACGCTTTTCCCGCCGGTCCCTTCGACGGCGCGCTGCGGGACGAGCCCGACCGGGACGGTCTGCAACTTCGGCGGCCAGGTCAGCGCCGCCGACATGCTTTTCGGAGTGACGGGCGCGGACGGGTCGGAGGTGCTGCAGACGTACACCCTCGACGCCCACCTGACCCGTTTCTATGTCACCGACGGCGTGCTGCAGCAGACGATTCGGCACTACACCTACACCGGCACGCTGCGGGACTCCGCGGGCGGGACGCCGGTGAGCGTCACGAGTGCCGGCGCATGGCTGCGCGTCGCGACCGCCACCGGCCAGCAGATCGTTGCGGCCGGGCGCGAGATCTATGACTACACGCTCGGTGACTTCACCTTCGGCGCG
>JAICIE010000178.1 GCA_025924515.1 Jatrophihabitans sp. | reverse complement strand
CTCGTGGCTGAGCTCGTCCTCCTCTGTCAGGCCGGCGACGACGGTCGGCTGCCAGAAGTAGCCGCGCTGACCTTGGCGAGCGCCGCCGGCCAGCACCTGTGCGTGGTCGGGGACCTTGTCCAGGAAGTTGCCGACGCGCTGCAGTTGATTGGCGTTGTTCAGCGGTCCGAACAGCACGTCCTCATCGCTCGGCGCGCCCGTCTTCGTGTTGCGGGCCTGCTCGGCGAGCGCCTGGGCGAAGTCCTCGGCGATGCGCGGGCCGGCGAGCACACGCGTGGCGGCCGTGCAGTCCTGGCCGGCGTTGAAGTACCCGGCGAGAGCGATGTTCTCCGCGGCGCTGCTGAGGTCGGCGTCGTCGAACACAATCACCGGGGCCTTGCCGCCGAGCTCGAGATGGCAGCGCTTGAGGTCCTTGGCGGCCGCCTGAGCAACCTCGTAACCGGCCCGGGTCGAGCCGGTGATCGACACCATGGCGGGGATCTTGTGCGAGACGACCCCGCGTCCGGTGTCGCGGTCTCCGCACAGGACGTTGAAGACGCCCGGGGGAAATACGTCGGCGGCGATCTGAGCCATCAGGACGGCCGAGACCGGGGTGGTGTCCGACGGCTTGAGCACCACCGTGTTTCCCGCGGCGATCGCCGGTGCGATCTTCCAGATCGCCATCATCATCGGGTAGTTCCACGGCGCAACCTGCCCGACGACGCCGATCGGCTCACGCCGGATGTAGGACGTGTGGCCCGCCAGGTACTCCCCGGCACTGCGTCCCTCCAGCAGCCGCGCCGCGCCCGCGAAGAACCGGATCTGGTCGAGGGCCGGCGGGATTTCTTCGGAGCGCGTCAGCTCCAGCGGCTTGCCGGTGTTCTGGCACTCGGCAGCGATGATCTCTTCGCTCCGCGCCTCCAGCGCGTCGGCGAACTTCAGCAGCGCCCGCTGCCGCTCGCTCGGCGTGCTGTCGCGCCAGGACTCGAAGGCCTGCGCCGCCGCGCGGTAGGCGCGGTCGACGTCCTCCGGACCTGACAGCGGGGCCGTGCCGAACACCTCGCCGGTGCTCGGGTCGATCAGGTCGGTCGTGCGGCCGTCGACCGCGTCGACCAGCTCGCCGCCGATGAAGTTCCGGACCGTCCGCTTTTCGCTCGTCGCCGTCACGGGCGACACGCTACCGACAGTCCGAGACCGACTCAACGCGTGATTCCGAATAAAAGGAGGCGCATGCCTACCCATTCCGCAACTTTTCGGCGCGTCAGGCGGTAGGCCGGGACCGGCGGCGCCGACGCGCGCTCGGGAGTGGACGGCGCAGCGTCGGTTACGCTGGGTGCCGTCATGCTGCGTGCGCTGCTTCTTCGCCGCCGCGACGGGGCCCGCTAGTCCGGTCGGCTCCTCGTCGCGGGAGCTGCCGCTGCGCCGACCGAAGCCCGTCCGCCCACGACTTCGGAGCCCGTCATGACCTCATTCCCGCAGCGGCCGTCCGGCATGCCCTGCCAGCGCTATCGGCCCTTCCCGCCCGTCGCCCTGCCGGACCGGCAGTGGCCGACCCGAACGTTCACCACGGCCCCGCGCTGGCTGTCGACCGACCTGCGCGACGGCAACCAGGCCCTCATCGATCCGATGAACGCGGCCCGCAAGAACGCCATGTTCGACCTGCTCGTGAAGATGGGTTACAAGGAGATCGAGGTCGGCTTCCCGGCCGCCAGCCAGACCGACTTCGACTTCGTCCGCAGCCTCATCGAGGGCGACCGGGTGCCCGAAGACGTGCGGATCTCCGTCCTCACCCAGGCGCGGGAGGAGCTGATCGAGCGGACGGTCCAGTCGCTGGCGGGTGCCAGCCAGGCGACCGTGCACATGTACAACGCCGCAGCGCCGATGTTCCGGCGGGTCGTCTTCGGCTTTCCCGGCGACGGCCGCGACCAGTGCCAAGCGGTGGCGGTCGACGGCACCCGCGCCGTGATGAAGTACGCCGAGATCTACCTTCCGGGCACCGAGTTCGGGTTCGAGTACTCCCCCGAGATCTTCATGGACACCGAACTCGACTACTCGCTGCAGATCTGCGAGGCGGTGATGGACGCCTGGCAGCCCGGGCCGCAGCGCGAGATCGTGCTGAACCTGCCGTGCACGGTCGAGCGGTCGACGCCCAACGTCTACGCAGACCAGATCGAGTGGATGTCGCGCAATTTCAGTCGCTCGCGCCGACCCTTCATCTGCCTGTCGGTCCACACCCACAACGACCGCGGCACCGCGGTCGCCGACGCGGAACTGGCCGTCCTGGCCGGGGCGCAGCGGGTGGAGGGAACGCTGTTCGGCAACGGCGAGCGGTCGGGCAACGTCGATCTGGTCACCCTCGGGCTGAACCTCTACAGCCAGGGCATCGACCCCATGATCGACTTCACGGACATCGACCAGATCCGCCGCACCGCCGAGTACTGCAACCGCATCGACGTGCACGAGCGCCATCCCTACGCCGGGGACCTCGTCTACACGTCCTTCTCCGGATCGCACCAGGACGCCATCAAGAAGGGCTTCGAGGACCTCGACCGCCGTGCGGCCGCCGCCGCCGTGCCGGTCTCCGCGCTGTCCTGGGAGATGCCCTACCTGCCGATCGACCCGAAGGACGTCGGACGTTCCTACGAGGCGGTCATCCGGGTCAACTCGCAGTCCGGCAAGGGCGGCGTCGCCTACATCATGAAGTTCGACCACCATCTCGACCTGCCGCGAAGGCTGCAGATCGAGTTCAGCGCGGTGATCCAGCGGCACACCGACGACGAGGGCGGCGAGGTCGAGCCCAAGCAGATGTGGGACATCTTCGAAGGCGAGTACCTGGCTCCGGGCCCGTTCGAGCTGGCGCGATTCTCGTCCGAGACGAACGACGGGATCGAGCGGATCTCGACCGCGGTGAAGGCCTTCGGCGCCGCATATGAGCTGGAAGGCGTGGGCAACGGCCCGATCGCCGCGTTCTGCGCTGCGCTGTCGTCGGCGGACCTGGGTCTCGGCGGGGTGCAGGTGCGGGTCCTCGACTACGCGGAGCACGCGCTCACCGCCGGCCGCGACGCGGAGGCCGCCGCCTATCTCGAGATCGAAGTGGGCGACCAGGTTCTCTGGGGCGTCGGCATCAGCGAGTCGATCGTGCAGGCGTCGCTGCGCGGGGTGATCAGCGCGCTGAACCGCGTGGCCCGCGACCGTTCGCCGCGCTGATCCGGTAGGGCGAACGGCGGCGTCGGATCACACTGAGGACGAGGACGCAGCAGAGGACGAGCCCGCCGGCAGCGGCGGCCCTGCGGCAGACCTGCGCACCAGCGCGCCCGGATCAGGACATTGCGTCGATACGGCGACGGCCGGAAAAGGCGCGGCCCAGGGTGACCTCGTCCGCGTACTCCAGGTCGCCGCCGACCGGGAGGCCGCTGGCGAGGCGCGTGACCGCGATGCCGAGCGGTCCCACCAGGCGCGCGAGGTAGGTGGCGGTGGCCTCGCCCTCGAGGTTCGGATCGGTGGCGAGGATGAGCTCGGTGACCGTGCCGTCGCGCAACCGGGCCAGTAGCTCGCGGATGCGCAGGTCGTCCGGGCCGACGCCGTCGATCGGGCTGATCGCGCCGCCGAGCACGTGGTAACGGCCGCGGAACTCCCGCGTCCGCTCCACCGCGACGACGTCCTTGGGCTCCTCGACCACACAGATCACGGAGGGGTCCCGGCGGGCGTCGCTACAGATCCGGCACACGTCGGCCTGGGCGACGTTGCCGCACACCGAGCAGAACTTGACCTCGTTCTTCACCCGCACCAACGTCGAGGCCAGCCGCTCGACGTCGGCAGACTCAGCCGCGAGGAGATGGAAGGCGATGCGCTGGGCGCTCTTCGGGCCCACGCCGGGCAGGCGGCCGAGTTCGTCGATGAGGTCTTGAACGGCTCCTTCGTACATGCCGCCTACAGTTCGGGGATGCCGAGGCCGGCGGCTCCGCCGGTGAGCGGTCCCATCCGCTGCGAGGCGAGGTCTCCCGCCGCGCGGCTGGCGTCGCGGACCGCGGCGACGATCAGGTCCTGCAGCGTCTCGACGTCGTCCGGGTCGACGGCCGTCGGGTCGATCTCGAGCGCGGTGAGTTCCCCGGAGGCGTACATCGTCGCCTTCACCAGGCCGCCGCCGGCGGTTCCGGTGACCTCCGTGCGCCCGAGCTCCTCCTGGGCGACCTCGAGCTCCTGCTGCATCTTCTGCGCCTGCTTCATCAGCTGCTGCATGTTCGGCTGGCCGCCGCCGCCGAACCCGCTCGCGCGGTTCCGCCCGCTCATCCGCGTCCTCGCTTTGCTCGGGTGCACGGCTCGCGAGCGTCGCTCGCGAAGGCACCGTTCCGGCTCAGCGTAACCGGCAACCGGGCCCGGGCCCGGTTGTGTGCGAGGGTGGCCCGGTGCGCCGGTTCGTGATCACAGCGCTCGTCCTGCTCACCGCGGCGTGCACCTCCTCCGCCGTCCGCACCATCGCCTCGCGCCCGGCCCACACGATCCGGCCCGTGCCGGTGTCGTCGACGTCGGCCGCACCGTCCTCGTCGACGTCCGCGCCGTCCTCGCCAGTTCCCGAGACACCTCGGGTGGCGAGCACCCGTGCGTCCTCGTCGTCTTCCGTTGTCCCGAGAACGGCAGCAGGCGAGCCGCTCGTAGTTCTCGATCCCGGACACAACGGCAACAACGCGACGGCGGCGGCGTTTCTGGCGCACCAGGTATACGCGGGATACGGGCGCTACAAGGACTGCAACACCACCGGCACCGAGACAGACGCCGGCTATCCGGAGCACGCGTTCACCTGGGACGTCGCGGTCCGCGTGCGCGCGATCCTGCAGCACCACGGGGTGCGGGTCGTGATGACCCGAGCCAATGATCGAGGGGTGGGTCCCTGCGTCGACCAGCGGGCGAATATCGAGAGCCGTCCCGGCGTGGTGGCTGCGGTGGCGGTGCACGCCGACGGCGGCCCGCCCGGTGGCCGGGGCTTCCACGTCTGCTACGACAGCCGAACGCCGGAAGGTGCGAGTGCGGGCACGGTCGCGAGGTCCCTGCGGCTCTCCCGAGCCGTGCACGACGCGCTCGCCCGATCCTCGGGCCTCGTGGAGTCGACCTACCTGGGCCGCGACGGTTACTACCCGCGCGACGACCTGGCAGGGCTCAACCTGTCGACCTCGCCGACGACGTTCCTGGAGCTGGGGAACATGCGCAATGCCGCCGACGCGGCGCTGCTTTCGTCGGCGACCGGCCGGGCGCGGATCGCGGTTGCCGTGGCGGGGGGAATCCTCGCCTATCTGGGGCGGTGAGGCCGGACCTCCCCTGCGCCACCGCTCATTCCACCGGTCGCGCGCCGAGGCGGTCCTGGAGCAGGCGCAGCGCCTCGGCCTCGGGGTCGACAGGTTGGGGCGGCGATGCTTTCGGGTCGAAATCGGGGTCGTCGCGGGGATCGGGCTCGGCGACGGGGCGAGCCGACGCGACGGCGGTCGACGTGGCGCGGGCGGCGGCAGGCGCATCGCTCGGCACGACGTTCACCCGCCAGTTCCCGGCGATCACCTGCCCGACCGCGGAGGCGATCAGCGACGCGTGCCGCTCCTCGGCGACGCGCTTGGCCAAGCTCGGCGCGACCGCCAGGACGATCGTGGCGCCGGACACCTCGGTGATCTGGGCGCCGTCGAGCATGGCCCAGGTCGTCTTGCTGCCGGCTTTCACCCGGTCGAGCGCCTCCGGCCAGATCCGCCGCAGGGCGGTCGCATCGAGATCCCCGGCGGGCGCTGGCGCGGCGGCGGCCGGTTGCGGCTGCGGTGCCGCCGGTGCAGGTTGCGGTGCCGCGGAGGCCGGTGACGGTTCGGGGTTGGGCGCGGCGGCCGCGGCGG
>JAICIE010000177.1 GCA_025924515.1 Jatrophihabitans sp. | reverse complement strand
CGTCCCATCACGACGGTCGAGCCGCCGGTGCGGTGCCGGAAGTGAGCCAGGTCCTCGGGCAGTCGCCACGGGATCGTGCCGTCACGGCCGATGACGCCGTTGGCGGCCTGGGCCCAGATGAGGCCGATCACGGTCAGACGGCGACGGGTGCCTTGATCGCCGGGTGATGCCGGTAGTCGAGCACCTCGAAGTCCTCGTAGTCGTAGCCGAACAGCGACGGCTTGGGCCGCACTCGCAGCGTCGGGAAGGGGTACGGCTCGCGGCGCAGCTGTTCGCGCACCTGCTCGACGTGGTTGTCGTAGATGTGGCAGTCGCCGCCGGTCCAGATGAAGTCGCCGACCCGGAGCCCGACCTGCGCGGCGACGAGGGAGGTGAGCAGCGCGTAGCCGGCGATGTTGAACGGGACGCCGAGGAACAGGTCGGCGCTGCGCTGGTAAAGCTGGCACGACAGCCGGCCGTCCGCGACGTGGAACTGGAAGAACGCGTGGCACGGCGGCAACGCCATGTGGTCGAGCTCGGCCACGTTCCAGGCGCTCACCACCAGGCGGCGGGAGTCGGGATCCGTGCGCAGCCGCTGCAGCAGCTGCTCGATCTGGTCGATGGAGCCGCCGTCGGGAGTCGGCCACGAGCGCCACTGCACCCCGTAGACCGGGCCGAGTTCACCGTCGGGACCCGCCCACTCGTCCCAGATGGTGACGCCGTGTTCCTGCAGCCAGCGCACGTTGCTGTCGCCGCGCAGGAACCACAGCAGCTCGTAGGCGACCGAGCGGAAGTGCACCCGCTTCGTCGTGATCAGCGGGAAGCCGGCGGCGAGGTCGTAGCGCAGCTGCGCCCCGAAGCGGCTGCGGGTGCCGGTGCCGGTGCGGTCGCCCTTCGGGGTGCCGGACTCGAGGACGGTGCGGAGGAGGTCCTCGTACTGGGTGTCGGGACGCCCGGGCATGCCTCGCAGGGTATCGGCAGGCTCGGACAGGACGCACAGATTCGACACGCGGCACGAGCCGCAAGCATGATGTACAGCTCGACTGTCGGGAGGATGCACCTTGTGAGGACGGACGACGTGGTTGGCAACCGGCGGTGGTTCGCGGTCGGGCTGGCGGGGATCGCGGCAGCTCTCGTCCTCGTCGGACCGGCGGCGGCTGCGAGCGCGGAGGGCCCAGCGGGGGCGGAGCCGACGACGTCGGTTCCGAGCGCGAGCACGTCGGTCCCGGACCCGACCACCTCCGTCCCGGACCCGACCACGTCCATCCCGGACCCGACGACGTCCATCCCGGACCCGACCACCTCCGTCCCGGACCCGACGACGTCGATCCCGGCCCCGAGCTCGTCGGTCCCGGGCTCCAGCTCGTCGGTCCCGGCCTCGAGCTCGTCGGTCCCGGGCTCCAGCTCGTCGGTCCCGGGCTCCAGCTCGTCGGTCCCGGGTTCCAGCTCGTCGGTGCCCGACCCGAGCACGTCGGCGCCGAACCCGACGAGCTCAGCGCCGGTGCCGACGCGGTCTGCACACCCCGTCTTCCCGACCGGCACGCCGAACGCCCTCAACGGCAACCGCGATCCGCAGGTGCGTCAGGCCGTCACTGCCGGCGGCGCGTCGGCAGGCGGCGGAGGAGCCGCCGCAGCCGACACCGGCGGCTTCCTCCCCGGCGGCGCGCCCAGCTCTGACGCCGGAAGCGCGCCGGGAGGCCCGAGCTCTGGCGGCCCGGATTCCGCGAACCCGAGCTCGAGGTCCACCAGCGGCGCCGCTGGGGTGACGTCAAGGAGCGCTTCCGCCGCGAGCCGCACCGCCGCCGCGGCGCAGGTGCGCGCCGTCGCGTCGCAGGGCGCCGACGCACTTACCGGGAGCCCGCTGCAGAAGTCCTCCCTCGGCGTCGTCCTCCTGCTTCTCGGCGCAGCGGCGGTGCTGGGCCTGGTGGTGTGGGCGGTCGTGCAGCCACCGCGCGTCGTCATGCGCGGTCGCCGGATGTGAGGAAGCCCGCGCCCTTCGCCGCCGTCACGGCGATCCGGTTCCTCCCCGTCGCGGACGACCTCGGCGGCCGGCCGCGAACGGCGTGACGCTCTCCGGCCGTCCGGCCGGTTCACTTCCACAACGTCAGCGGGATCGGCTCAGGTCGGGCTCACCATTTCGACGGCTTGCCCTGCTGGTACAGCCAGACGTGGAAGAAGGAGGTCAGGTCGCGCCCGGAGACCCGGGCGGCGTAACGGGTGAACTCGGGGACGGTCGCGTTGCCGAAGCGGTGCGCGGCCAGCCAACCGCGCAGGATCCGGAAGAACATCTTGTCGCCGACCCGCTGTCGCAGCGCCTCGAGCGTCCCGGCCCCCCGCGCGTAGACCGACCAGGAGAAGACGTCGCGCGCCGAGCCGGGATCGCCCGGCGGCGGGTCCCACCACTGGGGATTGCCGGCAGGTTGCCGGAGCAACTGCCGCAGTGCGTCGGCAGCCGTTCTCCGGCCCCGGTGCTCGTCCCACAACCAGCTCGAGAACTGGGCGAAACCCTCGTTGAGCCAGATGTCGCGCCATCTGGCCAGCGTCACGTCGTCGCCGAACCACTGGTGCGCCAGCTCGTGGGCGAGCGTCGGCTGGTCCGGAGCGCGGTCGAACAGCGGCCGCGATGCGGTCTCCAGCGCGTAACCGACGTACGCGTTGTCGACGATCGCGCCGGTGGCGTCGAACGGGTACGGCCCGTAGACGGAGGAGAAGTACTCGACCATCTGCGGCAACATCCGCAGCACGGGATCGGCCCTGCGGGCCTGGCGCGGATCGACGGCGACGAAGGACGGCACCCCCGCTGCGGTCCGTCCTCTTCGGACATCGAACCGGCCGATGGTGGCGGTGACGAGGTAACTGGACACGGGCTGGTCGAGCCGCCAGGTCCAGGTGCGCTGCGCGCCCGCGGAGGTGACGCCGAGGAGCACGCCGTTGGAGACGGCGACGAGCGGTTTCGGGACGGTGACGGCGACGGTGTAGGTCGCCTTGTCGCGAGGCGTGTCGTTCACCGGGTACCAGGTCGGCGCTCCGTCGGGTTCGCCGCCGACGAACGCCCCGTCGTCGGTGGTGATGAACCCGGTCTCGATCCCGGACTCGACGAGATGCCGGGCCGGGCCCGCGTAGCTGACGTCGACGGTGAACGGCGCGCCGGCCGGAAGTGGGTGGGGCGGCGTGACGACCAGTTCCTGACCGCGAGCGGACGCGGCAGTTGCCGGCTTGCCGTTGACCGTCACTGAGGACGCGCGCAGCCAGCTGCGCAGGTCGAGGTCGAATCGCGAGAGGGTCTCGGTCGCGCGGGCGGTCATGGTGGTGCGGCCGGACAGGTGCGAGGAATGCGGGTCGTAGCGCAGGTCGATGCGGTAGGAGAGAGCGTCGTAGCCACCGTTGCCCTGCAGCGGGAAGTACGGGTCGCCGGCGCCGGGCGCCCCTGTCGCGCCGGGTTTGACGAGGGGCGACGAACACGCGCCCGCCGGCAGGACGGCGAGCAGACAGGCTCCGACGGTGATCGCACGCCGGACCCGGGACATGGGCCGATCATGACAGCGGGAGATCACGCCGGGGGGTGCGACCTGCAGCGGTTCAGGGACGTCCTAGCCGCGGAGGGCGGCGACGGTGGCGTCGGCTGCCGACTTCAGCAGGGTGCTGTCGGTGGCGCCGGTGAGCATGGTGGCGCCACGTCCGGCCCAGTGGCGCGCCATCTCGATGTCCGAGCAGTGCAACCCCGCGGCGATGCCCGCGGCCCGGCAGGTGTCGATGATGCGCTGGATCAGCGCATCGACCTGCGGAGTGTCGCGGTAGGTGCCGCGGCCGTGCCCGGTGCCCAGCGCCAGGTCGTTCGGTCCGATGTAGACGCCGTCGACGCCGGGCACGGCGACGATCTCGTCGAGAGCGTCGATGCCGGGCTGCGTTTCGACCATCACCAGGCAGAGGACGGCGGCGTCCTGCTCGCCCGGCGGCAATGCTCCGTCGGCGCGCACGTCGCCCCACATGGGACCCCAGCTGCGGATCCCGATCGGCGGGAAGCGGCTGGCCGAGGCCGCGCGGGCTGCGTCCTCGGCGCTGTTGACCATGGGAACGACGACCCCGGCGGCGCCGCTGTCGAGGGCGCGCATGACGTGGACGGGATCGTTCCAGGCCGGACGGACGAGCGGGGCGCGCCCGGCGGCGCGCATGGCCTGCAGCATGGCCGGCAGCTCCGCGGAAGTGGCCAGGCCGTGCTGGAGGTCGACGCAGACGTAGTCGAAGTCCGACGCGGCGAGCAGTTCGGCGACGACCGGATCGGACAGCGTGCTCCAGACACCGAAGGCCGGGGCGCCGTCGCGCCAGCGGGCGCGCAGCCGCTCGGAGCTGCGGGCGGTGATGGAGTCGGGAACGGTGGTCACGCGTTCACCTCACCACGCCGGGGTCGGGCCGGGCGTGGTCAGGGGTTGGCCGATGCAGAGGGACCTCGGTGGTCGGGGGCCCACCGAGGTCCCGCTGCAGGTTGCCGGATCGAGGCGTGCGGGGGTTCGCCCCGATCCGGCACCTTCACCCGTTAGTCCGCGTGCGAAGAGCGCGCGGCGGGCGAAGCTGTCAGGTCCGCTGGGACGCGAGGCGTCCGTCGCGGGAGCACCGCACGTCGAGACCGACGGATGCGGCGGGAAGTGAGCCTTCGGGACGTGTCGGGCGCAGAGGCAGCGGCCCGGCTCGCGGTGACGACGGCGCCGACCGAGTGGTCGAATGCGTCGAAATTCGCGACGAGGGCCTGCTGGACGATCTTGTCGTCCTGGGGCTGCGTCATGGGACCCGTCCGTGGGCTGAGATGCGGTGACCGTCGTCCTTGGTCGGTCGATAAGGGGATCGGTCCCGGGGCGGGCGACTTTAGGGTGCCGCGTGAGCCAAGTCCGCCGGGCGAGTTGATCCCGTCTGTCCCGCGTCTGCTCACTGGGCCGGGGCGGATCGAGCGGTGGCGGGACAAACGTGATCGTCGGCCGTCCCGGCGGCGCCGGGCACTCGGGCCAGGCGCCACGTCCTCGTCAGTCGCCGCGCGAGCCGGACCCGGCGGCGGCGCGGACCAGACCCAGCAGGATCGCAGCGATCGGCAGCGCCAGCACGAACCGAACAACGGCCGTGTCGACGGGCAGGGTCTGGTCCACGAGCGCCTGCCAGAGCATCGGTGTGCTCAGCACAAGAGCCAGGACGATCGTCGACCAGCGCACCATGGGTCAGGCCAGGGTGTCGAGACGGTCGAGGAGCAGGGCGGTCCAGGCGGCGGGCGTGGCCGGCCGGCCGTCGAGCAGCGCGACCGGCAGGTTGAGCTCCCACAGCGCTGCCGGACTGACGGTCCGGTCGGCGTGCACGACCGCGAGAGCGTCCGTGCGGGGCAGCTGGCGGAGTAGCGCGCGCACGTCCGAGGGCCGCCAGCGGGCGTCGGCCACGCCCCAGATGGCGTCGGGCTCGAGCCGGTCGACGATCCTGCGCGCGGCGTCGTCGGCCCACCCGGCGGCACCCGCCTGGTCGAGCGCGACGGCGATCACGGCCGGACCGTCCTCGCCGTAGCGGACTTCTGCGGCCAACAGGGCGGCTTGCCGCTCGTCGCGAAGCTCTGTGGCGGCGTCGGCGAATCCGACGGTGCGAACCGGCCGCCGCAGGCCGAGGCGCTGCTGCACCTGCTGCGCCGTCTCCAGCGCGAGGTCGGCGGGGCCGGCGACGACGAGCAGGAATTGCGAGCTCTCCGGCGGCCGGGCCGCCGGCACGTGGCCGACCGCGGCGCGCACGCAGGCGACTGAATCGTCCGCGTCGGCGGGCAGCCAGTTGACCGGGATGCCCAGGTCGAGCAGCCGGCGCCGCAGCTGCAGCGGCTCGGTCGCGGTCGGGGTCCCCGCGGCGGGCACCGGCGCGGCTGCGGCAGGGGTCCCGGCGACGGGCGCTGTCGCCGCGGTCGCCGCTGTCGCCGCTGTCGGCGCTGTCGGCG
>JAICIE010000176.1 GCA_025924515.1 Jatrophihabitans sp. | reverse complement strand
GGGCCGTCGGGCGGGTGTGCGGGGCGCCGGGCGGACGTTCGGGGTTGCTGCGCGGGGTGCCCGACCACGTGCTCCGCGGTCGGTTTGCATTCGGCAAACCGGAACGGCCGCGGTTTGCCCCGTTTGCCAACCCGTTTGCCGGATGCAAACGGGTGACGCCGCCGGGCGCCGGGCCACCCGCGCGGGCTACGCCAGCACCGGCAGGTGTGCCGTCAGGTCGGCACGGGTGCCACTGGCGCTCACCCGCTGCGCGGCGAGCGCGTCGGCGAACCGGAGGCGTCCGGTCGACAACCGCAGCCAGGTCTGCGGGTCCGTCTCCACCACGTTCGGCGGCGTACCCCTGGTGTGCCGCGGCCCCGGAACCGCCTGGACGGCCACGAAGGGCGGAACCCGGACCTCCACCGACCGGCCGGGCGCCTGCGCGGCGAGGATCTCGGCGAGCGTGCGCACCGCGCTTCCGAGCGCCGGCCGCTCCAGCGGCACTGGCGGACGGTCGGGGAGCGAGCGGGACAGATCGTCGGAGTGGACGACGAGTTCGACGGTGCGCAGCCGGGCGAAGTCGAGGGCACGGATAGGTCCGCGAGGAGCGGCCAGCACCGCGGTATCCGGCGCGGCCGCGGCGATCGGCTCGCGCAGCCGCACGGTCAGCTCGCGAAGGCCTGCCTCACCCGCTGCAGCGACCGCGGCGGCCGCGATGTCTGCAGCCGCCGGCTCGTACGCCCGCACGTACACCGACGGCGGCAGCGGGGACAGCTCCGACCGGGTCCTCAGGCAGCCCCGCAGACCCTCGCCGCTGACGACGAGATGACCGACCAGCGCGCGCACGTCCCAGCCGGCCAGGACCGAGGGGCGCCGCGCGTCGTCCTCGGCAAGCTCGTCGAGCCACTCGGCGAGCACGGTGCGCTGGCGCGTGTAGGCGTCGAACTCGGCGGGGAGCCGGGACGGCATCAGCCGAAGCGGCGAGGCAGCGTCGACGCCGAGGCCCGCCGCAGCTCGCGCAACGAGATGCTGAACAGGCCCTGGACCTCGAGGCGGCCGTCGAGGAGGTCGACCACGCCGATGCGGGCGAACGGCATCCGGCGAGCGGTGCACATGTCGGTGAACCGCACCTCCTCGGTGCGCGGCACGGTGACGACCGCGCGGGCGGTCGACTCGGAGAACAGCGCCACGAACGGGTCGGCGCCCTCGGGCAGCACGATCCGCGCACCGGCGTCCCCGCGCAGGCAGCACTCGACCAACGCCTGCGCCAACCCGCCCTCGGACAGGTCGTGCGCCGAGTCGACCAGCCCGTCACGGGAGCAGTTGATGAGGACGTCCGCGAGCAGGCGCTCCCGGGCGAGATCGACCGTCGGCGGGCGGCCGCCGATGAAGCCGTGGACGGTGTAGGCCCATTCGGATCCGCCGAACTCGTCCTCCGTCTCGCCGAGCAAGTACACCAGCGCCCCGTCGGTCCGGAAGCCCTGCGCGGTGCGTCGTGTGACGTCGTCGATGACCCCGAGCACCCCGACGACCGGCGTCGGCAGGATCGGCAGGTTTCCCGTCTGGTTGTAGAAGCTCACGTTGCCGCCGGTGACCGGGGTTCGAAGGATTTGGCAGCCGTCGGCAAGGCCGCGCACGGCCTCGGCGAACTGCCACATCACGCCGGGATCCTCGGGCGATCCGAAGTTGAGGCAATTGGTCACCGCGACCGGACGGGCTCCGGCCGCGGCCACGTTGCGGTACGCCTCGGCCAGCGCCAGCTGCGCGCCGACGTAAGGATCGAGATTGGTGTAACGCCCGTTCCCGTCGACGGAGAGGGCAACGCCACGCACCGTGCTCTCGTCGAGACGGATCATTCCGGCGTCCTCGGGTGCGGCGAGCACCGTGTTGCCCTGCACGTACCGGTCGTACTGGTCGGTCACCCAAGATTTCGACGCAAGGTTGGGCGAGGACGTCAGCCGGAGCAGCGTCGCGCGCAGTTCGTCGCCGGTGCGCGGGCGTGGCAGCGTCCTCCCGTCGTGTTCGACGAACACGTCCTGGTCGTACGGACGCTCGATCGGCCGGTCGTACACCGGACCCTCGTGGGCGGCGGTGCGCGGCGGAAGGTCGACGATCTGCTCCCCGTGCCAGGTCATCCGCAGCCGGCCGGAATCGGTGACGGTGCCGATAACGGTGGCCAGGACGTCCCACTTGGCGCAGACATTCAGGAAGTCGTCGAGTCGGTCCGGAGCGACGACTGCCATCATCCGCTCCTGCGATTCGCTCATCAGGATTTCTTCGGGTACGAGGGTGGGGTCGCGCAGCGGGACCAGGTCGAGTTCGACGTCCATGCCGCCGGTGCCCGCGGCCGCCAACTCGGTTGTGGCGCAGGAGATGCCCGCCGCGCCGAGGTCTTGAATCCCGACGACAAGGTCGGCCGCGAAGATCTCCAGGCAGCACTCGATGAGCACCTTCTCGGCGAACGGGTCGCCGACCTGCACGCTGGGCCGCTTCTTCTGGTGTTCCTGATCGAAGGAGGCGCTCGCCAACACGCTGGCGCCGCCGATCCCGTCGCCTCCGGTTCGGGCTCCGAAGAGCACGACCTTGTTGCCCGGACCGTCGGCCCTGGCCAGCTTGATCCCGTCGGTGCGCATGACGCCGACGCAAAGCGCGTTGACCAGCGGGTTGCCCAGATAGGACTCGTGGAACGCGGTCTCGCCGCCGATGTTCGGTAGCCCCAGGCAGTTGCCGTATCCGCCGACGCCGGCGACCACGCCCGGCAGCACGCGGTCTGTGTCCGGCAGGCCGAGCGGTCCGAATCGCAGGGAGTCCATCACCGCGACCGGACGGGCACCCATCGTCAGAATGTCGCGGACGATCCCGCCGACGCCGGTGGCCGCGCCCTGGTAGGGCTCGACGTAGGACGGATGATTGTGCGACTCGATCTTGAAGGTCACCGCCCAGCCGTCGCCGGCGTCGACCACACCGGCGTTCTCCCCCATGCCGACCAACAGCGTGTCGGTCTGCGGCGCCTTCTCGCCGAACTGGCGCAGATGGATTTTCGACGACTTGTACGAGCAGTGCTCGCTCCACATGACCGAATAGATCGCGAGCTCCGCGGAGGTGGGGCGACGGCCCAGGATCTCGGCGATGCGCCGGTATTCGATCTCGGCAAGCCCGAGCTCGGCGTACGGCTGCGGCTGCTCCGGAGTCGCAGCGGCCCGGGCGACCGTGTCGACGGCGACCGCGGTCATGCCGCCGTCTCCGCCGGCGGCGTCGCCAGGATCCCGGAGAAGAAACCGAGTCCCTCGGTGCCCGACCCGACGAGGCCGTCGACCGCGTGTTCGGGATGCGGCATCAGCCCGACGACGTTGCCGGCCGCGTTGCGGATCCCAGCGATGTCGCGGTAGCTGCCGTTCGGGTTGCCGTCCACATAGCGGGCGACGACCCGCCCCTCGCCCTCCAGCCGGTCCAGCGTCGCCGCGTCCGCGACGAAGGCCCCCTCGCCGTTCTTGATCGGGATCGTGATCTCCTGCCCCAACCGGTACGCCGAGGTCCAGACGCTGGTGACGTCGTCGATCCGCAGCCGCTGCTCCCGGCAGACGAAACGACGCACCCGATTGCGGATCAGCGCCCCCGGCAACAGATGCGATTCGCACAGCACCTGGAACCCGTTGCAGATCCCCAGCACCGGGAGCCCGTCGCGGGCGGCCGCCACCACGCTCTCCATGACGGGCGAGAAGCGGGCGATCGCTCCGCAGCGCAGATAGTCGCCGTAGGAAAATCCGCCCGGCAGGATCACTGCGTCGACGCCGTGCAGCGACGGGTCGGCGTGCCACAGCCCGACCGCCTCGGCACCTGCGATACGGACCGCTCGCGCCGCGTCGCGGTCGTCGAGGGACCCCGGGAACGTGACCACTCCGACCCGAACCGGCACCCGGTCAGGTTACCGAGTGTGGCTTCAGCGGCGGATCGTGAAGTCCTCGATCACCGGATTGGCGAGCAGCGTGTCTGCGATCTTCGCCAGTTGCTCGTCGTCGACGCTCCCGTCGACCTCCAACTGGAAGTGCTTGCCCTGCCGCACGTCACTAACGCCGGAGATCCCCAGGCGTGCCAGCGCGCCCAGGATGGCCTGCCCCTGGGGATCGAGGATCTCCGCCTTGAGCACGACGTCGACGGCGACGCGGGCCATGACACCTCCTGCCGAGCTACGGACCGGGCGAGCCTAACGCCAGCCGACCCGGCGCAGGATCCGCATCGACGCGCTCAACGCCCGCCCCAACCTCTCCCGCCTCACGGGGAGCAGGCGGCGCAGATCTTGATCGCGCCGGTCGCGGCGAGGAGGCGCGTCACGAAGGCCCGGTAGATACCGAACTGCGCACCTGCGCCGCCAGCGACGCCGCGGTACCGGGGACGGGACGTGCAGCGGCGGTCACGGCCATGGGGCGCACGGCAGCCGCGCCGACGACGCGCCGGATCGGTGACGCGTCAGTAATCTGGCTCTGTGACGGACGTGTGCTGGCTCAGCGACGAGGAGCAGCGCGCGTGGCGGGCGTACCGGCGCATGGTGCTGCTCGCCGATTCGGCGATCGCCCGCGATCTGAGCAGAGACAGCGGTCTGTCCATGCCGGACTACCTGGTGCTGTCCTCGCTGTCCGAGGCGCCGAGCCGCCGGCACCGACTCACCGAGTTGGCGGCGCGCATGCAGTGGTCGCCGAGCCGCCTGTCGCACCACGTCAGCCGCATGGAGCAGCGCGGGCTGGTGCAGCGGGCCGACTGCGCGGACGATCTCCGCGGCGCGGTGATCGTCCTCACCGATGCGGGATGGGCGGCGATCGAGGCGGCCGCTCCCCGTCATGTGACTTCGGTTCGGCGGCACCTGATCGACCAGCTCACCGCGGAGGATCTGCAGGCATTGATCCGCATCGGGGAGCAGGTTGCGCGGGCTTTCGGCGAGCAGTGCCTGGACTCGCCGGCCGCTAGCCCGGCCAGTCACTGAACCGCAGCCCGGTCAGGCGCTCGTAGGCCTCGATGTAGCGCGCGCGGGTCGCGGCGACGATCCGCTCCGGAAGCGGCGGCGGCTGCGCGCCGGACCGGCGGTCCCATCCTGATTCCGGCGAGACCAGCCAGTCGCGAACGAACTGCTTGTCGAAGCTGGGCTGAGCCCGCCCGGGCCGGTAGTCGTCGGCCGGCCAGAACCGGGACGAGTCGGGGGTGAGCACTTCGTCACCGAGCACGAGCTCCTCCGCGTCGGTGCGGCCGAATTCGAGCTTCGTGTCGGCCAGGATGATGCCGCGCTGAAGCGCCAGCTCCGCCGCTCTCGCGTAGGCGGCCAGGGTGAGGTCCTTGATCCGGGCCGCGGTCGATGCACCGATCGTCGCGGCCAGCCGGTCGTAGCTGATGTTCTCGTCGTGGGCTCCACGCTCGGCCTTCGTCGCCGGCGTGAAGATCGGCTGAGCAAGGCGCGAACCGTCCTCGAGCCCTGCCGGGAGCTCGATGCCGCATACCGCGCCCGAGGCTCGGTATTCGGCGAATCCGGAACCCGTGAGATATCCCCGAGCCACCGCCTCCACGGGGACCATCTGCAACGCCGCGACGACGAGCGCACGCCCGCGCCACTGTTCCGGGAGGACGGCGTCGTCGGTGCTGACCAGGTGGTTCGGGACGATCGAGCCCAGTTGTCCGAACCACCAGACGCTCATGGCGGTGAGGACGCGGCCCTTGTCCGGAATTTCCGAGTCGAGGACGTAGTCGAATGCCGAGATGCGGTCGGTCGCGAGCATGACCAAGCGGCCGTCCTCGGTGCGGAACAGCTCGCGGACCTTGCCGCTGTGCAGGTGAGTGAGACCGTCCGGGGCTTCGGCCATGCGGTCATCCTGACATCAGAGCGGCGACCCCGATCCCGCCGGGACGAGCCGGGGTTACTCCGGCAGCCGGCTCACCACCACCAGTCGTTCGGCGACGTGGTGGCGGATTGGAGGCCGGCTTGCGCGCTGACCGAGACGTGGGTCGATGGCGCTTGCGCGGC
>JAICIE010000175.1 GCA_025924515.1 Jatrophihabitans sp. | reverse complement strand
TTCTGTCCTGCCATGAACTGGGTGAGGGTGTCGGTGCCCGAACAGATGAAGGTGACGCCTAAGGTATTGCCCTTGAAGTCGGCGCCCCAGTGCACGCCGCTGTTCATTGTACACATCTCCCGCTCGCCCGGTGCGCCCGAGAGCTGCACGACGTTGATGACGTCCTTGCCCTTCGACTGGAAGTCGACGGTGTGGATGTACCAGGCGCCGGCGAAGTCGACCGTGCCCGAGGCCATGGCGTCCTCGGCGCCGACGCCGCCGTTCTGCTCGGTGGAGAGCTCGACGTTGACGCCGTACTTCTTGTAGAAGCCGAGGTTCTGGGCGAGCTGGTAGGGCAGGTAGATCTGCTTGTCGATGCCGCCGACCATCATCTTGACGGTGGGCACCGAGCCGGAGCCGCTGCTGGCCGAATTCGAGTTGCCGGAGCTGCTGCCACAGGCCGTCAGGCTGAGGGCGATCGCCCCGGCGGCAGCGACGCATGAGATTGCCCGCTTGTTCATTGTTCCGGTGTTCCTTTCATGATGTGAGTGCGGTGTACGCGAATCGCGGAATGGTCGGACGGGATACGCCTCCTCTAGATGGCCGGAGCCTCGGAGCGGCTCGGTGGCCGCCATTTCAGGAGGCTGTGCTCCAGCAGGCTGATGAGGAATTCGGCGCCGAGGGTGACGACGGCGATGATCACCATGCAGGCGAAGACCGTGTCCGGATCGAAGGTCCCCTGGGCCTGGCTGATGATCAGGCCGATTCCGCGCTGCGCCCCGAGCACCTCGGCCACGAGCGCGCCGACGATGGCGAAACCGAAAGCCGTGTGCAGGCTGGCGATGATCCAGCTCATGGCCGAGGGAATGGTCACGTGCCGCGCGACCTGCAACGGTGACGCGCCCAGCACGCGCACGTTCGCGATCAGGTTCTGGTCGACCTCGCGGACGCCCTGGAACGCGTTGAAGAACACGATGAAGAAGACGAGGACGGCGGCGAGGAGGATCTTCGGAAACATCCCGAGGCCGAACGCCACGATGAAGATCGAGCCGAGGATGATGCGCGGGATCGAGTTGACGATCCGGATGTACGGGCCGGTCACCGCGGAGAGATAACGGTTCGAGCCCAGCAGGATGCCGATCACGACACCGGCCAGGGTGCCGAGGAGGAAGCCGCCGAACGCTTCCCTGACGGTGACCCAGAGGTTCTCCCAGATCGAGCCGAAGGCCGTGCCCTTGGTGAAGAGCTTGACCAGGCTGTCCCAGACCGCCGACGGCTGACCGAAGAAGAACTTGTCCACCCAGCCGGCGTCGGTGAACCACTGCCACCCGCCGATCACGATGACGGCGACGGCGATCCGGCCGAGCCAGACGCCCGTCACGCGGCGCCGGTTCCGGCGCTTGCCCGCGACCTGGAGGTCGGACGGCTGCACCGCCGCCGCTGCTCCTGGACCGCCGATGACGGCGGTCATGCTGCTGCCCCTGTCGACCGTGCGTAGGCGCGGGTCACTTCGTCCTTGAGGGACTCCCAGATCCGCCCTTGCAGTTCGAGGAACCGCTGCTCGTGGCGGATCTCCTGAACATTTCCGCGCGGCCGCGGCAGATCGATGTCGAACACCTCTTTGACCGCACCAGGGCTGCTGGTCATGATCGCCACGCGGTCGGAAAGAGCGACGGCCTCGTCCAGGTCGTGCGTGATGAACAGGACCGAAGGCCGCAGTTCCTCCCAGAGCTTGAGCAGCTCGTTCTGCATGATGACCTTGGTCTGCGCGTCGAGAGCGCCGAAAGGCTCGTCCATCAGGAGGATGCGCGGGTTGTTGATGAGGGCGGCCGCCATCGCGACGCGCTTGCGCATTCCGCCGGAGAGCTGGTGCGGATAGCGGTCCTCGAAGCCCGTCAGACCGACCCGGCGGATCCATTCCAGAGCGAGCTCGGCCGCCTCGCGCTTGGGTGTGCCGACCAGGATCGGGCCCATGATCACGTTCTGCAGGACGCTCTTCCACGGAAAGAGCGCGTCCGCCTGGAACATGTAGCTGACGCCACTGGTGATGCCGTCCACGAGACGGCCGCCCACCTTCACCGTGCCCGCGCTCGGCTTCTCGAGGCCGGAGACCTGCGCGAGGGTGGTCGATTTACCGCAGCCGGTCGGGCCGACGATCGAGCAGAACTGGCCGGCCTCGACCTTCAGCGTCACGTCCTTGATGGCCGTGAACGCCTCCCCTTTCGGGGTCAGATACCGCTTCGTCAGCCCGACGATGTCGATGCCCGCCGGCTGATCGGCTGGGCCGCCGCCCTCCGGGTGGCGGCCCGGACGCTTCAAGGACACGATCGAAAACCCCTTTGTCGGCAGTGGAGAACTGCGTGCCGGCAACTGTGACCGCGGCCATAGGGGATTGTCGATTTTCCGCCGCAAGGAGCATTGCGGCGTTTGTGTTCATTTCCGCGCATAAAAGCCACACGAGCGCTCTGTGACCGGGGTTACCCTGCTTGCTGTGGCCATCCCGGGGGTCCGGCTGCCGCGGCGGCTGTCGACCCAGATCACCGTGCTGGTGCTCGGGCTCATCCTGATGACGGTGGCGGCCGGCGCGCTGGTGTCCTTCGTCCAGGCGCGCAGCGAGCTGGACGCCCAGGCGGGCGAGCGGGCGCTCGCCGTGGCCCGGGTCGTGGCCACGGACGCCGACGTCGTCGAGGCGTTCTCCACGCCGGAGCCGCAGGCGATCATCGACCCGATCGCCGAGCACTTCCGCGATGCGACCGGAGCCGCGTTCATCGTGGTGGCCGATGACAAAGGTATCCGTTACTCGCATCCCAATCCGCAGCTGATCGGCACGTCGCTGCTCGGCGATCCCGGTGAGAATCCCGAGGCAGTGCTCTCCGGGAAGACTTTCGTGGGTATCCAGAACGGTTCTCTCGGGCGCTCCATGCGGGCGAAGGTGCCGATCCGGAATGCGGATGGAAAAGTGATCGGTCTCGTTTCCGTCGGCATCACGGTGCAGAAGATCAGCCAGACCTTGCGCGCTCGCCTGCTCATCGACCTGCTGCCGGCGATCCTCGGCCTCGGACTCGGCGTGACCGGGGCGGTGTTGCTGTCCCGGCGGGTCAAGCGGCAGACGTTCGGCCTCGAGCCCGGCGAGATCGCCGGGCTGCTCGAGCAACGCGAAGCCATGCTGCACGGGGTTCGGGAAGGCGCCGTCACGGTCGACGCTTCCGGGCGCATCACGATGATCAACGACGAGGCGCAGCGACTGCTCGACGTCGACCCCTTGCCCGTGGGCCGGCGGCTGTCCGACGTGCTGCCGGCCGGCCGGGTCCAGGAGGTGCTCACCGGTCAGACCGCGAGCCTCGACGAGGTCGTCGTCCTGCGCGACCGCGTGCTCGTGGTCAACCGCATGCCCGTCGAGCTGCGCGGGCGGGCAATCGGCGCCGTCATCACCCTCCGCGACCGCACCGAGCTGGACACTCTCGCCCGCGAGCTGCAGGACGTCCGCGGCCTCGCCGACGCACTGCGCGCGCAGGAGCACGAGTTCTCCAACCGGCTGCACGTCATCGGCGGCCTCGTCGAGCTGGGCAAGTACGAGGAGGCGCTGCGCTACATCAACCGGCAGTCCGACCTCTACCAGGAGCTCGCCGCCGTCATCGTCGGCTCGATCGATGACCCGGTGGTGTCCGCCCTCCTCCTGGGCAAGGCGGCGGTCGCCAGCGAGCGCGGGGTCCAGCTCACGGTCGCGCCCGGGAGCGAGCTGCCCGAGCTGCCCGACGAGGACTCGCAGGCCCTGGTCACGATCATCGGGAACCTGATCGACAACGCGATCTACTCGGCATCGCAAGCGGCGGTGGGAGGCCGCGTCGACGTCGCGATCGGAGTCGACGCGGATTCGCTCGTCCTCCGCGTCCACGACTCCGGGCAGGGCGTCGACCCGGACATCGCCGACGAGATCTTCACCGACGGCTTCACGACCAAGGCGGCGCGGCAGCCCGGCTACCGCCGCGGTCTCGGTCTCGCCCTCGTGAGCCAGGAGGTCCGCCGACGGCGCGGCCACATCGCGGTGGCCAACGACGAGGGAGCCGTCTTCACCGTCCGCCTGCCCGTGCCGGCCGCGGTCCGCGTGCTGGAGGCGCCGGTCCGGTGATCCGCACCCTGGTCGTTGACGATGACCCGGCCGCGGTCAGCATCCACCGGGAGTTCGTCGACCGGCTGCCCGAGTTCACCGCCGTCGGGGCGACGACGAGCGGCACCGAGGCCGTGCGGCTCGCCGAGTCGCTGCGCCCCGACCTGGTCCTGCTCGACATGTACCTGCCCGACCTGCCCGGTCTCGAGGTCCTGCGAGCGCTGCGCGCCCCGGGGCGGCCACCCACCGACGTCATCGCCATCACCTCGGCCAAGGACGTCGACATCCTCCGCGGCGCCATGAACCTCGGCGTCGTCCACTACATCGTCAAGCCGTTCGGCTTCCGTGCGTTCCGGGAGCGGCTGGAGAACTACGCCGCCGCCCGCAACCGGCTGGCGGTGACCCAGGCACCGGGGCAGCGTGAGATCGACCGCATCTTCGCCCTGCTGCGCAGCGGCAGCGACGATCTGCTGCCCAAGGGGATCTCGGCCGCCACGCTGAAGGTCGTCGTCGAGATCCTGCGGTCGGCCGACGACCGGCTGACCGCCGGTGACCTGGCCACCCGTGCAGGATTCAGCGAGAGCGTCGCCCGGCGCTACCTCAAGTTCCTCTCCGACTCGGGCAACGTCGAGTACCACCCGCGGTACGGCAGCGCCGGTCGCCCGGAGCATCTGTACAGCTGGACCGGCTCCGTCTGACCTCACCGGCTGGTCCCGGCGAGATCGGCGATGTCGCACGGTTTCAAGGCCCAAGACGTGCGAGACCGCCGATGTCGCCGGGGACCCGGGCGGGGGCATCGCTCCGGGCGAGTCGGGTACCCCGGTCCTGGCATCCGGTGGTCGCCGTACCTAACGTCTGGGGCGACCCCATCGACGGGAGGCGTTCGTGCTCACCCAGAAGGCCCTGCTCGCTGCGTCGCGACGGCCGGGGCTGCGTCGTCTCGTCACGGGTAATCCCGCGACCCGCCGCGTGGTCGACCGGTTCGTCGCGGGCGAGAAGCTCGACGACGCGCTCGTCGCGGTCCGGGCGCTCGCCGCCGACGGCATCGCGGTCACCCTCGACCACCTGGGGGAGGACGTCACCAGCCGGGCCGAGGCCGAGCGCTCCCGCGACGCCTATCTGCAGGCACTCGACGGGCTGGCACCGCTCGACCTGGGCCGCAGAGCCGAGGTGTCGGTGAAGCTCTCCGCCTTCGGCCAGGCGCTGCCCGAGGGGCACGACCTTGCCCTCGAGCTGGTCCGACCCGTCGTGGCGGGGGCGACGGCGATCGGGACGACGGTCACCCTCGACATGGAGGAGTCGCGCACCGTCGACTCCACGCTCGCCATCCTCGCCGAGCTGCGGCGCGACCATCCGGCCACCGGCGCGGTGCTGCAGGCAATGCTGCGCCGCACCGAGGAGGACGCCGCCGCGCTGGCGGTGGCCGGCTCACGGGTGCGGCTGGTCAAGGGTGCGTACAACGAGCCGCCCGCGGTCGCCTTCCAGGGCCGTCGCGACGTCGACGCCGCCTATGCGCGGTGCCTCGGCGTCCTGATGCGGGGCGGGGGCTACCCGATGGTGGGCTCGCACGACCCGGCGATGATCGAGCTGGCGCAGCGGCTGGCGGGCGAGCTCGGCCGCGCGGCGGACTCCTGGGAGGTGCAGATGCTCTACGGCATCCGCGCCGGCGAGCAGCGGCGGCTCGCGTCGACCGGCTGCACCGTGCGCGCCTACGTTCCTTACGGCGTCGACTGGTACGGGTACTTCATGCGGCGGCTGGCCGAGCGCCCGGCCAACGTCCGCTTCTTCCTGCGCTCGTTCACCACCCGCTGACCCAGGGGCCGGAATGGCCATTTCGGCCCCTCTCAGAACCTGAAAGGCCACCCGCCATGGACGGCATCACCCAGGTCCCGCCGCCGCGCAACGAGCCCGTGC